>NZ_CAMPQC010000003.1:0-336333 GCF_946902955.1 Corynebacterium sp. Marseille-P8863 | reverse complement strand
TGCGCTTGTACGGCATGCCGTCAAGAAACTTATCAACTGCTTGCTCCCGGATCTCACGGGGAAAATGCGCGGACATCAGAAACCCTCTCCGCCCCCGGGGACACTCCAACTATTTGTCCGCGGTCCCCGAGGTCCGTGAATTCGTCACCCCCTTCTCGTCAAACACACACAGCGGCCATCAAACACACGGTCTTCTCGTCAAACACCCGACACCACACCCCACCGAAACACCGAGCCAGACGAAGGCCACCCCGAGCCGGCGAACACCCCGCCACCGCAGAGTAGAAGTCGGGGCAGCGTCGGGCAGACGACTTTACTTCCTGGTTATTCTTGATGACTGTTTTTGACGCGATTAACCAGTACAGCTGCAACTATGGTGAGCAGCATGAGGATGATGAATCCGAGGATCGACTTGTTTGTGATGGCGACATAACTCGAGATTGCCAGCCCGAATAGTGCAACGACAATCGCATTGGGAGAAATTTTGTGCCCGTTCATGAGTCCCCCTGTACTTGATCGTTAAGTACACGCGCTGCCGCGAACCGATCTGCACCACGTGTCATGGACCTTTATGCCATTATTGCATTTCTTGTGGTGGCTCGGGGCTACTGTTGCCCCGGTGATAGTGGCTCCTATGACGGTGCAGAAAGCCCACCCGACATCAGGAATGGCTGTCCCTTGGGCAACCCCCGATCCGCTGATAACTTTGTCTTACTCAAGAGGACTGAACTCCAAACGCCCACCTTCACTCAAGGAAGGCAGGCGTTGTGCGTTCGGGGCGGCGAAGAGCTCGCTAGAGTTCCACGAGGGTGTTCTTCACGGCAGTGACCAGCTCGGAGTCCTTGCGCGCCTTCTCCAGGCGCTGCCACTGGTCCTGCGGGATCTCGGCGCGTGCGCGCGATATTTCCTTGGTATCGGGGGTGGCCCAGGCGATGGGCATCGGGGTGATGACCTGCCAGGTGTTCTTGTCGCGGGTGGAGCGCTGGCCGCCAACGGCGACGACGGGGACCTTCGTGCCCACCGTGTCGTGGGTGTTGGGGATGCGCTTGACCACGCGGGACGTGAGTGCCCAGCGGGCGGGGCCGCGGTCGGAGGCGTTCATGTTCACCAGCGCGGTCAAGGTGAGGGTCGTCCCGACATTTTCGGTGATGATGGCGGGGGCGAGCGGGTGGGCGTCGTAAAGCGTCTGCGTCTTGCCCACTGACTTCGGCAACATGAGTGCGACGATGAGCATCATGACGCCAAACAGGATCAGGCCGACGGAGCCGAGGAGGCGCCACGGCGACGTCGGGTCGATGAAGATCCACGCGGCGATGCCGCCGGCGATACTGAGGACGAAGAGCGCGATGCCGGAGAGCACCATGCTCTTGGTGTCGCGGAGCAGTTCGTTGTGCTGCTTGGCATATTCCTCGTCAACGTCGAAGTGAAACGTGCTCATGGGCGACCAGTCTATAGGTCGGCGGCGTCGACCAATCTGTAGGCATAGCCCTGCTCGGCGAGGAAGCGTTGGCGGTGTACCGCGTACTCGGCGTCGAGTGTGTCGCGCGCGACCACGGTGTAAAAGACGGCCTCGGTGCCGTCGTGCTTGGGGCGGAGCAGCCGGCCGAGCCGCTGTGCCTCCTCCTGGCGCGAGCCGAACGTGCCGGAGACCTGGATTGCAACGGCCGCCTCCGGCAGGTCGATGGAGAAGTTCGCCACCTTGGACACCACGAGCGTGGATACTTCGCCGTCGCGGAAGGCCTGAAACGTCTGCTCGCGCTGCTTCGTGCTCGTCTTGCCGTCCACGAGCGGCGCGTCGATGCGCGCAGCGAGCTCCTCAAGCTGGTCCACGTAGGCCCCGATGATGAGCGTTTGCTGGCCCTCGTGCTGAGCAAGCAGCTTATCGACGGCCCCCAGCTTCCCCTTCGAACACGCCGCGAGCCGGTACCGCTCCCGGGTCTCCGCGGTGGCGTAGGTGAGGCGCTCCTCCTGCGTGAGGGCGGTGCGTACCTCGACGCATTCAGCGGTGGCGATGTAGCCGGCCATCTCCAGCTCCTTCCACGGTGCGTCGTAGCGCTTCGGGCCGATGAGGGAGAAGACGTCGTCTTCGCGGCCGTCCTCGCGTACGAGCGTGGCGGTCAGCCCGAGGCGGCGGCGCGACTGCAGGTCAGCGGCCATGCGGAAGACGGGGGCGGGGAGAAGGTGGACTTCGTCGTAAATGATGAGGCCCCAGTCGCGGGAGTCGAAGAGCTCGAGGGCGCGGTATTCGCCCTTGGTCTTGCGGGTCACGACCTGATACGTGGCGATCGTGACGGGGCGGATCTCCTTCTTCTCGCCGGAGTACTCGCCGATCTCGTTTGGGGTCAGCGAGGTGCGTCGCAGGAGTTCGTCGCGCCATTGGCGGCCGGCCACGGTGTTGGTCACCAGGATCAGCGTGGTGGTCTGCGCCTGCGCCATGGAGGCCGCGCCCACGATCGTTTTGCCAGCGCCGCAGGGCAGGACGACCACGCCGGAGCCGCCTTCCCAGAAGGATTCGGTGGCGTACTGCTGGTAGTCGCGCAAGGCCCAGCCGTCCTGGTTGAGCTGGATCGGGTGCGATTCGCCGTCGACGTAGCCGGCGAGGTCCTCGACGGGCCACCCGAGCTTGGTCAGTTCCTGTTTGATCTGGCCGCGGGCGGACGGGTGGACGGGGACGGAGGTGGCGTCGATAAGCGAGCCGATGAGCGGGCGAACCTTTTTACTGCGGGTGACCTCGGTGAGCAGCGCGGGCTCATCCGCCTCGAGGACGAGGCCGTGGGCGGGGTGTTGGAAGAGCTTGAGGCGGCCGTAGCGCGCCATCGTCTCCGCGACGCTGATGAGCAACGGCTGCGGGACGGGGAAGCGCGAGTACCGCTCGAGCGTGTCCACGGCCTGCTCGGCGTCGAAGCCGGCGGCGCGCGCGTTCCACAGCGCGAGCGGGGTGATCCGGTAGGTGTGAATGTGCTCGGGCGCGCGCTCAAGCTCGGCGAACGGGGCGAGCGCGGCGCGGGCCTTCGGCGCGTCCGGGTGTGAAACCTCGAGCAGGACCGTGTTGTCCGATTGGACGATAAGCGGGCCGTCTCCGAGCGGCATGGGGATCCTTTCTGGGCCGGGATTTGAGCTGCTGAGTAGTGTAACCGGCTGGCTGCGGGGAGCATTCCGTCGTCCGCGTCGGAGTCCCGGAGGCGCGGGGTGGCGGGTTTTTGTTCTTCCGTTCATCAAAAAACCACCACCGCCCGCCTCGGACGCACTAGGCTCGAACGGTATGACGGTCATCACTTCCGGCAAAGAATCTGTTTCGAATCACCAAACGGGCGCGGTATCTTCAACTGCGCTCACCGCCGCACTCGCGGCTGAGATCGGTACCGCGGAGACGGTGAGCACGCGGCTCATCGACCGCGTCAAGTACGCCAACGACGCGTCGCACTACCTCTACACCCCGCGGGCGGTGATCCAGGCGCGCAGCGCAGCGGACGTCGCCGCCGTCTTTCGCGCCAGCCGTCGCACCGGGGTGCCCGTCGTACTGCGCTCGGGCGGCTCGTCGCTCTCGGGCCAGGGCGGGGGCGAGGGCATGCTTGTCGACGTCCGCAAGCACTTCCGCGACATCGAAGTCCTAGATAGTGGCGCCCGGGTCCGCGTGCAGCCCGGGGCCACGGTGCGTTCGGTGAACAACCGGCTGGCCTTCTACGGCACCAAGATCGGCCCCGACCCGGCCAGCGAGTTCGCCGCGACGATGGGCGGCGTGATTGCGAACAATTCTTCCGGTATGGCCTGCGGCACCACGTTCAATACGTACCGCACGCTGGAGTCGATGACGTTCGTCCTGCCGTCGGGCACCATGATCAACACCGCCGATGCGGACGCGTCCCGGCAGTTCCGCGAGCAGGAACCGGACATCTTTGACACCATCGTGCGCCTGCAGCGGCGCGTGCGCGAGAACCCGGAATCCGTGGCGAAGATTCAGCGTCACTTCGCGCTGAAGAACACGATGGGCTACGGCGTCAACGCCTTCCTGGACTTCGAGGAACCGGTGAAGGTATTCGAGCACCTGCTTATCGGTTCCGAGGGCACGCTGGCGTTTATCGCCGAGGCGGTGCTGCGCACGGTACCGGTGCCGAAGGTGAAGACGACGTCGGTGGCGGTGTTTAAGAGCATCGACGCCGCGACGCGCAGCCTGCCGGACCTGTTCGCCTCCAAGGCGGCCACGCTGGAGCTTATGGACTCGCACTCCATCGAGGTGGGGCGCAGCTTCGCGTCCGTCCCACAGGAGATCACCGGCTTTGACGTGGACGGCCAGGCCGCGCTGCTCATCGAGTACCACGCTGACGACGAAGAGGAGCTGCGCGCCCGCGAAAAGGAGGGCGCCGAGATCCTGCGCAACCTGGACCTGCAGAACCCCGCAGTGTTTTCCACCGACGCGTCGGCGGCGGCGAAGGCGTGGGCGTTCCGAAAAGGCCTCTACGCCCAGGTGGCCGAGGCGCGCCCGTCCGGCACGACCGCGCTGCTGGAGGACGTCGTTGTCCCGGTCGGAGACCTGGCCGACACGTGCTCCGGCCTGCAGGTGATGTTTGACCAATACGGGTACGACGACGCCGTCATCTTCGGCCACGCCAAGGACGGCAACATCCACTTCCTCATCACGGACCGTTTCGAGGGCGAGGAGAACCTCACCCGCTACAACGGCTTTAACGACGCACTCGTGGACCTGATCCTCGGCGCGGACGGCAACCTGAAGGCCGAGCACGGCACCGGGCGCGTGATGGCGCCTTTCGTGCGCCGCCAGTACGGCGACGAGGTCTACGACGTCATGGTGTAGCTCAAGCGCGCGGTCGACCCGCACAACACGATGAACCCGGGCGTCATCATCACCGATGACCCGGAGGAGCACCTCCACAACATGAAGCTGTCCGCCACGGTCGAAGACGCCATCGACAGCTGCGTCGAGTGTGGTTACTGCGAGCCGGTGTGCCCGTCGCGCGACCTGACCATGACTCCGCGCCAGCGCATCGTCGTGCGTCGCGCTCGCGCCCAGGCGCTCCTCGACGGCGACATGGACACCGTTCGCGAACTGGACAAGGCCTACCAGTACCAGGGCATTGACACGTGCGCGGTGGATTCGATGTGCGTCACCGCCTGCCCGGTGGGCATTGATACCGGCAAGTTCATCAAGTCCCTGCGCCGCGAGCAGGCCACGACGCTGGAGAACGAGGGCTGGGCCGCGGCCGCGAAGGCGTGGGCGCCGGCGAACAAAGTGGCCTCCGTCGCGCTGACCGGCGCGCACTACATGCCGACCGGCCTGGTGTAGAAGGTGACGGACGTCGCCCGCGCGCTGGTCGGCGAGGACACCGTGCCCGAGTACCGTCCCGAGCTGTCCAAGGGCGGCCGGACCCGCTCGAAGGCGTTCGGCGAGCGCATTGGCAGCAAGTTTGCGGAGCCGGTTGGCGTCTTCGTCCCGGCCTGCGTGAACTCCATGTTCGGCCCGCAGGGCGACGGCGTGGGCGCCTCGGAGGCGTTCGCCCGCCTGGTGGAGCGCGCCGGGCTGGCGCTCATCGTCCCGGAGGAGATCGACGCGCTGTGCTGCGGCACCCCGTGGTCCTCCAAGGGCATGGCCAAGGGACACGACGTGATGGAGCAACGCGCCCAGGAAGCGCTCATGGCAGCGACCGACGGCGGACGGCTCCCGGTGGTTGTGGATGCGTCGTCGTGCACCCAGGGCTTCCAGGGTATGGCGGAGAAGGTGGGCATCACCGTCCTCGACGCGATCGAGTTCGTGGAGCAGCACGTCGTGGACAAGCTCACCGTGCCGCAGAAGCTGGATTCGGTGACGCTGCACCCCACCTGTTCCTCGACGCACTTGGGCATCAACGAGCAGCTGGTGGCAGTTGCGGAGCACGCGGCGGAGCACGTGCATGTGCCCGCGGACTGGAACTGCTGCGGCTACGCGGGCGACCGCGGCATGCTGCACCCGGAGCTGACCGAGTCGGCCACCAAGCGCGAGGCCCGCGAGGTGGAGCAGCTCGGCGCGCGGCACCACGCGTCGTCGAACCGCACCTGCGAGCTTGGCCTGACCAGCGCGACGGGCGAGGATTACCACCACGTCCTCGAGCTGCTGGAGCGCGTGAGCCGTTAGCTTATCGACGCCACTGTGACCGGGACCACACCATACCGGTGGCCGTGGTCTGGGAGCTGCCTTAATTTAGAGTGCGTCAACCTCAATGGCTGACTGTCAGTCATCTGAAACCCCCGCATTGAAGGAGCTTCACCGTGATGCGTTCCCGTTCGCTCGCACTCGCCACCGCCGCAGCTGTTACCGTCTCCGGCATCCTCGTCCCCGCCGCTTCCGCTGAGCAGCGCGAGGTGACCAACGAGTACATCGCCGACAACTTCCACAGCCCGTTCACGCTGCCGGAGAAGTCTCCGGAGGGCGTAATCCTGCAGGTGGGCGGCAACGAGAACGAGGCCATGCTCAACTGGGTGACCCAGAAGGGAATCACCGGCCAGTCTGTGCAGTTCGCGCCGGAGGGCGCCGACGTGGCTAAGGGCGAGGTCGTGGACGCTACCTCCAAGGACTCCGTCGTCTCCCTCACCGAAGGCAAACTGAAGAACCCCGAGGTTGAGCCGGTCTTCAACACCATCGCCGAGCACAAGGCGACCATCTCCGGCCTGAAGCCGGGCACCTCCTACTCCTACCGCGTGGGCAGCGAGCAGGACGGTTGGTCCGACACCTACACCTTCAAGACGGACAAGGCCGACACCGAGAAGTGGAACTTCCTCCTCTTCGGCGACGTGCAGCTGTACTCCACCAAGGACCTCAAGGCGCAGACCAAGGGCTGGGACGACAACGTCACCAAGGCTACGAAGCAGTTCCCGGACACCTCCTTCATCCTCTCCGCGGGCGACCAGGCGAACCACTCCGCGCTGCACGAGCACGAGGCCTTCATCTCCCCGGACGAGCTGCGCGCCTACCGCACCGCCGTGAACATGGGCAACCACGACAACTACTACGCGCCGAGCTACGAGGCGATGTACAACCTGCCCAACCAGGAGGACGAGAACTACTGGTTCACCCACAACAACGCGCTGATCATCTCCCTGGACTCCAACGACTGGGAGGACCTGGACGACGACATTGACTTCCTGCGCCGCACCGTCAAGGAGCAGGGCAAGGACAAGGACTGGGTCATCGTGACCTACCACCACTCCACCTTCTCCCAGGCGTACCACCAGGAGGACCGCGGCATCATGTACTGGCGCGAGCGCATGACGCCGGTGCTCTCCGAGCTGGACGTTGACCTGGTGCTCGGCGGCCACGACCACATCTACGCCCGCTCCCACCTCATGAACGGCTACACTCCGGTTGACTCCGGCCGCGAGGCGAAGATCGGCGAGACCCTGGCGAAGAAGCCGGGCGAGGTCCAGTACATCACCACCAACTCCGGCTCCGGTTCGAAGTACTACCAGTTCTTCGACTTCAAGACGGGCGAGCGCGACGAGGACACCAAGGAAAACTTCGACCAGACGGTCAAGGAAAAGACCATCCGCGATTACACCGCGCTGTGGAACCAGCAGGAGGTGCCCAACTACACCAACGTTGAGGTCACCCCGGAGGGTCTGAAGGTTTCCACGTTTGCGTACAACACCGGCGACCGCGTCGACGAGTTCACCCTGACCCGCGCTGCCGACGATGCAGGCCAGGCTGATCAGGGCAAGGGCGATCAGGACCCGCAGGAGGGCGGCTCCTCCGACAACACCCTGGCCATCGCGCTGGGCGTGCTGGCCGGCCTGCTCGCAATCCTGGGTGGCGGTGCTTGGGCCGCGCAGCAGGGCCTGATCCCGGGCGTGAACCTGGACACGCTGCTCCCGTAAGGGGCTAGGCCAGCTCCACCCCGGCCACGCGGGCGATGGGGAGGCGGACGACCTTGTCGGTCGCCTCGTCGAGCAGGTCGGCCCGCCCCTCCCGCACCGAGAGCGGCAGCGCCGCGAGTTGGCGCTGCTCGCCGGCACCGGAGAAGTAGGTCACGCGCACGTGGCGCCGGCCGCGCGCCGCCGCGCGCAGCACCTCTGCGGGGGCCTCCTTGTCGTTTGTCGACGCCACCTTCGCCCCCGCAGTCAGCGCCCCGACGAGCTGCTCCACGCGGCCCTCGTCGATCTGGTAGTCGCGCGCCAACGTTGCAGGTGTCGCACGCACCAGCGCCGGTTCCGGGGCGAGGTCGATGGTGGCGCCGTCGGCGTCTTCGGCGGCCGGTTGCAGGCCGGCGTCGCGAAGCCGGGCGATCAGCTGCGGCAGCGGGAGCTGGGAGACGGCGACGGTGGGGGCGAGGATACGCAGCGGCGCGTGCTGCGCGGCGGCCGCGAGCGCAGCCGGGTCCTCGCTGCGCAGGTAGCTCAGCGCGGAGCCTGCGCGGACGGCACCGTGGGTGCGCGCGACGTCGTCAAGCAAAAAGCCCAACCCCTGCGGAACCTCTCCGAGGGCGTGGTCCTCGAGCCATGCCTTGAGCTCCTCGGCGGTACGTCCGGCGTCGAGGGCGCGGCGCACGGAGGCGTCGCTGACGCGCCAAACGCTGGCCAGGCCGGGGGACTCGAGCTGGGCGAAGGATTCGAGCATGGACGCCATCGCCGGTGGGAGGGGGCCAGGCGCGAGGATGGTGAGGTCCGCCTGGGCGATGACGGCGTCGATTTCCGCGGGGACCAGCTCGCGGGTGGCCGCGGCGACGTCGCCGCGCGTGAGCAGAACCCGCAGCGGCGTGGACGGGGTGGGGGCGAGGGCGCCGAATGTGCGCGCCTCTTCGGCGAGCTGAGCGACGAATTCCGGGCGCAGCCCCGCGGTCTCGAGCGGGGCGTGGAAGAGGAGCTGCTCCATGTCGCCGCCGTGGCGAGCGATGACCTCGCGGGTGCGCCGCAGGTCCGGCTGGCGCGACTCGGTGCTGAGCAGGCGGCCCTGGTCAAGGCGCCACGGGGAGGCGAGCCAGCCGGCGAGGAGGATCGCCCACTGGTCCGAGATCGGCGCGTCGAGCCAGCTCAACGCGTCCTTGGTGGCGGCGAGCGCGTTCGTGTCGTCCGCGCCGGTGCGGGAGTCGTCGACCGGGCCGCGCCCGATGAGGCCGGCGGCCTCGCCGACGGTGATGGTGAGGCCGGGGTCGAACCCTAGCTCCTTGGTCAGCGCAGCGAGGGTGCGCACGCCCACGGAGCCGTCCTTGTTCAGCGGCGCGGGTGTGCGCAGCAGGCGGGTGAGCAGCTGGCGCGCCTGCCGCACGGCTTCCAGGCCCGCGGCGGTGGCGTCGCGGTCCACGGTCGTCTGGTCTGCCTCCGGCTCCGGCGGGGCGGTAAGCGGGTGGACGCGCGGGGTGCGCCCGCGGAAGGCGAGGAGGACAGGCTCGGGGAGACGGACGGAGTGCGCGTCCATGCGGACCAGGAGTCCGTCCGCGACGAGGCGGGCGGCGGGAGTAGTGGGGTCGGCGTCCGGCGCGGCGGCCTTGGACAAGCCGATGCCGCCGCCTGCGGCCAGCGACTCGATCACTTTGCGCTGGCGCACATCGAGGGCCGCGAGCTTTGCGTCCAGGTCGGCCGGAGGGCGGTCGGCGACGCGCCAGGCCTGGGGCAGAGGAGCGACGGCGCCGGGGGCCACGCGCACCAGCTCGCCGGAGCCAGCAGCGCCGCCGTCGTAGACGAGCGCTGCGTCGCGCAGCCGGGTCGTGTCGCCGAAGGGGGCCGGGTCGGTGGGGGAGAGCTCGGCGCCGGCGTCGACAAGCGATTGCAACGTGGCGAGGTCTGCGGCGTTGAGCGCGCGCAGCGCACGGGAGGTGGAGGCGGGCTGCGTGAGGCGCGTGGCCAGCGACGCCAGCGAGGGCGGAGGCGGGAAGAACGCGTCCGGGCGCAGGCCGATGAGGCGGCGCAGGGCGTCGGGGGTGAGCTGGTTGAGCGCGTCGGCGAAGTCAGTCATGTCGGGGTACAAGCTTAGTGGGTGACTTTGCGTGCGTTTTGACCACGGACGTGACAGAATAAGGGGCATGGCTAAAGATGTAGAGAAGATCGGTCGCGCAAACCCGGCGTGGCCTGAGCACACCCCAGGTAATGGTCACCCCGTGACGGAGATTTCCTCGAAGATCGCCGGCGCTTCCAGCCCCTTCGGCAACGAGCTCGTGCTGCCGATGCCGGCTGAGGAAACCGGTTACGTGCACCCGACCACGCGCATCAACCGCTAGCGCGCCCGCGGCACGAAAAAGCGCCTCCCCGGTTCCCAACAGGGATCCGCGGAGGCGCTTTGCTGTGCGCTGCACAGCCGCCGTTTAGCTGTTTAGCGCAGTGCCTGTGCCTGCACCTGGGCGATGATGCCGTTGATGTTGCCGTTGAGAACGGCGTCGATCAGCGGCTGGTTCGCCTTGTAGAACGCGTTGTAGTCGTGGCGGTTTGCAGCGTAGGTGCTGTGGACCTGCGTCGGGACGCCGAGGCCGGCGTTGTTCAGCGTGGTGACAACCTGGGAGTACAGCTCATCGACGGCCAGAGTGGTGTCCTCCTGGACCGGAGCCTGCTCAGCCGGGGCGGCCGGTGCGGGCGCCGGAGCCGGCTCGGGGGCCGGAGCTGGCTGGGCTGCCTGGGCTGCCTGCGCGTCCCGGTTGGTCGGCGCGGAGTTCAGGCCGAGGCTGGCGGAGCAAGCGGGCCATGCGCCCCAGCCCTGCTGCGCCAGGGTGCGCTCGGCGACGATGATCTGCTGCTCGCGGGTGGCCTGGTCCGCGGTCGGGGCGAACTCGCCGCCGCCGTACGCCTGCCAGGTGCCGTAGTTGAACTGCAGGCCACCGTAGTAGCCGTTGCCGGTGTTGATGTGCCAGTTGCCGCCGGCCTCGCAGCCTGCGAGACGGTCCCAGTCGGAGTCGGGAGCGGCGGATGCCTGCGGGGCAAGCGCGCCGACACCTGCGAGGGCTGCTGCCGCTGCGGTGCCTGCGAGGGCCTTCTTGGCCGGGGAAGTGGTCTGCTTGGAGTGGCGACCCATAGGTGAAAAATCCTCTCTCGGTTCTGCCTGTCTAGCGTTGCGGGTCAGCCTAGCGGTTTATAACGATTGAGTCACGCAATGGGCACGAAACGGGTGTCGGTAAGGCGTAGTGTCGACGAAAGCGGACTCGAAAGCGCTGGTCACGGTGTTGCAGAAATATTCAGTGAGTTACGCCACAGTGGTGCGGTTTGGAAGCGGGAGGAGGTGGATGGGTACGATCACCTCTTTCGTTAAGGTGAAGGGAACGCCCTTACGGGCACGATACGAGTAAAGGAAGATGCATTATGCCTATCGGAAAGGTGAAGTGGTTCGACGCCGACAAGGGCTTCGGCTTCGCATCCAACCCGGGTGAAGAGGACGTCTTTATTGGCAAGTCCGTGCTTCCCGACGGCGTCGAGGAGCTCGTCCCCGGCCAGCGCATCGAGTTCGATTTCGCGGCCGGGCGCAAGGGCCCGCAGGCGCTACGGGTGAAGGTACTGGAGACGCCGAAGCGCCGCCCCGTGCACAAGCACACCCCGGAGCAGCTGGGGAGCATGCTCGCTGACGTGATGACCATGATTGAGACCGAGGTCCAGCCGGCGCTGACCAACGGCCGCTACCCGGACCGCAAGGAATCCCGCCAGGTGGCGGACATCCTGCGCGCCGTGGCACGCGAGCTCGACGCGTAGCGGGGCATTGCTTATCGACGCCTACGCGTCACCCACACCAACCGACCACGTGGCGAGGACAGGGATTTCTTCCCCGTCCTCGCCACGATCTATTTCCAGCGCCGAGACCTCCGCAACCACGAGGCGCGCGCCCGACTCCGTCACCGCCTGCACGGTCTGCTCGTCCGATTCGTTCGACTGAAACACCTGCTCGTTGTTCGCCGCGGGGTCATCATAAATGGTGAGCAGGCGCCACCCGGAGCTGGAGATCTCTTCCGGCACGTTGAATCGCAGCTCGGTCGCGTCGCCCAGCTCAAGCGCGGGCGGCTCGCCGCCGTCGCACTGCTCATCCAGCGGGCAGACCGTGTACGGCGCCAGCTCCTGCGAATTGTCCCCCGCGGCGACCTGCACGCGGACGTCACGCACCGGTGTCGACGGCGCGGAGCGCTGCCACTCCAAGAACGCGTAGATGCCTCCGACCAGCACAATCACGAGCACGGCGATGACCGCGATCTGCTTCAGCGCGCCGCCACCCGACGCCGCTCCGGACTGTTTTGCCGTAGATGCCATGCGCGCCAGTCTAACCGGGTGCGCTAGCCGGACTGGCCGTCGGCCGGTTCGAAGGTGACCCGGTATAGGTCCGGCCAGCGCTTGCCGGCCAGCAGGAATTCGTCCGTGCCCGGCAGGTGTGCGATGCCGTTGAGTACGTTGTTCGGGTCGGGGGAGGCGTGGTTGGGGAGCGCGGAGGCGTCGATAAGCGCTGTGACCTCGCCCGAGTTGGCGTCGATGCGCACAATATCCGTGGTGGTAAACACGTTGGCGTAGATGTCGTCGCCCACGCACTCGAGCTCATTGAGCCCGGTGACGGGGGCGCCGTCGGAGGTGACGCGGAACCGCTCGCGCTCCTCAAGCGAATCCGGATCCATGCGGCGCAGCTCCGCCGAGCCGTCGGAGAAGATGAGCTCCTCGCCCCGGTTGCACAGGCCCCAGCCCTCGCCCTCGTAGGAGACGCGACCCGTCTCTTCCAGCGTGGAGGCGTCGCGGCGGATGGCGGTGTTGTCCTGCCAGGTGAGCTGCCAGAGCGCGTCGCCCACGCGGGTGATGCCCTCGCCGAACAGCTCCGGGTCCAGGTCCACCGACTGCGACTCGGCGCCGTCGAGCGAGCGCCGGTAGATGCGGGACTCGCCCTCCTGCCCGGTGCCCACCAGCAGCGAGCCGTCCTGGTCCACCTCCAGGCCCTGGGTAAAGCTGGTGGGGTCGAAATCGTAGCGCTCCTGCACGACCGCGCGCAGGCGCTCGGGGGCAGCATTGGGCACGGTGTCGGGCGCTGTGTCGGGCAGGGTGTCGTCGTCGCACGCGGTCAGGGATGCGCAGACGGCAAGGGAGGCAGCGGCTACTGCGGCTGCGCGGCGAGTGAAGATC
This sequence comes from Corynebacterium sp. Marseille-P8863, assembly GCF_946902955.1. Classification (NCBI taxonomy): domain Bacteria; kingdom Bacillati; phylum Actinomycetota; class Actinomycetes; order Mycobacteriales; family Corynebacteriaceae; genus Corynebacterium; species Corynebacterium sp. Marseille-P8863. Next base: position 323,280 of record NZ_CAMPQC010000003.1, on the reverse strand, counting down.
ATGCCCCTATCTTGCACCACCTGCACACCCGCTGTACTCGTGCGCCCGGTGTCGCGCATAATGGTGAGCGTGTCACATTCCAACAAACGCTCCCGCAAGCGGCCCGACGCGGCCACGCCACTGCTCAGCGCCAACGCGATCGACACCGCGCGCGAAGCGCTCGAAGAGATCGCGCAGCCCGAGGAAATCGGTGAGCACATCGGCGTGGGCGGGTTGAGCCACAACGTCGCGACGCATCGGTTTGCCGCGCAGGTCCCCGGGTACCCCGGCTGGGAATGGAACGTCGTCGTCGCCTGCGCCACGGGCTCCGACTGGGTGACCATCAACGAGCTCGCGCTCATGCCCGCTGCCGGCGCGCTCGAAGCGCCCGACTGGGTGCCGTACTCCGAGCGGCTGCGCCCCGGCGACCTCGGCCCGGGCGACATCATCGAGATCGCGCCTGACGACGATCGCCTCACCGAAGACTCCTTCTCCCGCCACGCCGTCACGTTCCCGGGGCGGGAAACGAAGCACTACCTCACCGAAAAGGGGCTCAGCGACGCGGAGAAGCGCTGGCGCACCGGCGACTACGGCCCGAACAGCGAGTTTGCAGAGAAGGCAGCGCTGCACTGCCGCAGCTGCGCGTTCTACGTCCCGATGGGCGAGCCGGTCGGCGACAACTTCGGCGTGTGCACTAACGAGTACTCGGCTGACGGTCACGTCGTCGCCGCGTCCTACGGGTGCGGCGCCCACGCCGATACGACGGTGGAATCGGTCGGGCTCTAGCGCGGCGTGCCTAGAGCGGTGTCGCCCGCCCGCGGCGCAGCTCGTTGACCTCACGGTGCGTCGGCACTTCGCGGCGCTCCACCCAGCGGCGCGCCGGGCGCCGCGTCCCGTACTCCAGCCACGACGTGACCAGGCGCGCGCCGCACAGCGGGTCGACCACCCATACCTCGCTGGTGAGCAGGTCCGAGCGGACGAAGCCGCCGTCGAGGTGGCGCACCTCGACGCCTTGTCCAGCGAGGATGTCCACCACGCCGTCGAGCGCGATCGAGGCGGAGGTGTGTTCGTGGCTCGATACATACGCGGCACCGTGCTTGAGCAGCAGGAGGGGGTTCATGATGGCGGAGACGACCCGGCCCGTGGCGTCGACAAGCAGGCCCTCATCGGCCCCCGCCTGAGCGAGTTCGAGCCGCTGCCACCCCAGGTCCGGGCCGACAAAGGCGGGGGTGGTGCGCTCGTCGCGCACCGGCTGGGCGGCGACCGCGATCTCCAGCGGCATAGGGGCCAGCGGGCGAAGCTCGAGGGAGGCCGAGCTGCCCTCGACCACGAGGACCGCGCGGCGCGTACCACCCACCAGGCTTAGGCGGAGGCGGAGCCGATGTATCTCGGCGGTGGAAACGCCGAGGTGGCGCAGCTCGGAGGTGTACGCGGCGGCGTCGACAACCGCCCCCTCTTGCACGACGAAGGTGAATGAGTGCACCGCGGGCCTTTCCGTGGGTGGGGCAGTGGTTGCAATGGTCGTATTTGTAAAAATGCCAAGAAAAGTGACAGTCTATGTCACGGAAACGGCAGTATGTATCCAGGCCGTGCCATTCATAATTCAATCATCCTGAAAGGGATAGGGGAGAACATCCGACGTGAGTACCGTCACCTCAAACGCCTCGCCGCAGGGCGGGCTTGACCGATTCTTTCACATCAACGAACGCGGCTCCACCGTCGGCACGGAGATCCGCGCCGGCGTAGTTACCTTCTTCGCAATGGCCTACATCGTGCTGCTCAACCCGCTGATCCTGGGCACCAGCGCGGACCGCGACGGCGTGGTGCTGGGAATCCCGCAGGTCGCCGCCGTGACCGCGCTCGCCGCGGGCGTGATGAGCATTCTCTTCGGCGTGATTGCCAAGTACCCCTTCGGCATCGCCACCGGCCTCGGCCTGAACACGCTCGTGGCCGTCACGCTCGTGGGGCAGCAGGGGCTGACCTGGCCGGAGGCCATGGGGCTGGTGGTCATCGACGGCATCATCATCGTCCTGCTCGCCATCTCCGGCTTCCGCACCGCGGTGTTTGACGCGATTCCGGACTCCATGAAGGTGGCCATGAGCGTGGGCATCGGCATGTTCATTGCCATGATCGGCCTCGTGGACGCAGGCTTTGTCCGCCGCGTGCCCGATGCGGCAATGACCACCGTGCCGGTCCAGCTGGGCTTTAGCGGCTCCATCGCCTCCTGGCCCACCTTCGTCTTTGTGATCGGCCTGATCATCTGCGGCTTCATGGTCGCACGCAACGTGCCTGGCGGACTGTTCATCGGGATCGTCATCACCACCATCATCTCCCTGATCGTGGAGCACTTCGCCGGCGCCGGTTCCTCCGCGGATGATCCGCACGGCTGGTCGCTCGCCGTGCCGGAGCTGCCCAGCTCGCTCGGAGGCGTCCCCGACCTGTCACTCGTGGGCAACATCGACCTGGCGGGCGCGTTCGTGCACCTGGGCGTCGTCGCCGCCTCGCTGCTGGTGTTCACCCTGGTCCTGGCCAACTTCTTCGACGCGATGGGCACCATGACGGCGCTCGGCCGCCAGGCCGAGGTGACCGACGAGCACGGCAACCTGCCCGACATGAAGCGCGCCCTGGTTGTCGAGGGCTTCGGCGCGGTGCTCGGCGGCGCCGCCTCCTCGTCCTCCAACACCGTCTTCGTCGACTCCTCCGCGGGCATCGCCGACGGCGCGCGCACCGGCCTGGCCAACGTGGTCACCGGCGTGCTCTTCCTCGCCGCCATGTTCTTCACCCCGCTGTATGAGATGGTGCCCATCGAGGCCGCAGCACCGGTCCTCGTCGTCGTGGGCGCCCTGATGATGATGCAGGTGGGCAGCATTGACTGGACCCGCTTCGACGTCGCCTTCCCGGCGTTTCTCACCATCGTCGTCATGCCGCTGACCTACTCCATTGCCAACGGCATTGGCGTCGGCTTCATCGTGTTCACCGTGATGGCTGTGTTCACCGGCAAGCACAAGCAGATCCACTGGATCATGTGGCTCATCTCGGCCCTATTCGTGGTCTACTTCGCGCAGGGCCCGCTGCTCGCCGCACTAAGCTAGGAGATTCATGCTTATCGACGACCCCCAGGACCCCCGACTCGACGACATCCGCGACCTCAAACACTCCGATAAGGAGAAAGGGCTGGTCTTCGCCGAAGGCCCGCTCGTCGCGGGCCGTCTCGTGGAGTCCCGCTTCCCGGTCCGCGCCATCTACGGCTTCGGCGGCCGGCTCGAATCCTTCCTCCAGGACTACGGCGAGGAGCTCGAGCGCCGCGAGATCCCGGTCTACGAGATCACCCGGAAGATCATGGGCGAGGTCGCCGGCTACGACATGCACCGCGGCCTGCTCGCCTCCGCGGACAAGGCGCCCGAGCGCAGCGTCGCCGAGGTCCTCGACGGCGCGCGCACGCTTGTCATCCTGGAGGGCGTGGGCGACCACGAAAACATTGGGTCCATCTTCCGCAACGCGGCGGGCATGGGCGTGGACGGCGTCCTGTTCGGCGCGGCGACCGCCGACCCGCTGTATCGCCGCAGCGTGCGCGTCTCCATGGGCCACGTCCTGCGCACCCCGTTTGCGCACCTCGAGGGCACGACCACGACCTGGCAGCGCTCCCTGCAGGAGCTCAAGGACGACGGATGGTGGCTCGTTTCGCTCACACCGGCCGACGACGCGGTGCTGCTGCGCGAGGCCGTGGAAGATCACGACAAGATCGCCTTCCTCGTCGGCGGGGAGGGACCGGGCCTGACGCGCCACGCCATGGCCGCGACCGACGCGCGCGCAAAGATCCCCATGGCACCGGGAACCGACTCGCTCAACGTGGCGACGTCAGCCGCGATTGCGTTCTACGAGGCGCAGCGCTCCCGGTCCTAGCGGTCCGAGTGCCGGATGCGGTCCTGGATCTGCGCCGCCAGTCGCTTGAGGCGGCGCGAGAGGCCGCGGCCGATGCGCTTGGTGGCGGCGAGGGAGGCGTCGGCAAGCTGCGCAAACTCGTGCCCGTCCTCCTCCGGGGCTTCGACCTCGTAGTCGTCGTAGTCCTTCTCCGTATCTGCGAAGCGGGCGGCGACCTCATTGACCGACTTGGTCCGCGGCTTCGCCGGGCCGATCTTCGGCTCCGGGCGGCCGTCGATGGCGTAGCCCACCACGTGCACGTCCGGCCCCTCCGGGCTGACGGGGACACCCAGCCAGGCCTCCTGCGCCGCATCGGTGAGGCCCGACGGCTCGAAGGGGAGCGTGATCCCTCCCAGCTGCTCCGCTTTCTCGCCCGCCCAGTAGGGGGCCTCGAACGGGTCGGGCAGGCCGACGTCCTCGAGCACTACCTCGCGGGTCGCGGCCAGCGCGCGGCGTACCTGCGTGCCCGTGTAGTGGGCAAATCCGGCGTAGTCCGAGTCCGTGCCCTGCGCGAACACGTAGGTGTCCGTCGCCGGCAGCGCCTCGCGGAGGTGGGCGGTGACCTCGGAGGCGTCGGTCACGGTGTCCATCGACTCCACAAAGGTCTGCACGACGGCGACGCCCGGGTAGCCCGCGATGTAGAACTCGTCCGGCCCCGGGGTGGAGGAGCGGTTGAGGGGGAACTCGCCGATCGGGGTGATCGGCCAGGCGGGGTTGATCTGGCTGAGCAGCTTGCGGCCGAAGCCGCGGTCGGCCTTTGGCTCGGAGCGCAGCACGGCAGCGGGGTCGTCAGTGCTGACAAACCACACGGTCACAATGGCAGGGTATGACATGTCACTTAGTTTAAGGAATGTGGCGTCCGCTGCGCGGCCTTTGCTCGGCGTGTTCGCCCGCTACTTCTTTGGGCGCTTGGTATTTGTACGGACCCCGAGTAGGACGTCTTCCCAGTGCGGGGTCACTGCTTTGCGGCGCCGCTTCTGTGGGGCCTGGCTCTCCGGGTGCTGCAGGAAATCGCCCTCGGTCACTGCGGACTCTGTTGGCGTGGTGGGCGTGGTGGGTGCAGTGGGATCGGCCGGCGCGCCGGTTTCGCCGTCGGCCTCGTTGGCTTCCGGCGCGTTGAGCTCTTCCGGTGCTTCGCCGTCGTCCGCGCTCACCGCGGTGAGCGAGCGCACCGGCTGCACAAAGTTGGGGTCCGTGAGATCTGCCGCGACGCCGTTGCGCGCCTCGGTCGACGCGGTCGCGCCCATCGAGCGTTGCAGCGTCCACTGCGCCTCGTTCTCTGTCAGGCCGGCGCGCCAGCGCAGGTGTACGACCCACGCGTCGCCCGGCTGGCGGGTGGCGTCCCACTCCGCCTCGCTCAGCGAGTGGCCGCGGGCGGCGAACGCGGTAGCCAGGATCTCAAACAGGGAGAGCTTCGCGGGGCCGTCGTCGCGAACCGGGTGCGATTGCTTGGCGGCCTCCGCGATCTGCGCGCGCTCCAGCATGACGGGGTGGGCGTAGGGGTCGACACGGCTTTCCGCCACGCCCATCTCCTGCGCCAGCTCGGCGGCCGTCGCGCCGGCGCGGATGCGCGCCTGGATTTCCTTCGGCGGGAGGGAAAGGGGAGTGGACAGGAGCGGGTCCGGCTCCGGCAGGGGGCGCTGCTTGGCCATCTGGCTCAGGGCGCTGTACTCCGGGGTGTCGTCGGGTACTGAGGGCTCTGAGGGTTCAGAAGGCTCTGGCGCCTCCTGCGGCTCCGGTGCTTCTGCGGGCGCGTCCTCGGCCTCGGTCGGCGCCGGGTGGAGCGGGTGGATGGTGCTGCCGGACGCGGGCGTGTCGGCGACATCGGGGGCACTGTCGGCACTGTAGACGCTGTCAAACTCGGAGCGGGCGATCTGGAAGCTCACGCCGTCTGCGTCACGAAGCACAAAAAACTTCGCCGTCGATTCATCTGCCATCAGGTGCAGCTCGCGCATGGATCTCCCTTCGCCCGGTCAGTTCACCCCAGCCTAGCGCACCCCGCCGGGGCGCTGCGGTAGACACGGGGCGTTTGTGCTGGCCCTCGGGTTGTCGTTACTTTTGGCCGACGCCCTGGCCGAGCAACCAATCGATCGCCTGCGTGAGCGTGCGCACGTCCTGCGACTCAATCGCCGGGAACATACCGATGCGCAGCTGGTTCCGGCCCAGCTTGCGGTAGGGCTCGGTGTCCAGGATGCCGTTGGCGCGCAGCGCCTTGGCCAGCTCGGCGGCGTCGACGCGCGCATCAAAGTCGATCGTGCCCACGACGAGGGAGCGCTGCGCGGGGTCCTGGACAAAGGGGGCGGCTAGCTCGTGTGCGTCGGCCCAGCCGTAGAGCGCTTGCGCATTTGCGGAGGTGCGCTCGACCATGCCGTCCAGGCCGCCGTTCGCGTTCATCCACGACACCTGCTCCGCCAGCATGAGCAGCGTCGCGACGGCGGGGGTGTTGTAGGTCTGGTTCTTGCGTGAGTTGTCTACTGCGGTCTGCAGGTCCAGGAATGCGGGAATGAAGCGGTCGGACGCTTTGACCTCGGCGATGCGGTCGAGGGCGGCGGGGCTCATCGCCGCCAGCCACAGGCCGCCGTCGGAGGCGAAGCACTTCTGCGGGGAGAAGTAATAGATGTCCGCGTCCTGCATGGAAACGGGGAGTCCCCCGGCGCCCGAGGTGGCGTCGATAAGCACGAGCGCGTCGGTGTCGGGGCGGGTAACGGGCACCATGGCGCCTGTCGACGTCTCGTTGTGGGCCCAGGCGACGACGTCGGCGTCCTCGCTGTCGAGGCCGTTGAACTCGGCGGGACTCGGGGCGGATCCGGGGTCGGCCTGAACGAGCCGCGGCTCGTCGAGCCACGGCGCCTTCGCGGCGGCCTTGGCAAACTTGGAGGAGAACTCGCCGAAAGTCAGGTGCGCGGACCGCTGCTTGATCACGCCGAAGGTTGCGGCATCCCAGAAGGCGGTGGCGCCGCCGAGCGAGAGGACGACCTCGTAGCCGTCCGGCAGGTCGAAGAGCGCGGCGAGCCCCTCGCGGACCTCGCCCACCAGGTTCTTCACCGCCGGCTGGCGGTGGGAGGTGCCGATCACGTCTGCGCCGCGGGCGATTGCTTCGAGCTGCGCCGGGCGGACCTTGGACGGACCGCACCCGAAGCGGCCGTCGGTGGGGATCAGGTTGGAGGGGAGGGTGGGGTAGGTGCTCATGTGGCGTCTTTCCTCGTTTGGAGCCGGGAAACTTGCAGTGCAATGCATAATATAATGCATGACAAAACGGGGGTGGAACAGTTTAGTTTCACAGATTCTGGCGATTGCTGTTGTGGGCTGTGTGGCGGACGGGCTGCTCACGGCTACTTGTCATACGGATCACAAACTTTGCTAGGATGGCGGAGGTAATTCTTCGGCTTGCGCCGAACAACGCGATCAATCGTGGAAAGGCACACTGTGGCTACTGAGAACAACGAGAAGGCGGTACTCCACTACCCGGGTGGCGAGTACGAGATGGACATCATGAAGGCTTCCGAGGGCAACGACGGCGTTGTCCTTGGCAAGATGCTGGGCGAGACCGGCCTGGTGACCTTCGACCCGGGCTACGTTTCCACAGGTTCCACCGAGTCCAAGATCACCTACATTGACGGTGACGCTGGCATTCTGCGCTACCGCGGTTACGACATTGCGGACCTGGCCAACAACGCCAGCTTCAACGAGGTCTCCTACCTGCTGATCCGCGGCGAGCTGCCGACCACGGATGAGCTGGAGAAGTTCAACACCGAGATTCGCCACCACACGCTGCTGGATGAGGACTTTAAGGCGGCGTTCAACGTCTTCCCGCGCAACGCGCACCCGATGGCCGTGCTGGCTTCCTCGGTGAACATCCTCTCCGCGTACTACCAGGACCAGCTCGACCCGTTGGACGAGGAGCAGCTGGACAAGGCCACCGTGCGCCTGATGGCAAAGGTGCCGATGCTGGCTGCGTACGCTTACCGCGCATCGCAGGGCAAGCCGTACATGTACCCGGATAACTCGCTCAACGCGCGCGAGAACTTCCTGCGCATGATGTTTGGTTACCCGACCGAGCCGTACGAGGTCGACCCGGTCCTGGTCAAGGCGCTGGACAAGTTGCTGATCCTGCACGCTGACCACGAGCAGAACTGCTCCACCTCCACCGTCCGCATGATCGGCTCCGCGCAGGCGAACATGTTCGTCTCCATCGCCGGCGGCATCAACGCGCTGGCTGGCCCGCTGCACGGCGGCGCAAACCAGGCGGTGCTGGAGATGCTCGAGGACATCAAGACGAACCACGACGGCGACGCCACCGACTTCATGAACCGCGTGAAGAACAAGGAAAAGGGCGTCCGCCTGATGGGCTTCGGCCACCGCGTGTACAAGAACTACGACCCGCGCGCCGCGATCGTCAAGGAGACCGCGCACGAGGTGCTCGAGCACCTGGGCGGCGACGAGCTGCTTGACCTGGCGATGAAGCTCGAGGAGATCGCTCTGAAGGACGATTACTTCGTCTCCCGCAAGCTCTACCCGAACGTGGACTTCTACACCGGCCTGATCTACCGTGCGATGGGCTTCCCCACCGACTTCTTTACGGTCCTCTTCGCCATCGGCCGCCTCCCGGGCTGGATCGCGCAGTACCGCGAGCAGCTGGAGATGAACACCAAGATCAACCGCCCGCGCCAGATCTACACCGGCTACCAGCAGCGCGACTTCATCCCGCGCGACCAGCGATAGGAAAACCGCAGGTAGCAGGCGCGGATAACCGTCGAGAATGAGATTTCCCTTATACTTCGGGGAAAACCGTTCTCGGCGGTTTCGCATTTTCACGATTGTTTCTTCAAGGAGAATTCACATACATGGAAAAGCCGACCATCACTGTTCCGAACGAGCCGGCGCCGAAAGACCTGGTCATCAATGACCTCGTTGTCGGTGACGGCGCTGAAGCGGTGCCAGGCGGCTACGTCAAGGTGCACTACCTCGGCGTGTTCTACGAGTCTGGCGAGGAGTTCGACTCCTCGTGGGACCGCGGTAGCGTGGCAGAGTTCTGGCTCAGCGGCCTGATTGAAGGCTGGCAGGAGGGCATCCCCGGCATGAAGGTCGGCGGCCGCCGCGAGCTGATCGTCCCGCCGGAGAAGGGCTACGGTCCTGCGGGTGCCCCCAGCCCGCTCGCTGGGCGTACCCTCGTCTTTGTCATCGACTTGATCGACGTCCGCTAAGAGAGGACCACGCATGCGCATCCCAGTCACCACGCTCAACGACGGCTACGATTTCCCGCTCCTCGGCCTGGGCACCTACAAGCTTTCCGACGAGGACGTGAACAAGGTCATCCGCCGCGCCATCGAGCTCGGCTACCGTCACATCGACACCGCCTCTTTCTACGGCAACGAGGAGGCCGTGGGCAAGGCGCTCAACGACGCCATCTCGGCCGGTGATGTCACCCGCGAGGACCTGTTCGTGACCACCAAGCTGTGGAACGACGACCAGGACCGCGTCGCGGCCGCATACCAGGAGTCGCTCAAGCGTCTGGACCTCGAGTTCATCGACCTCTACCTGGTCCACTGGCCGTGGCCGCAGAAGGGGCTCTACGTGTCGGCCTTTGAGGAGCTGGTGCACCTCCAGGGGATGGGCCAGCTGCAGTCCGTTGGTGTGGCCAACTTCTACCCGGAGGTCCTGGACGAGATCACAAAGGCCACCGGTGTTACGCCGGTGCTCAACCAGGTCGAGCTGCACGCCGGGTTCAGCCAGCCGGAGCTGCGCGAGTATCACGCCGAGCACGGCATCGTCACCGAGGCGTGGGCTCCGCTGGCGCGCGGGAAGAACTTCGACGATCCTGCCATCGCCGGTGTTGCGGACAAGCATGGCGTGACGCCCGCCCAGGTCGTGCTGGCGTACCTGCTGCAGATGGGCGTGTCCGTCGTGCCGAAGACGGCGAACCCCGCGCGCTTGGAGGAAAACCTCGGTGCGCTGAGCGTCAAGCTTGACGACGCCGACGTGGCCGCCCTCGACGGCGTGCAGGGTGGGCGCATGTCCGGCGATCCGCTGACGTTCCCCGGAGACGTGGAGTAGCGGTCCACTCAGCGCACACGGAGGGCCTACCCGATGGCGGGTAGGCCCTTTTTGCTGCGCGTTTTGGCGGGGGAGGGGCGCTGTACGGGGGTAGTCGTATGATCATTGGTTTTTCCTGCTAAAAGCATGTTTTGAGCGTCGGGGTCACGTTAGCACGAAAACGTTATCTGGTAATCACACATGGCCCGGGTGTGGGGTAGGTAACATTCAAGGTGTCGAGTTGAAGGTGGCACATCATGATGCTGCAAGCCGTGCTGGTCCGCCTCTGCAGACATTGCAAACAGAGCACTCGTGAACTTGTACAAGACAAGAAAGGATAGAAGCCGTGACTGGATCGACTTCCATCCCACAACGTCGGGAACCCACCCCCGACGAATTTGTGGCTATGCAGCGCAGTCCCGAATTCCAAGACCTCCGCAAGACGTTCCGCGGATTTACGTTCCCCGTATCGGTGGCGTTCTTCCTCTGGTTCCTCGTTTTCGTGGTCGTGGCGACGCTGATGCCGGAGGCAATGGCCACGCCCTTCCTCGGGCTCAACGTCGGGCTGTGGCTCGGCCTGGCGCAGTTCTTCACCACGTTCCTCATCACCTGGGTGTACGTGAAGTGGGCGAACAAAAACCTGGAGCCGCGCGCGGCTCACATCCGAGAAGTCATGGAGGGCTAACACATGCAGGAATACATCCTCGCGGCGCCAGAGGCGGACGGCGCCGGCAACCCGCTGCTGAACATTGCGGTCTTTGCCATCTTCATCATGGTCACCCTCTTCGTGGTGACCCGCGCTGGTAAGACGACCAGCGAGTCCGCCGACTTCTACACCGGTGGTTCCTCCTTCAGCGGTACTCAGAACGGCCTGGCTATTGCGGGCGACTACCTGTCCGCCGCATCCTTCCTGGGCATTGTGGGCTCCATCGCGCTGAGCGGCTACGACGGCTTCCTGTACTCCATCGGCTTCTTCGTCGCGTGGCTCGTCGCCCTGCTGCTGGTGGCAGAGCCGCTGCGCAACGTCGGCCGCTTCACCATGGCGGACGTCCTGTCCTTCCGCCTGCGCCAGAAGCCGGTGCGCGTCGCCGCGGCGTTTGGCACCCTGTTCGTGTCGCTGTTCTACCTCATCGCCCAGATGGCGGGCGCGGGCTCGCTGGTTTCGGTCCTCCTGAACCTGCACAGCTACTCCGCCCAGGCGATTTGCGTGGGCATCGTCGGCGTGATCATGATCGTCTACGTCCTTGTTGGCGGTATGAAGGGCACCACCTACGTGCAGATGATTAAGGCCGTGCTGCTCGTTGCCGGTGTTGCCGTGATGACGGTGCTGGTGTTTGTCAAGATCCGCGGCGGCATGAACACGCTCTTCGACGATGCGATCAGCGCCCACGCCGCCTCCGACTACCTGGCGTCGAAGGGCTACGAAGCCGAAGAGATTATGAAGCCGGGCCTGAAGTACGGCGCGACCCTGACCCAGCAGATTGACTTCATCTCGCTCGGCCTCACCCTGGTGCTCGGCACCGCGGGCCTGCCCCACGTGCTGATGCGCTTCTACACCGTGCCCACCGCGAAGGAAGCGCGCAAGTCCGTGACCTGGGCCATCGTGCTCATCGGTGTGTTCTACCTGTTCACCCTGGTGCTGGGCTACGCAGCCGCAGCCCTGGTCGGCCCGGACCGCATCCTCGCCGCTCCCGGCGGCGCGAACTCCGCGGCCCCGCTGCTGGCGTTCGAGCTGGGTGGCTCCTTCTTCATGGCGCTCATCTCCGCGGTCGCCTTCGCAACGGTGCTCGCCGTGGTCTCCGGCCTGGCCATCACCGCCTCCGCGTCCATCGCGCACGATGTGTATGCCTCGGTGATCCGTGACGGCGAGGCCACCGAGGACGAGCAGGTCCGCGTCTCCCGCATCACCGTGGTGATCCTGGGCATCGTTTCGATCGTCCTGGGCATCCTGGCGATGTCCCAGAACGTGGCGTTCCTGGTCTCCCTGGCGTTCGCCATCGCGGCATCCGCAAACCTGCCGACCATCCTGTTCTCCCTGTACTGGAAGCGGTTCAACACCACCGGCGCGGTCGTGTCCATCTACACCGGCCTCATCTCCGCCCTGGTGCTGATCTTCCTGTCCCCGGCAGTCTCCGGCGCGGAGACCGCGATGTTCCCCAACGCCGACTGGGCCATCTTCCCGCTGTCCAGCCCGGGCATCGTGTCCATCCCGCTCGGCTTCCTCGCCGGCATCATTGGCACCTTCATGGGCAAGCCGGACAACTTTGAGGAGAAGCAGGCCGAGATGGAAGTCCGCTCCCTGACCGGTGTGGGCGTGGAGGCTCCGGTCGACCACTAGCCACACAAAACACTCCATCCGCGTGCGACGCCGGCCTGACGTTGAAGTTGGGTCGGCGTTGGCGTCGTTAAGCGGGGGTGCCCTCGCCGAGCTGGACGAAGCGGACCTGGCCGTGGAGCTCCTCGATGGCCTGGCGCACGCCGGCGGCGGTGCCCGACTGCGGGTGGTTCATGTGCATGAGGACGATCGCGCCGTCGGGAGCGTGGCGGATCTGCTGCGTGACCTGGGCGGGGGAGGCGGTGGCGCCGAAATCACCGTTGGTGGCAAACCCGGCGATACGCGCGCCACTGTCGGCGAGGATGCGCACCGCGATGTCGTCGTAGTGGGCGGTGGCGGCCCGGAACCAGGTGGAGTTGACCCCGAAGGCGCGCAGCGTCTCCGCGTTCTCGGCGACCTCCTGAATCGCCTCGGCGGGGCTCGCGGTGCCCGGGATGCCGTAGACGTGCTGGCCGTTCACGCTCAGCGGGAGGTGGCGGGCCCCGTGGTTTTCCAGCTGGAAGAGGGGGTCGTTGGCCAACTCGCGGGTGAAGTCCGGGTGCGCCTTGATCCACGGGCCGGCGAGGAACAGGGTGGCGGGGACGCGGAGCTCGCGCAGGGTATCCACGAGCGCGTGGTCCACCTCGCCACCGCACGCGTCGAAGGTGAGCGCGAGGGTGCGCAGCGGGGGCTGGGTGGGGAGAAAATCCGTGATCCCCGGCAAGTGCATGCCAAACTGCGTCGGCTGCGCGTCCGCGTAGGCGGCGGGGGAGGGGAAGCGCAGCGCGGCGGGCGTGCTCGGCCGTGGCTGACTCGTCTGCGTCTGGCTCGGCTGTGAAGAGCGCGAGGTCCGCTGGACGGGGCGCGTGCTTCGCTCCGCCTCGCAGGCGGCGAGCGCCAGGCCGGAGGCGATAGTCAGCAGCGCGGTACGTCGATTCACACGAGAGAGCTTAAGCGGTCAGCGGGGGTTCCGCTGGCTTCGTCTCGACGGCCTTGCGCGACAGCGGCCCCTTGAGCAGTGCCCACAGGAGGGCGAGCGTACTGACGGTCATAGCGGAGTACATCGCCGCCGGTCCGAGTTGCATCATGCCGACCGCGATCGAGTTGAACGCGATGTGGATGGCTACGGCGGCGAGCCACAGGACCCAGCGGTGCTCGCGAACCGCACGCAGCACGAGGACCGACATGGCGACGTGGAGGGTGATGGCCAGGATGCGCTCGTAGAGACTCATGCCTGCCAGCGCGGCGGTGATGCTGTGAACCGCGTCGATCTGTTGGTTGACCGCTTCGGTGGCCTCAGGGTTCTGCTGCGATTCGACGGCCTCCAGGATCTGGTCCGCGGCGAGGAGCAGGACAATATTGTTGATACTCACAGACCCGATGGTGAGGAGTGCCTCGATCCCGCCGTGGCCGAGGCCGAAGCCGACGCCGTCGCGCCAGGCGCGAGTGCGCTTGGCCCAGAAGCGCATGACCACCCAGCGGGTCGTCTCCTCGAACAGGCCGGAGGTGGCGATGAGGGTCAGCGTTGTGGCGATGAGGGCTGTGTGGGCGTCGAAAATAGCTCCCCACAGCATGTTGACCGGGTATATGAGCAGGAAGCGGAATACCTGCGAAAGGGGGAACGCGAGGACGCCCCATCCGAGCGTGGACCACGGGTAGCCGAGGAGCTTCTTGCCGAGGAACCACGCGGCCAGGACGATGGCGACGATGCCGATGAGCTGCAGGCCCACGAGAACAATTGGGGTCATGGGGGGAGAGGCTACCAACCCTTGGCCTGCAAAAGGGGTTCAGCCGGCTTGCACCACGACCATCCAGATCGCCACCAGGTGGCAGACGGCTGCGGCGATCGTCGCCGCGTGGAAGTGCTCGTGGTAGCCGTAATAGCGGGCGGTGCGGCCGGGCCACTTGAAGCCGTAGATGAGCGCGCCGAGGGTGTAGACGATCCCGCCGGCGAGCAGTAGCCACACGACGGCCGGGCTCGCGGAGTGCCACAGCGTGGGTATCAGCGGAACGATGATCCAGCCGAGCCCAACGTAGACCACCACGTCCAGCCAACGCGGGTGGTTGATCCAGACCAGGTTGAGGATTGCCCCGCCCACGCCGCCAAGCCACGCCACGGTGAGCATGATTGCTGCGGTCTTCGGCGCGAAGACGATGAGGCACAGTGGTGTGTACGTCGCGGCGATGAAGATGGAGATCGTCGCGTGATCCGCCCGCCGCCACCACTGCACGGCCTTCGTGGTCCGCCAGGGCACCAGGTGGTACGCGGAGGAGACGCCGAAGAGGAGCACGACGCCTGCGCCGTAGAGGGTGACGCCGAGCGCTTCGTACCAGTGCAGTGTCATCCACGCAAACGTGATGAGCACCGCCGACGACAGCGCGGACAGCGCCGCCGCAACGAGGTGGAACCACCCGCGGGTGATGGGCCGCTCCCCGCGGTCAGCCACGATGTAGGAACGCTGGATCTGTCCTTCGCGCAACGCTGTCATGATTCTCCCGAGTGCTGGTGTACCTGGGACTTACCCTAGCGCGGTTTCGCCTATCGACGCCCCCGCCTACGGCAGGAAACGCCGCCAATCCACCTGCGACGAGAGCTGGCTCGACCCCTGGACCAGCGCGTTGATGTCCGGGATGGGCAGCGGGTTTGCGCGCCCCGGGGTCCACTGGCCCCAGTCGGAGGCGTACACGTTGTTGATGTCCACCTGCACGCCGCCCACCGTGCCGACGAACCCAGCCTTCTGGTGGATGTTGGCGCTGGGGTGGATTCGGCCGTTGGAGCCCCAGTCGTGCTGCCAGAAGAACGAACCGATGCGGTCCTCGACGCACCACTGGATCACGTTGTAGTTGCCGTACACGCCGGTGAGTAGCCCCGCCGCCTTCAGCGCGAGCTGGAATGCCTGCAGGTAGGGGCGGATCTGGTTGACGTACTGGTCGCGAGTGGGGTTGTCATCAATCGCGATGTAGACCGGCCGGCCGTTCGGTCCGCCCGCAGCCTGGTGGAGGCGGATCGCCTGCGGGGCATGCTTAGCGACGCCAGCCGCCCCCTCCTTCCAATCAGCAGTCTCCGCCCGCCCGAACTGGTAGACCGACGCGGTAGCCAGCCCGTTGGCGGCGAAGTCCTGGGTCTCGCCGATGGTGACCGGCTTGCCCTTCATCCATTCCGCGCCGGGGCGGGGCTGGGAGACGTACCGGACCGCGCCCATGTGCCCGGCGGCCTTGACGGCTGCGCCGGACGGGACGCCCGCTGAGTAGTCGATCACGGTGCCGAGGATGCGGGACTGTGCGTGGGCTTGCACGGTGGAGCCAAGGGTTGCGCCCGCGACTGCGAGTGCGGTGGTTTGAAGGAGGCGGCGTCGATTGAAAGTAGTCACAATCGTGACTCTAGCAACATTACGGTGTGGGTTGGGGAGCGCGGATCGTCCATGCCGCAATCGCCGTGGTGATCGGCACCGCCAGGACTGATGCGATCGCGCCGATACTCGAGCGCATGATCTCGGTGGCCACCACGTCGGAGGTGAGCACCTGCGTGAGGGGACGATCGGCGACCTGGAGCAGCATCGACAGCGGGAGGGCAGCGCCCATGTATGCCAGCACCAGGGTATAGACCATCGAGGCGATGTGATCGTGGCCGACCTTCATTGCGGAGGCGAACACGGCGCGGGGCCGCGCATCGGGCGAAGTTTCGTACAGCTCCTGCACCGTCGAGGCCTGTGCAATGGTGACGTCGTTGAGCACGCCGAGCGCGCCGATGATGAATCCGGCGAGCATGATCCCTGGCACTTGCACCTGGGGGAGGTACATGTGAATGAGGAGGTTGTTTTCGTCGGCAAGCCCGCGAAGCTGCGTCGTGTCGATGGCGAGGTGTGCCGCGAGCGCCGCAAGCCCCAGCGCCGTCAGGGTGCCGGCCAGGGCCGACGCGGACTTCCAATTCCTGCCGTGCACAACAAAAAAGACAGGGAACAGCACCGCGGCACCCGTCACCAGGGAAAGCCCCACGGGGCTGTAGCCGAGCAGAAGCCCGGGGACTAGGAAGCCGAAGATGACAAGTAAGGTGCACAGCAGACCGAAGATTGCGCGCAAGCCGCGCCACGCCCCAACGGCAACCACCACCAGCAGCGTGAGCGCGAGCCACAGGCCGAGCGGCACCGAGCGGTCCATGTCGAGGAAAGAATACGAAGTCTTAGGGTTGTGGTGCACTGAGAGCACTACGCGGTCGCCGACCGAAAGCTCTGGGGTGCCCGGCTGCTGGGCAGCCTCGATGGTTGTGGTTCCCCCGGATTCGAGCTCGACGCGTAGGAAGTCGCACTCAGGGTGGTTTGGCGTTGCGACGCCACCACAGGGAGCCACCGAATGTTCAATGACGGTGGCCTTCACAGTTTCAGCCGTCGACGTCTGTGTCTGCTCAAACCCGGGCAGGACCTCCGGGTGCTTGCCGCCCGGCCACAGTAGTGCGAGCCCGGCTACGGTGACGACGCCCGCAATCGCGAGGAACGCTGCGAGCACGCCGCGCGCCGTGCGCAGCGGAGACGGTGAGGACTGGGTTGCGTGGCGTGCCAACGGAGCTCCCTTGTGAGATCAGTACTGGGACAATCAGACTGATTTTAAAGCTACTTCACGACAAGCGCGCGATGCGCCGCTTCGAAGCGGTCGCGGAGCTCCCTGAAGTACTCGCGGTGTGCATTGACGCTGCGGTGGCCTTGCCCGAACGGCGGGGTTGCCCGCCGCACCTCGGGGGCGACGACGTCCAGCGCGATGAGCACGGTGCCACGTAGAGTGGCGCGCTTCATCTCCAGGGGAACGACCTCGCAGCCGAGCGCATCTGCGAGCACCGACAGCCATGTCGGGTGGTCGGCCGTGACACGACCGGAGGCCACGACGCGCTCGGGGAGCGCGCCTGCCTCCTTGAGCTGCTCGTAGACGCGCAGATACGACATTGCGATGCCTTCAAACACACCCCGCCACAGGTCGGCTGGTGTGGTTGCCGCAGTGACGCCCAAGAGCTGCGCCTGCGCGGTGGCGGCCCAGCCCGTGGAACGCTCGCCGGTGAAGAACGGAAGCACTAACGGTTAGGTGATTGTGCGCGGTCGAAGTGTGATCTTGATTCTGCTGTTGTTGCTCGCTTTTGTGCGCTTGTACGGACGACCCAGCAAAAACGCTCCATGTCCCTATCCGCACTCGAACACACCAAACACCGCATGCACCGCACAGGAGACAACCATGGTGACGAACACCAGCTAGCCGCCTAACCCAACCCTGAACTTCAAACCGAGCCGAAAGTTAGACGGCTACACCACTCCACGGGACTTGACCGTCTTTGTAACTGGTGCGGTGGTTGTTGCCAGTTGGGCCTTGCGTAGGTCCGTTTTATGGAACATGTCACTCTGCGGCCGCAGAGCGCAACGCCGATCGCAACCGTTTTGCGTAGCGTACGTCACAGAAGTCGGCCATAATGGAGACGCCTGAAAGCAGATCAAGATGGGGGATTGATGGGGAAGAATAAGAAGATCGTGCTTGGCGCGGTACTGGTGGCGACGCTTCTCGCGGGGTGTGGCGACCAGAACGCGGCGCTCGAGCAGCACGCCGAGGCTGAAGTAGCGTCAAGTCCGGAGACTACCGAGGTTCCGGCATTCCATTTCGAAAGTGGGACTCTCGAACTCGGGGACTTTGATCCGCAAACGCTTGGCGACGACCTCTTCGATCCTTGCACCGAGATCTCCGAAGAGGAATTTGCTGCGGCGGGGATTACGAGGAATATCGGCCCAGCGCGTGGCACAAAAGCAGAGAATGGCTCAACGGGATGCAGCGTTGAATCTGAATTGCCTGGTACGTCCAAAGTGATTCTTGCCAATGCTTCAAGCCGTAGTTGGCTTGAACGTGAGGGGGCCAGGTCGATTCAGGAAATTGAGAACTCTGAGATACCTGGTGCTTTTGTGCATTTCTCGGAAATCAGTGGTGGAAGGGATTGTTACGCTCAGGTAGATACTGTTCGTGGTGGATTGACCGTTGCGTACTCGATTAGAGGTTCGGCCCACAAGCAATTGGACCCGTGTAGCAAAGCGCTGGAGTCGCTCGAGAAACTATATTTGTCGCTCAGTCCTTAGAAGAGGTGGCGAAACCGGCGTTGGTTCCGTATTTTAGAGGCAGCTGGTGGGGATCCAGCTGGAAATAAATAGGGGGAAATTGTGGGGAATTTGATTAATCTTGATGTGGAATCTGTTAACTCTGCGGTGGGGACGCTAAACAATTTGGCAGATCGACTCGCTGAGTCGAGGCTTCTAACCGGATCAAGTCTAATGGCCGCCTTCTCGCCGGTCTCCGGCTTGGACGGCGCGGGGCGGACGCACTCGCGGGTGTCGTCGACATCGGCGCCCGAGGCGAACCGCGTGCTGGGGGAGTGGCTGCAGACGATTGCAGACGTGCTCCGCGTGAGCACCGAGAACACGTCGCGGGCGGACAACTCCGTCGCGGGGATTCTCGGCTCGATCGGCGTGGTGGAGCGCTCCGGCGGCGCGGGAGCCGTGTCTGGGCTGATGACGCAGGCGATGTCGCACTATGACAACGCCAAGAACTTTTCTAATCCACGGCCGACGGCTGGGGCGCAGGCGTCGTTACCCGTGCTCCATGGGCAGCTGATGACCACGCAGGTTGCGCAGGCCACCGCGGCGGCCGCGTTTTGGGGCCAGAACGCGGCGCTGATCCAGTCGGTGATCGCGCAGCTGCCTGGGGTCGCCGCGATGCTCGCTGATTCGGCGGATACTGAGTTTGTGGCGCGTGCCGTCGATAAGCTTGGCGACGTCGCTCGCGTCGGCCAAGAATACGTCGCCAGGTCCGTCGCGATGCAGGGACACGCGGCAGGGCTCGCGCAGGTCGCGGGCGCGGAGCAGCTCATGGCACACGGCGCGATGTCCGTGTACGCGGGGTTGCCGGGCCCGTCGCGGCTCGCGTTTGAGCGCTCCTACCTGGGCGTATTCCCGCCGCGGCTGACTGCGTCGCTGCAGCCGGTGGTCCCGGTCTTTGACCGTCTGCTGCCTGACCTCGGATCTATCCCGGGCAACGGGTTTGCGGTGCCGGACATGCCGGAGGCGGCGGCTGCCGCATTCGAGGATTCGCCGTTGCCGCGCACGCTTCGCGACGCCTTCTCCGCCGCCGGCCTCTCCGCGCTCGGGAACGCAGCAACGCCAGCACACGTCGTGGCCGAGTACGGGATGCCAAACCCGGAGGTCCTTGAGCAGGTGGCCGCGAAGGCACCGGGCGGATCCGCCGCAACGCAGGCCGCCTCCGCGGGGCTCGGGCAGATTGCCCCGCAGCCCGGCGGCGCATTCGGTGGCGGGGCAGTCCCGGCCGGCGGCGCGCCCCTCGGCGGCGCCGCGATGCCAGGCCCGGCAGGCGCCGGTGCTGGAGCGGGCGCTGGCGCTGCCGGCGGGTTCGCGCCCGGCCAAACCATCGCCGCGGGCGGCGGTGCCAGCTCGGGTGCTGGTGGCGCAGCCGCCGGGCCGATGGGCGCGGGTACACGAGGTCGCGGCCCGGGGCGCGTCGGCGGCGGTCGTCATGCTGCGCGCGAGGTTGGGGGCTCCGCGGCGTCGGCGGCGGGCGCTATTGGCGCCGGGGCGGCCGGAGCGGGCGTCGGCGGCGCACTGGGCGCAGGGGCCGGGATGGCGGGTCGCCCGCTGTCCGGAGCTGGCAACGGCATGCCTGGCGCGGGCGGGAATGGAGCACCGGGTCTCGCGCAGGGCGCAGCGGGCGGCACCGGCGGTAACGCGGCGGGGAGCCGCGGCGGCGCGATGGCTGCCGGGCCCATGGGTGCGGCCCGCGGCGCCGACAAGAAAGGGAAGCCGAACGCCAAGGTGAAGGCGGTGACGAGCGCGGTCGAGCGCGACGGCAACCTGGAAGCGCTGCTCGGTGAGTCGCCGCTGGTCCTGCCGACGGTGATAGGCAGCAACGTCCGCGGGTAAGAAGCAACCCCCGTTGACCTATTTATGCAGGTCATCGGGGGATTTTGCGCCCCAGAGAGGAATCGAACCTCCGACACCGGCTTTCGATCGTCCGAAAGGTCACGCCGGTGCCAAAGAACGACTGAAGCCCTCAGGGACGGCTAATTGAGGGAGATCCCCGCGTCGTTGAGCGCTGCCCGCCCGGCGGGAGTGAGACGCACGGCCCGGGTACGACCCCTGCGGGAAAGCCATTCCTTATCCAGCAGAGTCTTGCAGATTCCCGTGCCGAGAGGGCCGGCGAGGTGGAAGCGGCGTTCGGTGGAGTCCATGCACGACCTGCCCGTGTCGAGCATCTTCGGGGGCACACCCCACTGTATGAACAAGCGATGACCTTGATTAGTGACCTGACAGTGCGAGTCGATGAACTCGTGCTCTTCCAGTTGTTCAGCCAGGCGCACCCCGAGCTTACCGGCGAGGTGCTGATAACAGGTGCGGCCTTCACGTAGGTTCGCATTCGCCCGTGACGCGCTGAGGCTGTGAGGAGTGGGCAGGGGCGAGCGGGCGACCACGCCAAGGCTCTCGACCACTCGTGCGATGTCTTCCCCGGCCAGGCGAATGTAGCGGTGCCGGCCCTGCCGAATGTCGTGGACGAGACCGCGGGTGACGAGCACGTCAACATGCTCGCTCGCCGTCGACCGGGCCAGGCCCGCGTACCTGCCCAGTTCACCAACCGTCCAGGCCCGCCCGTCCATGAGCGCAGCACACATGGCCGCCCGCGACGAGTCAGCCAGAGCCGACGCGACTGTCGAGATATCCGGGACCGCTTCAGGAAACACGCGCGCAACCATGCCTCCAGTGTGCACCCGGAACTGTTCGGTGACGACCGAACAATCGCAGGCGTAGCCTGAACTCACCAGATTCATTGCATCAGGAGACGAAGGGAGCGATCGCGATGAACGGGGACCGCCAACGGCTACGCGGGCACTACGATGAGGACTTCTACTGGGAACGCGTTGACCGCAACCTGGGTTGGCTCGGCGACACCACCGAGGAACAGCGTGAACGCCAAGCACGGTTGCGCGATGCCGTGATCGGCATCGTCGGCACCGGGGGCATCGGCGGTGCCGCAGCCGCCCGCCTGGTGCGCATGGGCGCACTCAACCTGAAACTGGCCGATCCCGACCACTTCGACCTGACTAACGTGCAACGCCAGTACGGCGCCGGGCGAGACACGATCGGCCGCAACAAGGCCGAGATCCGGGACATGCACTTC
Source organism: Corynebacterium sp. Marseille-P8863 (assembly GCF_946902955.1). Lineage (NCBI taxonomy): Bacteria > Bacillati > Actinomycetota > Actinomycetes > Mycobacteriales > Corynebacteriaceae > Corynebacterium > Corynebacterium sp. Marseille-P8863. Next base: position 301,829 of record NZ_CAMPQC010000003.1, on the reverse strand, counting down.
GCCGCGTCCTGGCGCCTGTTCGATCTGGTGCTGCCGACACTGCTGGACCGGTCCTACCGGACCTGGGATCAAGACCTGAGCAAGCGCACCTACTTCGGCCACCCGCCCGCCGAGGCTTCGCTGGAGTCTCGCGTATGACCGCGCATCGGCGCACGGCGCTGGTCGCGACCCTCCTTGGTTTCTTCATCGTCATGCTCGATACGACCATCGTCAATGTCGCCCTCGCCGAGATCGGCACTGACCTCGACATGACGGTGGGCTCACTGCAGTGGGTCGTCGACGCTTACACCCTCGTGTTCGCCGCGTTCCTTCTCACAGCTGGGGCCGCATGCGACCGTCTTGGGGCCCGCAGGGTCTACCTCGCTGGCCTGGTGGTCTTTGCTGTGCTCTCGGCCGTGTGCGCCCTCGCTCCCACAGGCGGGTTCCTCGTCGCTGGTCGCGCCGTCCAGGGCGTGGGCGCGGCAGCGATCGTGCCGGGCTCTCTGGCATTGCTGTCGGCTGTGTACGACGATCCGAAGGAACGAGCACGCGCCATCGGGCTGTGGGGCGGCGCAGGAGGTGTTGCCGCCGCGATCGGACCGGTCCTGGGCGGAGCGCTGGTGTCGGCGATCGGGTGGCGGGCGGTGTTCTGGGTCAACCTCCCCATCGTCGCGATCGGCTGTCTGCTCACCTTGTGGGCAATTCCCGTGCTCACGGGCAGTCGCGCGAGACGGGTGGACCTACCCGGACAGGTGCTCTCCGTGCTCACGCTGGTGGCAGTAACCTATACAGTCATCACCGCAGGCGAACACGGATGGTCACCCTGGCAGGTAGCCGTGCTGATCGCCGGGGGCGTCTTCCTCGCCCTGTTCATCATCGCAGAGCGACGACACCCGGACCCGATGCTGCCGATGGCCTTGTTCACTCGTGCCCGGTTCTCCGTGGCCGCAATGGTAGGGCTCGCGCTCAACTTCAGCTTCTTCGGACAACTCTTCGTGCTCTCCCTCTTCTTCCAGCAGTACCTGGGATACGAGCCGTGGCTGGCAGGCCTCGCGCTGGCACCACAGGCGTGCAGCGCCGTGGTCGCGTCACCGCTGGGCGGCCGTGCCGTCGCCCGGTGGGGCGCGTTCCCCACCATGCTCACCGGCCTGGTAGTCGGCACGATCGGCTTCAGCAGCCTCGTGCTGCTCACCGCAGAAACCCCTTACGTGGTGGTCGCGGTGTTGACCTTCACGGCTGGATTCGGGATGGCCTTCGCGATGCCGGCCGCGACCTCGGCCGCAGTGGCCTCGGCCCCGCCGGAACATGTCGGCATCGCAGGAGGAGTCATCAATGCCGCCCGCCAGACCGGCAGCGTCGTCGGCGTCGCAGTCCTCGGCGAAATGGTCGCCAGTGGAGCGTTCCTCACAGGCTTCCGCAGAGCCGTCGCGGTCGCCGGTGGAGTCTTCGGTGCCGCAGCGCTCGTAGTTGCTGCCACCATCATCAGTCACCTACAGGAGCCAGTTACACCTGAAGTTTAGAATCATTGTGTGATGAAGCACCATCGGAGGAGGTCGAAGAAGCCGCCAGTCGAACGCGTACTGTGCTCCGAAACTGGTAAACGCGAATACGAGCACTATGATGACGCCGTGCATGTAGCACTGAAATGGTCGCGACGGGCAGGGCCGCTGCGGATCTACGAATGCCCCTCGTGCGGGTCGTGGCACCTGACCAAGCGCCCTGACTGGGGCAAACCACCGGCGAACTAATGACACTGTACGGGTCTGTCTCGGCGAGGAACGCTCCGGAGCGCGTCTTTCCTGGACGCTCCAGGAGTTTCGTTCTCATGCATAGGCAGCCAAGGCGCGCTGCAAGGCTTGTAGCCCTGAGGTCAGTACACCTAGGGCTTTGTACAACGTGAGGGGGGTTAAAAGACACCGGCGAAATCATCGCCGAGCACTACATCGACACATCCCGCAACTACCAAAAACCATACTGGCGAAAAGGCCAACCCCCACTGACCTAAAACACAAAACCGGTGCCTCGGAAAAATAAAAACCGAGGCACCGGTTTGTCCACCATGTCGCGACTGAGTTGTCAACTATGTCGCGACTGAGGACAAAAGCGCCCCAGAGAGGAATCGAACCTCCGACACCGGCTTTAGGAGAGCCGTGCTCTATCCACTGAGCTACTAGGGCATAGGTGCGAGCGTACCGCACCCGCGCGCGGCACCGAAAATCAGCTACGCGCCGGCGAGCTCGGCCTGCTTTTCGCGCACCGCGGATGCGGGCGGGTTCGTTGCGTGGGTGCCGTCGGAGTAGAGCACGGTCGGCACTACGCGGTTGCCGTCGTTGACGGACTCCACCCATGCGGCCGCGTCCTCGTTGCCGGCGGCCTCGACGTCTACCACGTCGTAGGGCGTCTCGGTGCGGTCCAGGTTCTGGCGCAGCTTCGCGCAGAACGGGCACCAGCTGGTGGCGAAGACGGTCACGTGAGCGTTGGTTTCGGGGGTCGCAGTCATGCTACGAGTCGGTCCTTTCAAATCGTTGGTGCTTAAAGCGGGTGCCAGTTCGGGAAATATTCCACTCGCCGTCGCGCACGAGCGCAAATTCGGCGCCGAGGCGGGGTGCATAGACCGGTTGGGGGAGGGAATCGGCCACGCGGACGTCGATAAGCGTGAGCGCAACGACGTCGACCTCGTCGAGCGTGGCTTCGTAGATCTGGCCACCGCCGATGATCCACGCGTCCGTCTTCAGGTCGGGAAGGTCGGGAGACACGAACGCCCCGTCCGACCACGCGCCCGGTTCGCGCGAGCTGAGCACATGGTTCGGGCGGCCCGGCAGCGGTTTCTTCGGCAACGACTCCCAGGTCTTGCGGCCCATGATGACTGGGTGGCCCATCGTCACCTCTTTGAAGAATTTGAGGTCCTCCGGCACGTCCCAGGGCATGCCGGTGCCGTCGCCGATGACGCCGTCGAGCGATTGCGCCCAGATTGCGCCCAGCACTAGACGGACACCTGCGCCTTGATCGTCGGGTGCGGGTCGTAGCCCTCCACCTCGATGTCGTCGAAGCCGTAGTCAAAGAGCGACTCCGCCTTGCGCAGCTTGAGCTGCGGGTACGGGCGCGGCTCGCGGGAGAGCTGCTCGCGCACCTGCTCGACGTGGTCGTTGTAGATGTGGCAGTCGCCGCCGGTCCAGATGAGCTCGCCAACCTTGAGATCTGCCTGCTGGGCGAACATGTGCGTGAGCAGCGCGTAGGAGGCGATGTTGAAGGGCACGCCGAGGAACATGTCGGCCGAGCGCTGGTAGACTTGCATGCTCAGCGTCCCGTCCACCACGTAAAGCTGGAAGAGCAGGTGGCAGGGCAGTAGCGCCATCTTGTCCAGCTCGGCGACGTTCCAGGCGGAGACGATGTTGCGGCGCGAATCCGGGTTCTCTTTCAGCGTCCGCAGCGCCTCCGCGATCTGGTCCACGTGTGTCCCGTCGGGTGTGGGCCAGGAGCGCCACTGCACGCCGTAGACCGGGCCGAGCTCGCCGTCCTCGTCGGCCCACTCGTTCCAGATGCGGATGCCGTTGTCTTTGAGCCAGGCGATGTTGGACTCGCCGCGCAGGAACCAGAGCAGCTCGCCGACGACCCCCTTGAAGAAGACCTTCTTCGTGGTCAGCAGCGGAAAGGAGTCGGCCAAGTCGTAGCGCAGCTGGCGGCCGAACAAGCTCACCGTGCCGGTGCCGGTGCGGTCACCCTTCGCCTTGCCGTGTTCGGAGATCTCGCGCAGCAGGTCCTCGTACGGGGTGGGGACCGTCACTTCGTTGCGACCCCCTCGTAGCTGCCGTGCTCGTCGTGGTACTTGGCGCAGGCGGCGAGGATGTCGTCCGCGATCTCCGGGCGGCAGATCAGCACGTCGGGCACGTAGGTGTCCTTGTTGTTAAAGCGCAGCGGGGAGCCGTCGAGGCGGGAGCAGTGCAGGCCCGCGGCCAGGGATACGCCTACCGGCGCGGCCTGGTCCCACTCGTACTGGCCGCCGGCGTGCACGTAGGCGTCATAATCACCGAGCAGGACGTGCATCGCCTTCGCGCCGGCGGAGCCCACCTTCGCAGTTTCAAACCCGAGCGCGTCCGCCACTGCCTCCGCCACGGCCGGCGGGCGGTTGCGGGAGATTGCAATCTTCTTGGCAAAGGGGCCGGCGACGTGGCGCACGTCCGAGGACTTGAACACCACGCCCAGGTCCGGCAGGCCGACCGCGGCGTGGGTGGGCACGCCATCTTCCACGAGCGCGATGTGCACAGCCCAGTCCTGGCGCCCGGTGGCGAACTCCTTGGTGCCGTCGAGCGGGTCCACGATCCACACGCGCTTATTGCTCAGGCGCGTCTGGTCGTCCGCCGCCTCCTCGGACAAGAATGCGTCGCCCGGGCGGTGCTGCTCCAGCACGCGGGCGATCCAGTTCTGGGCCAGGTCATCGCCCGCCTCGCCGAGTTCGCGCCCTCGCAGCAAGCCGACGCCGCGGATCCCCTTGAGGATCTCGCCGGTGCCTTGGGCAATCAGGTTGGTCAGCCGGGAGTCTGAATACTGCGCAGTCATAGTTCAAACACTACCGCAGTTGACGGCCCGTTATCCTTGCAGCCATGAGCACGGAGATCCTCAACCGCTTCCACCCCCAGGTGGCCACCTGGTTTTCGGAGGTCTTCGCGGAACCGACCCCTGTCCAGCAGGGGGCGTGGCGCGCCATCGCGGACGGGGAGAACGCCCTGGTGGTCGCGCCCACCGGCTCGGGTAAAACGCTCGCGGCCTTCCTCTGGTCGCTGAACTCGCTGGTCGAGCGTGCTGGCCAGCAGGCCCTGCCTATCGACGGCGCGCAGTCCTCCACCCACGGTGGCGTCCGCGTCCTCTACATCTCCCCGTTGAAAGCGCTGGGCGTGGACGTGGAAAACAACCTGCGCGCGCCGCTTGGCGGGATCGCGCGCGTCGCGCAGCGGATGGGGCGCGATATGCCGGACATCTCCGTCGGCGTGCGCTCCGGCGACACCCCGCAGGCGGAGCGTAACCGGCAGCTGCGAAAGCCGCCTGACATTCTCATCACCACGCCGGAGTCGCTCTACCTCATGCTCACCTCCAAGGCGGCGGGCATCCTGAAAACGGTCGACACCGTAATTGTGGACGAGATCCACGCGCTGGCCGGCACGAAGCGCGGCGTGCACCTCACGCTCTCGCTCGAGCGCCTGCGCCGCCTCGCGGGGAACTTCCAGCGCATCGGCCTGTCCGCCACGGTGCGCCCGCTGGAGGCGGTGGCGAACTTCCTGGGCGACAAGACCACCATCATCAATCCGCCCGCGGAGAAGCGCTGGCAGCTGGACGTTCACGTCCCCGTCGAGGACATGTCGGACCTGCCGGTGCCGGAGGATGCTTCCACGATTGGGGAGGCCGTGATTGAGGGTGACGTCGAAAAGCTTTTGCTTGACGACGCCACCGAGCCCCCACCACCGGGCGCCGCGAAATCCATCTGGCCACACATCGAGCGCGCCGTGTACGACGAGGTGATGGCGCACCGCTCCACGATCGTCTTCGTCAACTCCCGGCGCACCGCGGAGCGGCTGACCAGCCAGCTCAACGAGCTGTGGGCGAAGGAGCACGACCCGGACGCGCTCTCGCCGCAGACCCGGCGCCCGCCCGCGCAGCTGATGAAGTCGGTGGACACGGCGGGCCACGCGGAGCAGGTCATCGCGCGCGCCCACCACGGCAGCGTGTCCAAGGACGAGCGGCTGCAGACCGAGACGATGCTCAAGGAGGGTGCGCTGCGCGCGGTGATTTCCACCTCGTCGCTGGAGCTGGGCATCGACATGGGCGCGGTGGACCTGGTGATCCAGGTCGAGTCGGCTCCCTCGGTGGCCTCGGGGCTGCAGCGCGTCGGCCGCGCCGGGCACACCGTGGGCGCGGTCTCGCAGGGCAGCTTCTACCCCAAGCACCGCTCTGACCTGGTACAAACTGCGGTGACGGTCCCGCGAATGCGCGAGGGCGCGATCGAGGAGCTGCACACCCCGCGCAGCCCGCTGGACGTGCTCGCGCAGCAGACGGTCGCCGCCGTCGCCTTCGAGGACCTGGACGTGGACGAGTGGTTCGACACCGTGCGCCGCGCCTGGCCCTACCGGGACCTGGCGCGCGAGGTGTTCGATTCCGTGATCGACCTGGTCACCGGTGTGTACCCGTCGACTGACTTCGCGGAGCTTCGGCCCCGCGCCATTCTGGAAGGCACGACGCTAAAGGCCCGGCCGGGCGCGCAGCGCGTCGCGGTGACGAATGCTGGCACGATCCCGGACCGTGGCATGTTCGGCGTGTTCTTGCTCGGCTCGGACGACAAAGCGCCCCGCCGCGTCGGCGAGCTGGACGAGGAGATGGTCTACGAATCCCGCGTGGGCGACGTGTTTACCCTCGGCGCGTCGAGCTGGCGCATCGAGAACATCACCCGCGACCAGGTGCAGGTCACGCCCGCGCCCGGCCACACGGGCCGGCTCCCGTTCTGGAACGGCGACGGCCTGGGTCGCCCATACGAGCTGGGCAAGGCGCTCGGCGAGTTCCGCCGCCAGGCGCGCTCGGGCGAGGGCATCGACCCGGCGCTCGACGAGTTCGCGCGCTCCAACCTCGTTGCCTACCTGCAGGAACAGGAAGAGGCCACGGGCGTGCTGCCGGATGAGCAGACGCTGGTGCTCGAGCGCTTCACCGACGAGCTGGGCGATTGGCGCGTGGTCTTGCACACCCCCTTTGGCAAGGGCGTGAACGCGGCGTGGGCGTTGGCCACCGGCTGGCGCGTCGCCCAGGAGACCGGCATGGACGCCCAAGCCGTTGCGGGCGACGACGGCATTGTGCTGCGCCTGCCGCAGGGGGAGAAGGAGCCGGACGGGTCGCTCTTCCAATTCGACGCCGACGAGATCGCCGACATCGTCACCGAGCAGGTCGGTAACTCCGCCCTGTTCGCGGCCCGCTTCCGCGAGTGCGCCGCCCGCGCCCTGCTCCTGCCGCGCCGTAACCCTGGCAAGCGCGCGCCGCTGTGGCAGCAGCGCCAGCGCGCGGAGCAGCTGCTCGACGTCGCGCGCAACTACCCGTCGTTCCCCATCATCTTGGAAACGGTCCGCGAGTGCCTCCAGGACGTCTACGACCTGCCCGCGCTCCAGGAGGTCGTGCGCGAGCTGTCCACGCGCCGCATCCGCATCGCGGAGGTGACCACGGACCAGCCGAGCCCGTTCGCCTCCTCGCTGCTGTTCAACTACACCGGCGCCTTCATGTACGAGGGCGACACCCCGCTCGCCGAAAAGCGCGCCGCCGCCCTCTCGCTCGACCCGTCGCTGTTGGCCAAGCTCTTGGGCACCGTGGAGCTGCGGGAGCTTCTCGACGCCGACGTGATCGCCGAAACCGACGCGAAACTCCGCCGCCTGGGGCGCGCGAAAACCAGCGAGCAGTTCGCCGACACCCTGCGGATGGTGGGGCCAGTCGCCGTGGATGCGCTCGCTGACTACACCGACGTCCCCCTGGCCACGCTGGAGGAGAGCCTGCACGGCCGGGTGATGCGGGTGCGCATCGGCGGGCGCGAGCACCTCGCGCAAACGCTTGACGCCCCGCTGCTTCGCGACGGCCTGGGCATCCCCGTCCCGCCCGGGGTTGCCGCACAGGTGGCCACCATCCCGGACGCGCTGCAGCAGCTGGTCGGGCGCTGGGTGCGCACGCGCGGCCCGTTCACCCTGCGCGACCTGGCCGACGCGTTTGGCCTCGCGGTTGGCGCGGCGCACGAGCCGCTGACCCGGCTAGTGGACCAGGACAAGGTGATCCCGGGGCGCTACCGGCAGGGCGTGGACGAGGAAGAATACGTCGCCGCCGAAGTCTTGCGCATCATCCGCTCGCGCTCGCTGGCGGTGACCCGAGCGCAAACCCAGCCGGTGACGCAGTCCGCCTACGGGCGTTTCTTGCCGGCCTGGCACAACGTGGCCCCAGCAGGCGTGCGTCCGGCACTCCGCGGCGCGGACGGCGTGTTCACCGTGCTCGAGCAACTAGCCGGAGTACGCCTGCCTGCCAGCGCGTGGGAGTCGCACATTCTGCCCTCGCGCGTGGGCGACTACTCGCCGGTAATGCTCGACGAGCTCACCGCGGGCAGGGAAATCCTCATCGTCGGCGCGGGCAAGGCCGGCGCGCGCGACCCGTGGATCATGCTGCTGCCCGCCGACTACGCCGAGCAGCTCATGCCGCAGGTGGATGAACCACAACTCAGCCTCACGCAGACGCAGGTGATGGAGTGCATTCGCGGAGGCGGCGGCTACCTGTTCGCGGACCTGCTAGGCCCCGTCACCGAGCGCACCACGACTGCCGAGGAGCTGCGCGAGGCCATGTGGGACCTCGTCGAGGCCGGCAGCGTTTCACCCGACTCCTTCGCGCCCATCCGCGCCCGCCTCGCCGGTGGCAAAGGCAAGTCGGCGCACCGCACGCGGCGCCGCCCGCAGCGCAGCCGCATCCGCTCGGGGCGCACCTCCTTCGCCAACACCACGCCGCCGGACATGGTGGGGCGCTGGGCCGCGACACCCCGCGCGGACACCGACGCCACGCGCCGCTCCGTCGCGCTGGGGGAGAGCCTGCTCGACCGCTACGGCGTGGTCACCCGCGGCTCCGTCGTGGCCGAGGACATCCTCGGCGGCTTCGCGCTGGCCTACAAGACGCTGTCCGGCTTCGAATCCTCCGGCAAGGCGATGCGCGGCTACCTCATCGAGGGCCTCGGCGTATCGCAGTTTTCCACCCCGGCCACCATCGACCGGCTACGCGGGCACGCGGACTCCGACGACATCATCGGCTGGCCGTCCGGCACCCGCGAGCCTCACGTCCACGTGCTCGCCGCCACCGACCCCGCCAACCCTTACGGCGCCGCCCTGCCGTGGCCCGTGCAGGGCCCGACGAGGGCAGCAGGGGCCATCGTCGTGCTTATCGACGGCCTCCTCGCCGCCCACATCACCCGCGGCGGCAAAACCATGACCACATTCTTCGACGGCTTCCCGGAGGGGGTGGGCGACCCGCTCCCGCTGGTCATCGGTGCGTTGGATGAGGCGGTGCGCGCCGGGCGGATGCAGCCCGTGGGCGTCGAGAAGCTCAATGGTGGCCCAGCGTTTGGCCTGCGCGACTACGGGGCGCGGGTGACGCACAAGGGCGTGAAGATTGGCGCGAAAGCTGCGGCGCCGCCGAAGCGGCGGGGCAGGAGCGTGGCCGAGGCGCTGGGGGAGATGGACGAGGCGCGCGGGCCCGCCGAGGGGCTCAGCTTCGACGATTAGCGCGCCAAAAATCTGCAAAACATCAAGTACGATGTCTGCAAAACATAAAGTATAAATCCTGCAATATGTAAAACAGGGGGAGTTTTGGATACACAACAGCTGGCTGGCCGTCGATACCGCCCGAGAATCGTCGATAAGCGGCTTGAGTTTCTGCTCGAGGCGAGCGGTGCAGTGATTATTGAAGGACCTCGCGGGTGCGGGAAGACGATGACAGGGCTCCACCACTGTGCGTCGTATGCGCTTATCGATGACCCGGCGACAAACCACATTGCGAAACTCGCGCCGGCCGCGGTGATAGACGGTCCTCGACCGCGGCTCCTCGATGAGTGGCAAGCTGCCCCCGACCTGTTTAATCTCGCCCGACGAGAAGTGGACCTAGCAGCAGCACCTGGACAATTTATTTTAGCCGGTTCAGCGGTTCCTGCGGATAGCATTACTCGACATACCGGTGCGGCTCGATTTCTTCGGCTTCGGCAACGCACACTCACGCTGTGTGAGAAGGCAGATTACGCCCCCGTTGTATCGCTGGCTGGACTCCTACAGGGGGAGCCGGTCACCCCCGACGCTGGTCAGATTTCCTACACCCAAGTCATCCAAAATCTGCTCACTCCGGGGTTTCCGGGATTCCAAACCGGAAATGAGCAGATCGTGTTGGCCCAGTTACACGGATACCTGTCGGAGGCAGCGCGTTCGGACATGCACCGCGTGGCGGACTTGCGCGTCACTCCACTTGCTACAGAGCGGCTGATTGCGGCAATCGCAAGGTCCGTTTCTGTGGAAGTTTCCGTCTCCACACTGCGAAAGGATTTGGATACGGTAAGTCCAGGAATCTCGCTACCGACGGTGACGAAACTCCTCGACAGTCTGCAGCGGATCTTTGTTGTGGAGGCGGTCTCCGCATGGGCCCCGCGGCTCCGCTCGAAAGCGAGGTTGCGTGTCTCGCCCAAGTATCATCTGGCCGATCCCGGGCTAGCCATTGCGGCACTCGGAGCAACATCCGCCTCATTGACCGCGGATCCTGAGACAGTGGGCCTTCTCTTCGAATCGGCCGTGATCCACGACCTCGCAGTCATGATCGAAGCAATGGGAGGTTCCATTTACCACTACCGGGACTCAAACGGCAACGAGATCGATGCGGTGCTCACACTGCCTGATGGGCGCTGGGGTGCTGTCGAAGTGAAAACTGGGTTCAGTGGGGTTGAGCGAGGCGTAGCCTCGCTGAAAAAGGCGATCGCCTCGATAGATCACGAATCCGGACCTCCAACGTTTAGCGCGGTGATCACGGGCACAGGCATCACAACTCCGTTCGACGACGGGATTGTCACCTTCCCGCTGCACCAACTCCGTACCTAACCCGCGACTAGCGCCCCCGGGGCCTAGAATCGCACCATGCCTGAAGGGGATTCCGTCTACCAGCTGTCCAAACGTCTGCAGTGGATGACCGGCCGGGAGGTCACGCGCACGAGCCTGCGCGTGCCCCGCTACGCCACGGTCGACTTCACCGGCATGACCTGCGAGCGCGTGTGGCCCTACGGCAAGCACCTGTTTATGCAGTTCGGCGCGCCCGGCCACACGGCGCAGATCCTGCACACACACCTGAAGATGGAGGGCACCTGGGCCTTCCACCGGGCGGGCCAGCGGTGGCGCAAGCCCGGCCACGCCGCCCGCGTCGTGCTCTCGCTTGCCGACGCCCCCGCCCCCGACATCGAGCTCGTCGGGTTTTGGCTCGGACTTGTCCGGGTCTTCCCGGCCCGCGAGTACCCCCAGGAGATGGGGTATTTGGGCCCCGACCTGCTCGCCGATGACTTCGACGCCGCCGAGGCGATCCGCCGCATCGAGGCGGACCCGGACATGGAGATCGGGCGGGCGCTGTTGGATCAGCGCAACCTCGCCGGGATCGGCAACGAGTACCGCGCCGAGATCAACTTTCTGGCGGGGACCCACCCGGCGTTGAAGGTGGGGGACGTGGACGTCGCAAAGCATGTGGCCCTTGCGCGCCGGCTGATGTGGGCAAACAAAGACTCGCCCGTGCGCGTGACCACCGGGATCAGGCGTGCGGGCGAGACGAGCTACGTGTTTGGGCGGAACCGGAAACCGTGCAGGCGCTGCGGCACGCTCATTACCAAGGGGTTTCTCGGGGGCGAGGGTGACCTGGAGCGCGTGATCTGGTGGTGCCCGCGGTGCCAGCCCGCGCCGTGAGCCGCTACTGGGCGGGGGCGCCTTCCTTGCGCTCCTTCATGGCGCGGCGGATGAAGAAGGCGAGGAAGCCGACGATGATCAGGATGAGAATGACGTAGATGACCTTGGAATACGCATCGACGTACCCGGTGACCTCCTCCCACCGGTCGCCGAGCGCGTAGCCGAGGGAGACCAGGATGGTGTTCCAGATCGCGGAGCCGAGCGTGGTCCAGATACCAAACGTGAGCAGGCTCATGCGGTCCAGGCCGGCGGGGATGGAGATCAGGGAACGGATGCCCGGGATGAGGCGGCCGATGAATACGGAGGTCCTGCCGTACTTGTCAAAGAATTTCAGCGACGCATCCACGTCGGAGGCTTTGACCAGCCACATCCAGTCCGCGATCTTGCGCAGGCGGGCGGCACCCAGCCAGGCGCCGATGCCGTAGAGGAGGTACGCGCCGACGACGGAGCCGACGATGGACCAGATGAGCACGGAGGCGAAGGACAGGGAGCCCTGCGCCACGGTGAAGCCGCCGAGCGGGAGGACCACCTCAGATGGGATTGGCGGGAAGAGGTTTTCTAGCAGGATGGCGATGCCAACGCCCGGGCCGCCGAGGATCTCCATGAGGTGGATGATCCAGTCGATGATTCCTTGCACGGCTACTCCTTGTATTCCATTTGGGCCGAAGCTAAACGCTTATTGTGCCCTACGAGACCTCCAAGGACCAAGTGTGCACAGGCGCGCCGGACTGCTGGTTTGCTACGTATTGCCTGAGCACGCGGGCGAGCGCGTCGCCGCGCTCCTTGGTGGCCGGCCGCGACTGCGGGGCGATGGAGTTGAGCGCGTTGAGCTGCCACATCGCCCCGTTTTGGCGCGTGCGGGCTCGGCCCTCGATGATGCCGAGGTATTCGTCGGCGAGGTGGGGTGCGACGTCGAGAAGCTCCAAACCCTCGTGGGCGAGGGGCAGCAGGTGCTTTGCGACGAGCTCCGTGACGTCAATACTGCCCAGCGTCGGCCAGGTCATCTGCGCGGTGAGCCCGTGGCGCGCGCCCTCGTGGAAGTTGCGCTCGGCGTCCTCGAAGCTGAGGCGCGACCAGACGGGGCGGGTCTGCTCGCTGAGCGCCTTGACCATGCCGTAGTAGAAGGCGGCGTCCGCGATGATGTCCTTGACAGTGGGGCCTGCGGGCAGGAGGCGGTTTTCCACGCGGATGTGGGAGAGCTCCGTGTTCGGGTCGTAGATGGCGCGGTTCCAGCGCCAGATCGTGCCGTTGTGCAGGTTGAGGTAGTGCAGCCCGGGGCTGTCGCCCCTCATGAACGGGGCGCCGGCCTGCATGCGGCCCTCCGGGAGCAGCGGGGAGAAGTACCGGACGTTCTCCTCGAAGAGGTCGAAGACGCTGGTGATCCAGCGCTCGCCGAACCAGACACGCGGGCGCACGCCCTGGTTAATCAGCTCCTGGGTGCGCGTATCGATGGACTGCTGGAACACGGGGATGCGCGATTCGTGCCAGACCCGGTGCCCCATAAAGAGCGGGGAGTTCGCGGATAGCGCGGCCTGCACGCCCGCGATCGCCTGGGACGCGTTCCACGCGTTGGCAAAGCGCGCGGGGGAAACCTGCAGGTGCAACTGGATGGACGTGCAGGTGGATTCGGTGGCGATGTCCTCGAAGTTGTGGCGGTAGCGCTCCTCGCGCCACAGGTTGAGGTGGACGAGCTCACCGCGGGTATCCATGATGGAGTTGTTCAGCCCCGCGTAGCGGTTCTCCGGCGTCATCCACGCCGGGTTTTTGAGGAACTTCGAGGTCATGGTGGGCAGGGTGCCGATCATCGCGACGGTGGAGCCGGCGGCCTCCGCGGCCTCGGACACCTCTTTGAGGCGCCGGCTGAGCCCCTCCTCGAGCGTGGTCAGGCCGTCGCCCGCAATGGACAGCGGCGGGTGGTTGAGCTCGACGTTGTAGGCGCCGATTTCAGACTGGAACTCGTCGCCGAGGCGCTCGAGCACGGCCTGGTTGTTGGCGTGCGGGCGCATCTCCGCGTCCACCAGGTTGAGCTCCAGCTCCAGCCCGATCGTGCCGTGGCTGACAAACTCCGCCTCCTGCAGGTGGCGGTCGAAGAGCTCGAGCTCGTCCTCCAGGCGCCTCCGGTACACAGAGCGCTGGCGCGGGGTGTAGGAATCTGCGGAGATTTGCTCGCCCATGGGTGCCTACTTCTTGCTGCGGTACCAGGAAATCAGTGCATCGGTGGAGGCATCGCCGGTGTTCGGTGCCTCCTTGCCCGCGACGGCGGCTGCGAGGTCGTTGGCCTGCTGCTTGCCCAGCTCAACGCCCCACTGGTCGAAGGAGTTGATGTCCCAGATGACGCCCTCGGTGAACACGATGTGCTCGTAGAGCGCGATGAGCGCGCCCAGGGTAAACGGGCTGAGTTCCTCGGCCAGGATCGTGGTGGTGGGGCGGTTGCCCGGCATGACCTTGTGCGGGGCCAGCTCGTTGCTCACGCCCTCCGCCTCGATGGTCTGCTGGTCCTTGCCAAACGCGAGCACCTTGGTTTGGGCGAAGAAGTTGCCCATCAGCAGGTCGTGCATGGAGCCGGTGCCGTCGGCGGTGGGGAAGTCCTCCTTCGGCGTGGCAAAACCGATGAAGTCCGCGGGCACCATCGTGGTGCCCTGGTGCAGGAGCTGGAAGAAGGCGTGCTGGCCGTTGGTGCCCGGCTCGCCCCAGAAGATCTCGCCGGTGTCGTAGGTGACCGGGGAGCCGTCGTGGCGGACCGACTTGCCGTTGGACTCCATGGTCAGCTGCTGCAGGTACGCCGGGAAGCGGGAGAGGTCCTCGGAGTAGGGGAGCACGGCGTGAGTCTGGACGTCGTAGAAGTTGCGGTACCAGACGTTGAGCAGGCCCATCAGCGCCGGGACGTTCTTGGACAGCTCGGTGGTGCGGAAGTGCTCGTCCATGGCGTGGAAGCCCTCGAGCAGGCGCATGAAGTCCATCGGGCCGATCACGGCCATGAGGCTCAGGCCGATTGCGGAGTCGACCGAGTAGCGGCCGCCAACCCAGTCCCAGAAGCCGAACATGTTGGTCGTGTCGATGCCAAATTCGGCGACCTTCTCCTTGTTCGTGGATACGGCGACGAAGTGCTTGGCAATCGCGGACTCGTCGCCGTCGAACTGCTCGAGCAGCCAGCGCTTCGCCGCGTGCGCGTTGGTCAGCGTCTCCTGCGTGGTGAACGTCTTGGAGGCGATGATGAATAGGGTCTCCTCCGCGTTGCAGCGGTCCAGCACCGCGGCCATGTCTGCCGGGTCGACGTTGGACACGAACTCCGCGGTGATACCTGCGGTGGCGTAGGCGCGCAGCGCCTTGGTCGCCATCGCGGGACCCAGGTCCGAGCCGCCGATGCCAATGTTCACGACCTTCTTGATGGTGTGGCCGGTGTGGCCGAGCCACTCGCCGGAGCGCAGGGCGGAGGCGAAGTCGCGCATGCGGCCGAGGACCTCGTGGACGTCGGCGGCGACGTCCTGGCCGTCGACCTCCAGGTCCGCCTCGGCCGGCAGGCGCAGCGCGGTGTGGAGCACTGCGCGATCCTCGGTGTTGTTGATGTGGGCGCCGTCAAACATCTGGCCGATCTTGTCCTGCAGGCCCGCTTCCTCTGCGAGGGCGGTCAGGGCGTCGAGCACGGAGGCGTCGATAAGCTGCTTCGACATGTCCACGTGCAGGCCTGCCGCCTCGAAGGTGAGGTTTGTCGCGCGGTTGCTGTCCGCGGCGAAGAGATCGCGCAGCGTGGTCTGCGACTTCTCGGCGTGCAGCTTTTCCAGGTTTTTCCAGGCAGACGTGGACGTGATGTCGGTCATTATTCCTCCCAAGGAAGTGCGAATCGTTCTCACCCCACGGTAGCCAAAAGTGCGGTGCGAGTGCCTAGCCCAGCTTCCCGCGGCCCAGGCGCAGCAGGATGTTGGCCAGGGTTGGGCCTTCCTCGCCCAGCTCGTCGCGGAACTGGTTAATGATTGCCACCTCGCGGGTGTGCACGAGCTTCGTGCCGCCGGATCCCATCCGCGTCTTGCCGATGGCGCGGGAGACCTCGGAGCGGCGCTTCACCGCGTCCAGGATCACCCGGTCCAGCCGGTCAATCTCCTTGCGGTACTGCTGAATCTCCGCGTCCGACAGCGGGTCATCGGTGCCAGAGGGCATGCGGATGTCAAAATCGCTCATGGCAGGACATTATGCCACGGCACCTGCGGATATGGACCGTTTTATCCAGGGTGTTCGAACGGGCTCGGGGCGATGTTGGGGCGGTGGGTACTCTGAACCGCATGACTGATCTGACCCTGGGACTCAATCCGCAACAGCAGGCGGCTGTGCAGCACGAGGGCTCGCCGCTGCTCATCGTCGCCGGCGCAGGCTCCGGCAAGACCGCCGTGCTGACCCGCCGCATTGCTTACCTGTTGCAGCAGCGCGGGGTCGCGCCGTGGCAGGTGCTCGCCATCACCTTTACTAATAAGGCGGCCGCGGAAATGAAGGAGCGCGTCGCCCAGTTGGTCGGCCCGGAGTCGGAGCGCATGTGGGTGGCCACGTTCCACTCGGTCTGCGTGCGCATCCTGCGCCAGCAGGCGCAGCTCGTGCCGGGGCTGAACACCAACTTCACCATCTACGACTCGGATGATTCCCGCCGCTTGCTGTCCATGATTGCCAAGGACTTCAACCTGGACCTGAAGAAGTTCTCCGCGCGCACCCTGGCCAACGGCATCTCCAATCTCAAGAACGAGCTCGTGGACCCGGACACCGCGTTAGCGGACGCGGAGCGCACCCACAACCCGTCCGAGACCACCGTGGCCAAGGTCTTTGCGGAGTACCAGCGCCGCCTGCGCCAGTCCAACGCCCTGGACTTTGACGACCTGGTGGGGGAGGTCGTGCGCATTCTCAAGGAGCACCCGCAGGTCACGGAGTACTACCGCCGCCGCTTCCGCCACGTGCTGGTGGACGAGTACCAGGACACGAACCACGCGCAGTACGAGCTCATCCACACGCTCGTCGGCACGGGTGCGGACGCCCCGGAGCTCGCGGTGGTGGGCGACTCGGACCAGTCGATCTACGCGTTCCGCGGTGCCACGATCCGCAACATCGAGGAGTTCGAGCGCGACTACCCCAACGCGCGCACCATCCTGTTGGAGCAGAACTACCGCTCCACCCAGAACATTTTGAACGCGGCCAACTCGGTGATCGCGCAGAACGAGGGGCGCCGGCCGAAGAAGCTGTGGACCGACCACGGCGCGGGCGAGAAGATCGTCGGCTACGTCGCGGACAACGAGCACGACGAGGCCCGCTTTATCGCCTCGGAGATCGACCAGCTGTCAGACTCCGGCGTCCCGTACTCCGACATGGCGGTCATGTACCGCACCAACAACGCCTCGCGCGCGCTCGAGGACATCTTCATCCGCTCCGGCATCCCGTACAAGGTGGTCGGCGGCACGCGCTTCTACGAGCGCCGCGAGATCCGCGACATCGTCGCCTACATGAAAGTTCTGGACAACCCCGATGACACGGTCAGCCTGCGCCGCATCGTCAACGTGCCCAAGCGCGCGATCGGCGACAAGGCCCAGGCCATGGTGGCACTCCACGCGGAGAACCAGGGGGTGAGCTTCGGGCAGGCGCTTATCGACGCCGCGTCGGGGAACGTCGACATGATCAAAGCTCGCGCCAAGAACGCGATCAGCGGGTTCGTAGAGCTTATGGACGGACTGCGCAAGGAGATGCCGGAGCTGCGCAACGAGGTCACGGGCATGCCGGACCTGGGCCAGCTCGTCTCCCGCATCTTGGACGCGACCGGGTACAAGGCGGAGCTGGAGGCGTCGAACGACCCCCAGGACGCGACTCGCCTGGACAACCTCAACGAGCTCGTCTCCGTCGCGCGCGAGTTCTCCTCCGAGGCGGCCAACCAGGTCGCGTACATGTCGGACGAGGAGCTCGACGCCGTGATGGTGGAGGGCGAGCCCGCGCCGGGATCGCTGCAGGCGTTCCTGGAAAAGGTTTCTCTTGTGGCGGACGCGGACCAGCTGCCGGACAACGAGCAGGGCGTGGTCACCATGATGACACTGCACACCGCGAAGGGCCTGGAGTTTCCCACCGTCTTTGTCACCGGCTGGGAGGACGGGCAGTTCCCGCACCTGCGCGCGCTGGGGGACCCGGACGAACTGGCCGAGGAGCGCCGCCTGGCGTACGTGGGCATCACCCGCGCCAAGCAGCGGCTGTACCTCACGCGCGCGATGCTGCGCTCCTCGTGGGGGAACCCGGTGACCAATCCCGCCAGCCGCTTCCTCGCGGAAGTCCCGGAGGACCTCATCGACTGGCGCAGGACTGAGCCGAGCGGAACCGGCGCGTCCGGCGCCTGGGGCTCGCCCGCGCCCCTCGGCGGTGGCCGGCGCTCGGGTTCGGGCCGGCGCTCGGGTCGCGGGGCCGGTTCCAGCGGGGTGAAGGTGCACAAGAACCTCAACCTGGCGCCGGGCGACCGGGTCAACCACGCCAAGTACGGGCTCGGCACCGTCCAGTCCGTGGACGGCGCGGGAGTGCGTGAGACCGTGACGGTGGACTTCGGCTCCTCCGGCACCGTCCGGCTCATGCTCATCGGCGGGCTGCCGATGGAGAAGATTTAGGAGATCCGGATGCCCTGCTGGGCGAACCAGGGGACGGGGTCGACCTGGTTCACGCCGTCGGGCTTGATCTCAAAGTGGAGGTGGGGGCCGGTGGACTGGCCCTCAGAGCCGATCTGAGCGATCTGCTCGCCAGCCTTGACGCGCTGGCCAACGGACACGTTGTACTGCGACATGTGGCCGTACACGGACACCTCGCCGCCGTCGTGCTGGATGACGACCCAGTTGCCAAAGCCCTGCGCAGGTCCGGCGTTGATCACGGTGCCGTCCATCACGGCGTAGATCGGGCTGCCCAGGCTGTTGGCAATGTCGATGCCGCGGTGCATGGTGCCCCAGCGCATGCCGAAGCCGGAGGTGAACGTACCGGTGGCCGGCGTGACCACGGTGCGGCCGTCCGCGGTGCGGCCGCGCTGCATGGTGACTCCGCCTGCGCCGTTGTCGGGGGTGAACTGGCTGCTGATCTCTTGGCCGAGCGCGCGTGGGTCGTAGACAATGCTGTAGTCACCGACGGTGAGGGTGGCGCCGGACTCCAAAATGGTGTCCGCGGCCTTGGCCAGGTGCTTGACCGCATCCTGTTGGTTTTCTACCGGGGCGCCGTTGATCTGGATGGCCGGGCCGGCGAATGCCGGGGCGGGCAGCAGGGTGAGCGAAAGCGCCGTGGCAGCGACTGCGGCAAGCAGGCGACGTTGCATGTGCGACAAACCTTTACATTGAGGGGAGCGTATACCGCGTTAAAACTTAGCGCGCCGGCACCCCGTGAGCAACGCTCTGACGTGCATTTTTGTCGAAAGGTTGTGTTATTTTTCGCCATCCGCGCAGGTCAACACGGGTGTTACTGGAGTGAAAATTGTTGCAAAAGTGACGCGAGTTGAGGGGGAGTCCGGGGATGGGGGGTCGGTTTGGTTGGAAGCTGGGCGGATGCTCCACGCCCGACCTGGCCTGGGGTGGAAAAGGCGCGCCCCAAACGGCCCGTCCTGCATGACGAAGACTGGATGACGAGGGTGCGACGAAATTCCGCGTCTTCGTCATCGCGTTCTCGTCAAACAGGCCAAAGCGCACCCCAACGGCACACCGAGCCGGGCCCGTGATCCCAGCGAACGCCGCAGCAACGCAAAACGCCCCGGGAAAACCGGGGCGTCAAGAGGGGAAGGAAGGTCTTAGAGCGAGATGCCGCGCTCTGCCAGCCAAGCGGCCGGGTCGACGGGCGTGGTGCCGTCCGGGTGGATCTCAAAGTGCAGGTGCGAGCCGGTGGAGAAGCCCATGCTGCCCATGCCGGCGATGTTCTGGCCGGCGTGGACGCGCTCGCCGACTGCCACGTTGAGCGTCTGCATGTGGCCGTAGACGGAGACGGAGCCGTCGTCGTGGCGCAGGCGGATCCAGTTGCCGTAGCCCTGGGCCGGGCCGGAGTCGATCACGGTGCCGTCCATGACGGCGAGGATCGGGGTGCCCGGGGAGTTTGCGATGTCCACGCCGTAGTGGAAGGAGCCCCAACGCGGGCTGAACGGGGAGGTGAATGCGCCCTCTGCTGGCTTGACGGTCTGCGGTGCGCGGGCGGCCTCGTCGGCCTTTGCTACTTCGTCGGAGTGTGCAACGGCCTTGTCCAGCTGGTCGGTCAGGTTGGTGACCGGCTTGTACTCGGAGATGGCCAGCACCTGCGGGGAGGAGGCGAGGGCGTCGGCGGTGGCGACGGCGTGATCAACAAGCTGGTTGGTATCCGCAGCCAGCTCGATGTCAACGTTGGAGGTCTGCGGACCGTCTGCAGCCAGGGTTGCGGCGGCGGCGCCGGAGAGGCCGGCGGTGGAGACTGCGCCGGTGGTGACGGCGACCATGGCGACGCGACCCTTGTTCGGGGTCTGCTTGCGGTGCTTGCCGCCCTGCTTCGATGCGTTGTACATGTGCCCTCTTTGAAGCGTTCCGTTGGTCTGCGTTCCGCAACCTTCCCGGTAGCGGATCGTAACCTTCCTGTTATCTACGAGAGGTCACTGTAACGAATTGGTCTCGGCATGGCAAGCTGGATTCTAAAATTTTCTTAATCGTTTTCAGGTTGTTGATTCGTTGCATAAATGCGCTCGCACGCGAGCGTGTAGCGCCTCATGCCCGGGCGGGCCCAGGACGTTGCATTTTGTTGGGAGTCGTCCGGGTATTTTACCGCCGCTGCGTGGGTACGCGGGGGAGTGTTGGACATCGGGCAGCGGCAATTCAGTGGCAAAGTTAACGACGATGAGCACCAATTCAAGCCCCCAAACAGGGCCCTCCTCGAGGCCGCAGCGGAGCCGCCCGCGCGTTACCTTGCGTGAACAGCGAGAATACAGTGAAGCAAGTGCGACGAGTGAGCCGAGTGAGCGCAGTGATGCTGGCGGGCGCGGGCAGGCTCGCCGGCCGCGTGGAGGCGTCGAGAAGCGCAAACGGCTGCGACAAGGCAACCGGACTCGTCGCACGCAGCAGCTGCGAGGCCGCACCGACAAGGCGGATGCGGTCCCGCAGACGTGGAGCGAGCGCATCCGCCACTACCTTGGCTTCGTGCTGGTCCCCAACGCGGTACTCGGGCTCGGCGCGATCGCACTGTGCTTCGCGGTGCTGCTGATCGGTGGTTGGCCACTCTCGTACCTCCCGATGGCCATCGGCGAGACGTGGCTGGTCGGCCACGGCGTCCCGTTCGAGTTCGACGGCGTGACCCTCGGTGCGGTCCCGCTGCTGCCTGCGCTCGGCGCGATCGCCATCGTGGCTGCTCGCGTCCGCGCCGCGACCGCCCACCGGGTGAGCATCCTCGACCTGGGGGTGCTGCTCGTACTCACTCTCCTCATCCCGCTCACGCTGTCCGGCATCGCCCTGTTCATGGTGTCGGACGCCTCGGCGGTCTACCCGGTCAGCGCCCCGCCCGCCGCGTTGGCGCTGTTCCTGCCGCCAGCGCTGCACTTCATTGGCTTCTGCTTCGGCCTTCGGACCGTCCTGTGGCGCGCGCTGGCCAAGCGAGGCGGGGTGCCGGAAGTGCTTATCGACGCCGCGCTCACCGCCCTCAACGCCATCCGGAACCTCGCACTCGCCGGCGGCGTCGTTGCCTTGGTCGTGCTGGCGCTGCACTACCAGCGGGTCGGCGACCTGGTCGCCGCCTACCCCAACCTCGGGGCCGCGGGTGGGCTGTGGCTGACGCTGCTGTGCCTGCTCTACCTGCCCAACGCTGCGGTGACGTCGATGGCGGTCCTGCTCGGCGGGTCCTTCGACTACGCCGGGGTGTCCACCTCGCTGTTCGCCTCCGGCAACGTCGCGCTGCCGCCGCTGCCGCTGCTGGCCGCGGTGCCGGAGAGTGTGCCTGCGTGGGCGCCGGTGTGCATGCTGATCCCGGCCGGCGTGATCCTGGCGTCGCTCTGGAAAGTCCGGCCGACGCTGGCACAGGCTGGCGCAACGGGCGTCTGGGGCGGCGTGATCGGTCTGGTCCTCGGCGTGCTCACCTCCGGCGAGGCCGGCGCCTACGGGACCGTCGGCCCCACCGCGTGGAAGCTGGGAGTCCTCCTGCTCGGGTGGCTCGCGGTGCTGAGCCTGCTGGTGTGGGCGGTTGCCGTATTCCGCAGTGCGAAGCAGGATGACTAAGCTATGGCCCGTGAGTAGCCAATCATTGTCCGTTGCTGTGCTGGTTTCCGGCACAGGCAGCCTGCTCAAGGCGATTTTGGACGACATCCAGAGCCCGTACCGCGTCGATCTTGTCGTCGCGGACCAAGTATGTCCCGGCATCGAGCGTGCGAAGAACGCCGGTGTGCGCACCGCGGTCGTGCCAGTCGGCGATGATCGCGCTGCCTGGGATAGAGAGCTCGCGGCGACCGTGGCCAAGGCACAGCCTGACGTGGTCGTTTCCGCGGGCTTTATGCGTATCTTGGGCAGCGCGTTCCTGGATGAGTTTGAAGGGCGCACAATTAACACTCACCCCTCCTTGCTCCCCGCGTTTCCGGGCGCGCACGCCGTCGAGGACGCGCTGGAGTACGGCGTGAAGGTGACCGGCTGCACCGTCCACTACGTGGATGCTGGGATGGATACCGGCGAGATCATCGCTCAGCGCGCGGTGCGCATCCAGGAGGGCGACACGAAGTCCACTCTGCACGAACGAATCAAGCAGGCGGAGCGCGAGCAGATTGTGGGTCTGCTGCGCGGCGCCACCATCTCCGACGGGAAGGTACTGTTCAATGGGAATTCAGATTAAGCGCGCGCTGATCAGCGTGTACGACAAGACTGGCGTGGAGGATCTCGCCCGCGCGCTCGGCGAGGCCGGCGTAGAGATCGTCTCCACCGGCTCGACCGCCAAGCGCATTGCCGACGCCGGCGTGCACGTCACCGAGGTCGCCGAGCTCACCGGGTTCCCCGAGGTGCTCGAGGGGCGCGTCAAGACCCTGCACCCGCGCGTGCACTCCGGCATCCTGGCGGACCTGCGCAAGGACGCCCACGCCGAGCAGCTCAAGGAGCTGGGCATCGAGCCGTTCCAGCTCGTCGTGGTGAACCTGTACCCGTTCGAGGAGACCGTCGCCTCCGGGGCGGATTTCGACGCTTGCGTGGAGCAGATCGACATCGGCGGCCCCTCCATGGTGCGCGCCGCCGCGAAGAACCACCCGTCCGTCGCCGTCGTGACCAACCCGTCCCGCTACGCGGACGTCATTGATGCTGTGAAGGGCGACGGCTTCGAGTTGGAGGACCGCAAGCGCCTCGCGCTCGAGGCGTTCACGCACACGGCGCAGTACGACGCCGCCGTTTCCTCCTGGTTCGCCGAACAGCTCGGCGCCGAGGGGGCTGCCGAGGGCGACGCACTGCGCTACGGCGAGAACCCGCACCAGGCAGCCCGCCTGGTCAACGAGGGCTGGGGCATCGCCAACGCCACCCAGTTCGGTGGTAAGGAGATGAGCTACAACAACTACCAGGACGCCGACGCCGCGTGGCGCGCGGCCTGGGACCACGAGCGCCCCTGCGTGGCCATCATTAAGCACGCAAACCCGTGCGGTGTCGCGGTGTCGGACGATTCTATTGCCGACGCGCACGCGAAGGCCCACGCCTGCGACCCGGTCTCCGCGTACGGCGGCGTCGTCGCCGCGAACCGCGAGGTCACCGTCGAGATGGCGGAGCAGGTCAAGCCGATCTTCACCGAGGTCATCCTGGCTCCGTCCTACGAGGACGGGGCGATCGAGGTGCTTCAGGAGAAGAAGAACCTGCGCATCCTGCAGGTCGAGCCGAAGCAGCCCGGCGAGGAGCGGAAGCAGATCTCCGGCGGCTGGCTGGTGCAGGACCGCGACGCCTACCAGGCTGAGGGGGACGCCGCCTCGAACTGGAAGCTGGTCGCCGGCGAGGCCGCCGACGAGCAGACCCTGACCGACCTGGAGTTTGCCTGGCGCAGTGTGCGTTGCGTGAAGTCCAATGCGATCTTGATTGCGGCCCAGGGGGCGTCGGTAGGCATTGGCATGGGCCAGGTCAACCGCGTCGACTCGGCGAAGCTCGCCGTCGACCGCGCCAACACCCTGGACGAGGGCAAGAACCGCACCAACGGGGCCGTGGCAGCCTCCGACGCGTTCTTCCCCTTCGCCGACGGTTTCCAGCTGCTCGCCGACTCGGGCGTGAAGGCTGTGGTGCAGCCGGGTGGCTCCATCCGCGATGAGGAAGTCATCGCCGCCGCCAAGGAGGCCGGTGTGACGATGTACCTGACGGGGACTCGCCACTTCGCTCACTAATTTGCGGGGCACAGAATGGTATCCTACGTATACTTTTAAGGTCAGCCGTAAATAAACGGCAGTAACGTGACGTAGGGAGCGCAGATTCGTGTCCTCGCAACTTTCTTCGCAGCCGTGGGCGAAGCAAATTACCGCGGCGCTGATGGCCATGGGGATCTCCCTGCCGGTGATGCCGGCGGTGGAGGATCTCCCCGTCATCGGCGATGCGTACGTGCAGGCCTACAACGGCCTGCCCGACAACATCAAGCAACAGGTCCCGCCGCAGCTGCGGCCGAAGCAGCCCGGCCAGGCGGGGCAGCCGTCCCACGCGCCGGGCGCCGCCGCGCAGCCCGCCGTTGACCACCAGGCGGCCCTTGACGGGCTGGTACGCGCGGTGGAGGGGCACCACAACGGCCGCGTCGCCGTCTCGGTCGCGGGCAACGGCGCGCAGATCACCGCCGGAGACAACGCCGCTTACCCGGCGTTTTCCACCATGAAGGTGCCGCTGGCCATCGCCGCCCTGCGCCAGAGCCCGGGCTTTGCCAACGACGCCCGCCTGGCCATCACGGTCTCCGACAACGACGCCGCCTACCGCATGTACAACCAGGTCCCTGGCGCCGAGTCCGTCAAGGTGATCCAGCAGGCGGGTTCCGCCACGACGACCTCCGCGGCGTACGGGATGGATACCCTCTGGAACACCTCCGGCCAGGCGCAGTTTGCCTCCGGGCTGCGCTGCGTCGCGGGCCACGAGCCGGTGCTGGACCTCATGGGGCAGATCACCCCGGACCAGCGCTGGGGCCTTGGCCAGATTGGCGGTGCCCGCTTCAAGGGCGGCTGGAACACGCACGAGGACGGCTACGTGGCCCGGCAGTTCGGCCTGGTCCCGGGCCCGAACGGCGATGTCGCCGTGGCGATCACCGCGTTCAGCCACGGCGGCTACGCGGAGAGCACCCAAATGCTCAGCGAACTCGCACGCGGCCTTGACGGGATGCGCGGGACCCTGCCCACCGCGCGCTGCTAACCTCTTGTGAAACCTGCACACTCTGCAGGCCGAAATAAGAAAGGCGGTAGTGCGTGGTCGACCGACAACGCGAGTACGAGCGTGACCAGGAGGTTGACCCGCCTACCCAGGTCCTTCCCGCGCAGCAGGTCGATGAATATCAGGACGAGACTCAGGACGACGACCGTCGCGGGAGGATCGGTACCTGGCTCGTCGGCGGCTTGGTCGGGGCGGCCGCGCTCATCATGGGGGCGCTCTTTTACACCTCGGTGAGTGGCCTCGCGCAGGGCGCGAAGCAACCTGAGAGCGTCACCAGCACCATGGTCGTGACGTCGACGCAGGTCACGGAGGTGACGACGACGAGGGTGGCGCCGGCTCCCGCGCCGACGAGCACGACGGCGCCGAAGACGTCGAAGACACCGAAAGCCTCAAAGACGTCGAAGAAGTCCTCGGCTGTGGCGTCGTCGAAGGCGAGCATGGGGGCGTCGACAAGCACTGCAACGGCGAGCAAGACGAAGAAGTCACAAGCCTCGAAGACGACCAAGACCAGCCCGACGACGAGCCGGTAGCGCACCCAGCTTGCGGTGAGGGAAATGCGCGGTGAATTTCAACATTTTGGCAGATGTTGATTTATCATTTCCCAGAACCCCCAATTTGCATACATGACCCTCGGCGCGCCCCCGCGCCTCGGGAAAGGCGCGACAATGAGCAGTAAGTACGGCCAAGGCGACGTGAACCCCAGCACGGAGCAGTGGGCCGCCGCGGACACCGAGACGGTACAGTTCTCGGGCCAGTACCCGCAGCAGCCCCAGCAGCAATACGCACCGCAGCAATATCCACCACAGCAATACGGTCCGGCGTACGGCCAGGGGCAGTACCCGTACCACGAGGAGAATCGCCGAAACTGGACCCCGTGGCTCATCGCCATCATTGGGGTCCTGCTCGCCGCGATAGTGGGCGTGCTTGCGTACCTGTTTGGTTCCGGGGCGTTCAGCGGCTCGAGTGAGCCGGTGACCATTACGGATGTGGAGACCCAGACGCTCCAGCAGGAGGCGCCCGCCCAGCAGCAGGCCGAGGAGCCCGCCCCGGCAGCACCGGCGCCCTCGCGTCACACGTACTCGCATTACGCGGCCGATACCGGGGTGACCACCGGGCCGTTTGCCGCGAACGTGTACAGCGAGTTCGTCGACGCGTACAACAGTTCGGGCAGCACGAACGTCACGATCTCTGCGTACAGCCCGCGGACGGGATACACCTACACCATGTCGTGCAGCGGCGGCAGCACCGTGTACTGCTCCGGCGGCAATAACGCCAGGGTCCGGATTTGGTAGCCCCTCTCCGGCTCGGCGTTGCGCTCGCCGCGTCCGCCTGCGTCTTGTCGTCCTGTACCGTGCCGACTGGGCCGCAGCAGGAACCACCGACAGTCGTGGTGAAGTCCACCGAGTTCGTCACGCCTCCGCCCGCGCCCGCACCTGCCCCGTCCACGACTGAGCACAGCGCAGCGACCCCAGACGCGCAGTCGCTTCTCGACGCCACCGTGCAGGCCGCCTCCGCCTGGGGAACCGCCGGCGCCGCCGTCTCCGGGCCGAACGGAGTAGTGGCCTCAGGGGAGCAGGGGGCGACCGCGGCGTGGTCGACGATCAAGGTGCCCATCGCGATCGCCGCGCTCCGCGCCGATCCCGCTGCCTCCGGCGACGTCGCCGCCGCCATCACCGCCTCGGACAACGCCGCTGCGGAACGGCTCTACGCCACCGCAGGTGCCGACGCGGTGGATGCGGTGCTCAGCGAGTCCGGCCTTACCGTGCCCGTAAATACGGCGAAGACTCGCCCGGAGTTCTCCACGTTCGGCCAGACCGCCCTCTCGGTCAGCGATGAAGCGCAGCTCGCCGACTCGCTCGCGTGCATTGCTGGCGCCGGGCAGGTGCTCCAGCTCATGGGGCAGGTCGACCCGGGCCAGTCCTACGGCCTGGGGACGCTTGGGGCCCTGTTCAAGGGTGGGTGGGGCCCGGACACAGCCGGCATGTATCAGGTGCGGCAGTTCGGGCTTGTGCCGCGCGGGGACGGGAGCTACGCGCCCGTGGCATTCACCGCGTTTCCCGCAGACGGCGCGTACGACACAGGGCAGCAGATGCTCAACGCGATGGCGCAGCGGTTGGGGGAGGGGACCGAGTTTCTGCCGGCGGCGCGCTGCCAGCCGTAAGCCCCGCTGCTACTCCGGGTTCCCCGACACCTTCGCCACCAGCTCCAGGGTGCGCTCGCCGCGGCAGGAGGGGAGCTCGGCGTGGAGCACGTCGAGCACGGCATCGGCGATCATGACTGAGGGGGCGGGTAGGGCATCGTCGACAAGCGGGTAGGGCGCCACACCGGTGTTGTCGCGCATCTCAATCGCGGCGAGCGTCATGTGGAACGGAAGCTCGATGCGGGGGTCGTCATCGCCGACGATTTGCGCCGCGAGGTCGCGGTAGATGCCCTCGAGCTTCGCGCGCGCCTCGTGGTACTCCTCGAACTCCTCCGATTCCAGCGTCGGCAGCTGGTAGAGGCGACCGATGTTCCAATTGGAAGACAGCAGGATGCGCGTCTCGGCGGCGCACAGCGCCCACAGCTTCAGCGCCGGCGACGCGTCCGACTCCGCCAAGTCCGAGGCGAGGTCCAACGCCGGCTGGATCGTGCCCTTGAGCAGGGTGAGGAAGATGTCGTTCTTGGAGGGGAAGTGGTAGTACAGCGACGCCTGGCGGATGCCCACGGCCTCCGCGATCTGGTGCGTGGACGTGGTGGAGAAGCCGCGGCGGGTGAACAGTTCCGAGGAAGCGTCGAGGATTTCGTCGCGGGCTGTCTTGCCGCGACGACGGGGGCTGTTCTTGCGGGGGCGACCCACGTTTCCGCTCATCCACTACTCCTCTCAAAACGGCGCCGGTCTGCAGGGAAGGCAGCGACGCGTGTGCGTTCCTAGTCTACTGCACGCCGCGGCCTTTCAATCGTTAGAAAGGTAGCGGCAGCGCATGAAAAAGCCTGCCCCGCACCGGAATCACATCCGGGCGGGGCAGGCTTTGGGTCGAAAACTCTACGCTGTTGACGTCAACCGCTGGTTAGCGGGTGGTGAACGGCAGAAGAGCCATCTCGCGCGCGTTCTTGACGGCGGTAGCAACCTGACGCTGCTGCTGCGGGGTCAAGCCGGTGACGCGGCGGGAACGGATCTTGTGACGGTCAGAGATAAACAGACGCAGGGTCTCAATATCCTTGTAGTCGACCTTCTCAATGCCCTTGGCCTTGAGAGGGTTCTTCTTCGGGCGGCGGGACTGCTCCATGCGCGCCTTGCGTTGGTTATTGCGCTTCATTGGTCAATTCCTCCTTACCACGAAGACTTACGGACGCCAGGCAGCTCACCGCGGTGAGCCATCTCGCGCATACGGACACGGGACACACCGAACTTACGCAGGTAGCCGCGGGGGCGGCCATCGCGAGAGTCGCGGTTGCGCACGCGCGACGGGGAAGCGTCGCGGGGCTGGCGGTTCAGCTCAAACTGCGCGTCCAGGCGGTCCTCGTCCGAGGTCTCCGGGTTGCGGATGATTGCCTTGAGCTCGTTGCGTCGCTCTGCGTAACGAGCAACGATCTCCTTGCGCTTCTCGTTCTTGGCGATCTTCGACTTCTTAGCCATTGATTATCGCTCCTCGCGGAATTCGACGTGCTTGCGCACAACCGGGTCGTACTTCTTCAGCGTGATGCGATCCGGGTTGTTGCGCTTGTTCTTGCGGGTGACGTAGGTAAAACCAGTGCCCGCGGTGCTCTTCAGCTTGATGATCGGGCGAATATCGTTACGTGCCATTAGATCTTCTCACCTCGTGCGCGGATCTTTGCCACGACGGACTCGATGCCGTCACGGTCGATGATCTTCAGACCCTTGGTAGAAACGTTCAGAGTAATGGTACGGCCCTCGGAGGGCAGGTAGAACCGGCGCTTCTGCACGTTGGGGTTCCAACGGCGCGAGTGGCGGCGGTGCGAGTGCGAGACGGTCTTGCCAAACTTTGGCTCGCGTCCCGTGACCTGGCAATGTGCCGACATGGGTTGACTTCTTTCTCTTCTGCCGCCCACGCACTGATCACAAGTGAGGATGACGCCACTGCAAAGCGGAGTGAGGGTCCGCGAGAGCGTCTGGTGCAATCGGTTGACGTAGGCGTATACGTGTACTTCGACAACAGCGAGAGTCAACGATACATGTTTAGCGCCAAATTTCCTAATCTCAGGCGATTTCGCTTCCCGGCCACACAGGGGGCGGAGCCTAGAGCCCTAATGCTTTGGCTAAACGCAAGGCGAGCACCGTTCGGTCGCGTGCTTTGAGTTTTCGGAGTAGAGCGGACACGTGGTTTTTCACGGTGCCTTCAGCCAGGAAAAGCGCACCGGCAATTTCCTGGTTGCTCATTCCACGTGCGACTTTTTCGGCGACGGAGCGTTCTGTGGGGGTTAGGATTGCCAGCTGCGGGTTTCCCGCTGCGTAGCGGGCGATCCGCGGGTCGAGAACGAGTCCACCTTGGGCGGTCGCGACGATAGCGTTTGCCAATTCTTCCGGGGAAACGTCTTTCAGGATGTATCCGGAGGCGCCGGCGTCGAGCAAGCTCTTGACCAGGTTTGCGTCATCAAACGTGGTGAGCACGAGGGTAGGGACGTGTGGGTTGCAGGCGCGAACGACCTCGAGCCCGTCGGTGCCCGGCATTGCAGCATCGGTGACCACCACGTCGACGTTATAGCGGCGGGCAAGGTTGAGCGCTTCTGCTCCGTCGGTAGTTGTTGCGGCGACTTCGACCCGGTCGTTGGTGTCCAAGATGAGCCTGAGGCCGCGCAGGAGCATCTCGTGGTCGTCGATAAGCAGCGCGCGTGTGGTCATGACTTCTCCTTCAGGTGCAATTCGATGCGGAACCCGCGGTCAATGCCGCCGTGGGCGAGCGTAGTGATCTCACCCCCGAGGCCTGCGGCGCGTTCGCGAAGAGACGTGATGCCGAACGCCTCCGGCCCGGCCATGCCGGTCCCGTTGTCAACCACGGCAAGTGAGCCATGATCAAGCAGGATCTGTGCTTTCGTTGCGTGCGAATGCCGCAACACATTTGTCAATGCTTCCTGGCAAAAATGCAGCATGAGCATACGCTCCTCGGTGGAGTGCTTTGCGCCCGTTGTGTGCGGGGCGTGGGTGAATTGCACCTCCAGCGAAGTTGAGGCGAATGACTCCGCTAAATGGGAAAGTGCGGACTCGATGTCTTCGTCCGGATGTGCGGCAGGCTTCATCGCCCGCACAGTTGCCCGCATCTCGTGCAAAGCTTCCGAGACACTAGCGCGTGCCCTCGCGATCTCACTATCGCGCTTTTCCGCGTCGGGGATGCGGAGTGCGTAGTCGAGGCTAAGCCCGATAGTGGTGAGGCGGTGCCCGAGGGCGTCGTGAAGCGTTGCGGCGATTCTCTCGCGCTCTTTCGCCATCGCCATGTCCTGCTGGCGCGCCTCGTGCCAGCGCTGCCGAGCGACCGTCGAAGCCAGGTTGAGTCCCGCTGCGGCTGCGGCAGCGCCGGAGAGTGTCTCGATCGCGACCTTGCTCACCGGGGCCTGGACCTTCAGCTGTGCGAGAAAAGAAGCCACGACGATCGCACCAGCGTAGAGGTACGCTGCACGTTTGCCCAGGCTCATATGTAACGCAACGACGGCGCACCACAGGACGAGGATGCTGATCGGGTTATTCGCCGTAGCGAAGACAGCGAACGCGCACAGGGAGAAGACCACTGCGGCAGCCTTATGCTCCGTCTTGCGCCACGCCACCCACGCCGCGACGGTGAGCAGGGCGACCGCAAAAAGTACTTCCTCTCGCGCGAGCGCGGCTGACGCGAAGTTGAGGTACAGCATGGTGGCGAACACCAGAATGCTGTCCAAAAGGTGGAGGTGGACACGGTTCATGGTGTCCAAACGTACCGGCTGACACCCATGACTCGGGTCATGGATTTTGGTGACCGCATCCACTATTTAAGCCAGTGTGTGCTCAATAAAGTCGTGCACCATGAACCCAAGAATTCCTGTTAACGCACTCGGTCTCGTGCTCCGCGCCATCATTGCTACGGGTGTGCTCATGGGCGCAAACTTCGCTCGGGTCCCGCTCGTCCCATACGTAGATGAAACGCTCCTGTTCTGCCTTACACCCGTCCTGGTGGTCGCGTTCGTCGTTGTGTGGGCGCGCTTCGTTGAGCGCTCCAGCATCAACTGGCGCGGGGCCTGGGGCCTTGTCGGCGGCACGCTCGTGGTGTCCGTGCCGATGCTCGTGGGGTGGGCGGTGCTCGCGGCGATCCTCGGGCCCGGGCCGGCGGTGCCAGAGGCAGTCGACGCTGGCGACTATCCGCTGGGCGCAGTATTGGCGTGGATCCTGGTGCGCGCATACCTGCTGCAAGGGATCCCCGAAGAGCTGCTTTACCGCGGCTGGCTGTTCGATCTCACGCGGCACCGAGAAACTCTCACCATCGTGTGGACAACGGCCGCCTTCACGTTGATTCACCTGACTTCTGCCGGTGGGCAACAAAGTGCGCTGGACCACCTCGTCTACCTGGTGATGCCCTTCGGGATGTCCATTTTGGGTGCGGCGCTGGTCTACCGCTTTGGTAGCTTCTGGTGGGCCGCAGGCTCGCACGGCGGCATGCACCTCATGCTTGCGGTATTGAGCTTGGCTTATCCGGTTGAGCTGGGCAACGTTGCATGGCTCGTGCTCGGCCTGGCGCAAGCGTTGGCTGGGGCGCTGGTGCTGTGGCGTCGAAAAGCAAACATGCGCGATTAGGGAAATGCACCCTGAAGCAGTATAATTCTGCAGGTTGTTCAGCAATCGCTGTGCACTTGACCATTTTCGCACCCAACTCAGGCACGATCCTCGCGGAGGAGACGACCTGAAGTTCAATCCTGAGGGAGACGAAGTATATGAAGAAGGATATTCACCCGGATTACCACCCGGTGATTTTCCAGGACGCGAACACGGGCCACAAGTTCCTGACTCGCTCCACCAAGACCTCCGACCGTACCGATCAGTGGGAGGACGGCAACGAGTACCCGCTCATCGTTGTCGACGTGACCGCTGAGTCCCACCCGTTCTGGACCGGCGCACAGCGCCTCATGGACACCGCTGGCCGCGTTGAGAAGTTCAACCAGCGCTTCGGTGGCATGGCTCGCCGTAAGAAGAAGTCCGCTAACTAGGCGTAAAGGAGGAATTGAGAAATGGCTACCCCGAAGTTTAAGAAGTCCCGCGCAAACACCCGCATGCGTCGCTCGCAGTGGAAGGCTGACAACGCCGCACTGCAGACCGTCAAGATCGACGGCCAGGAAGTTCGCATCCCGCGTCGCCTGGTCAAGGCCGCGCAGGCTGGCCTGATTGACGTGGAGCAGTTCTAAACGCAGCTCCACCGGAAGCCGGTTCCCTGACCTGGGGAATCGGCTTTTTTGCGGTCTTATGCACCAAAAATCATCGAGTAAGCCATAATAGAAACATGAAAATTCTTGTGGCCGATGATGAGCAGGCCGTGCGTGAATCCTTACGGCGCTCTCTTCGCTTCAACGGGTACGAGGTGTGCCTGGCGGAAGATGGCGAAGAGGCGCTGGATCTGATCCGCGCGGAAGAGCCGGACCTGACCATCCTTGACGTGATGATGCCTAAGCTTGACGGGCTTGGCGTGTGCCGTACGCTGCGTTCGTCCGGCTACGATCGGCCCGTGCTGATGCTTACGGCGCGTGACGGCGTGTCTGACAGGGTGGCGGGGCTGGATGCCGGTGCCGACGACTACCTTCCCAAGCCGTTCGCGCTCGAAGAGCTCCTTGCCCGCGTTCGCTCCCTGCTGCGCCGTGCCCGCGCGGATTCCATCGAGGGCGGCGACCACGAGTCCTCCGCGCTGAAGTTCGAGGACCTCACGCTCAACCCGGAGACCCGAGACGTCACGCGCGGCTCCCGTACCATCTCGCTGACGCGCACCGAGTTCGCGCTGCTGCACCTGCTGATGCAGAACCCGCGTCGCGTGCTCACCCGCCAGACCATCCTGGAAGAGGTGTGGGGCTACGACTTCCCAACCTCCGGCAACGCGCTCGAGGTGTACATCGGCTACCTCCGGCGCAAGACGGAGGCTGCGGGCGAGCCGCGCCTGATCCACACCGTCCGAGGCGTTGGTTACGTGCTGCGGGAGACTGCACCGTGATCCTTCGGCAATCAGCCGAGACTTACCAGCGCGATAAGGACGCGTGGATCGACGAGCAGGGGGGCGCGGAGGCGTCAGGTTTCCGCGGCTCTCGGTTCCTTGGGCTCGGACTTTCTCTGCGCCAGCAGCTCGTGGTGCTGACTGGCGTGATGGTCGCCTTCACCATCTTGGTCACCGCCCTGGTCAGCTTCTGGGCTGCCGCCACGACGATCACGAATTCAATGGATAGCGACCTCCGGGTGAAGGCGGATGCGCTGATGGACGAGGTGGAAAGGCATCCCGTCGATGAGCTTGAGGGGAAGATCGCGGCGTTTAAGTACTTCAACCCGCAAATCCACGCAGCGGTGTCGCCGCCGCAGTCCAATCGCTATTACGGCGATGCGATCGCGATCGGTGGGGCGTTCCACAGGGAAGCGGACGGCGAAGAAATCTCGGTCCGTACTGCGGGCGGGGAGCGCATCCTGGTCCTCCGCAAGGACGACGGCTCTGCGGTGGCGCTTGCCCAGCAGGTGGATCCCTCGCGCCGGCTGCAGGGCAGCTCCGGTGCGGCGCTGCTGGTCATCCTGTGCCTCGGCATTGCGATGGCATGGGCCGTCGCGTCCGTTGTCGCCGCGACCGGTTTGTATCCACTGCGCAGGCTGCAGAAAGCGGTGGACGAGGTGACCCGGACCGAGGAGCTCAAGCCGCTCCCGGTTGAGGGCGACGACGAGCTCGCGAACATCAGCCGCTCGTTCAACCGGATGATCCAGACGCTCCAGGACTCGCGTACCCGACAGACGCAGCTCGTCGCAGACGCGGGCCACGAGCTGAAGACGCCGCTGACGTCCATGCGCACCAACATCGAGCTGTTCATGATGATGTACAAGTCCGGCCACCAGGACATGATCTCGCCCGAGGAGCGCGAGAACCTGGAGCGGGACGTGCTGGCGCAGATGGAGGAGATGTCCACGCTGATTGGAGACCTCGTCGACCTTGCGCGCGAGGACTCTCCGAACACGGAGTTTACTGAGCTCCGTCTCGACATGATCCTGGAGGAGGCGCTGGACCGCGTGCGTCGCCGCCGCCCGGACGTCACGTTCCAGTTCCACGCCGACCCATGGGTCATCATGGGCGACCACTTCGCCATGGGGCGCGCGCCGATTAACCTGATCGACAACGCCGCCAAGTGGTCCCCGGACGGCGGCACCGTCCGCATCTCGCTCAAGGCGGCCACGACGAAGGCGGTGCTGATTGTCGACGATTCCGGCCCCGGCATTGCCCCGAAGGAGCGCGCCCGCGTCTTCGAACGGTTCTACCGCGCCCCGGAGTCGCGCGCGATGCCGGGCTCGGGCCTGGGGCTGGCGATTGTGAAACAGGTACTCGACCGCCACGACGCCCAGATCTTCGTCGAGGAATCCGACGACGGGGGCACCCGCATGCGTGTTGTGTTCCCGGGGTGGCGCCCGCCCGCGGAGGACTAGCAAGCGCGTGTGCGCACGGTCGCGTTGCCCCGCTTGGTGGGAGGGATCTCACCGGGCGGGGTTTCGTCGATAAGCGGCATTGCACCAGTGCACAGCGCACAGGGAACGTTCAGATAACTTTAGGTGGAGTCTGTTCAGGCATCAAGACTGGCTCCAGCAGAAAGGTTGATAATTACCTCCATGACTTTTCCAGAGGATCCACGCAACCCCCGTCGCGCAGCGAGCGGCGGCTCGGATCGTGTTACCAGCAACACAGATACATCTCCCGCACTGACCGAGACGCGCCAGGGCCAGCCGACCGTGTACCACGTCGACCAGGTGCCAAGCGCGCCGGAGGGGGCTCGCGAGAAGCGTCGTTTCGGGGCGGGGACCGTCATCGCCACCGCCCTCGTCGCCGCGCTTGTCGGTGGCGCTAGCTCCGGGTACGTGGTGAGCAAAACCAACGACGGTGAGGAGAGCTCGTACAGCGCCCTGGAGGCGCCGGCAGCCCCGGCTCCGCAGAACGACCAGCAGAACGACCAGGGGGAGGCACACGCGGCGCCGAAGGGCTCGGTCGAAGACGTGGCGTCGCAGGTCCTGCCCGCCGTGGTCTCGATCGTGGTGCAGACGCCGCGTGCGTCGGCGGAAGGCTCCGGCTCCATTATCTCCTCGGACGGCTACGTGCTGACGAACCACCACGTGATCGCCGATGCGGCGAGCTCGCAGTCCCAGATCCAGGTCACGCTGAATGACGGTTCGCGCCACGACGCCACCTTCGTGGCCAGCGACGTGAACACCGACGTCGGCGTGATCAAGATTGAGGGCGTGAAGGACCTGCCGACGATGCAGTTCGGCGACTCCGACCAGCTCGCCGTCGGCCAGGAGGTGGTGGCCGTCGGCTCTCCGCTGGGCCTGTCCGCGACGGTGACCAGCGGTATCGTCTCGGCGCTGAACCGACCGGTGCGGGCGTCGCAAGGCGGTGGCGAGAGCTCGCTGATGGACGGCATCCAGACGGACGCCGCGATTAACCCCGGTAACTCGGGCGGACCGCTGGTGGACATGCACGGCAACCTCATCGGGATGAACTCCGTGATTGCGTCGCTGTCTGCGGGCGGCTACGGGCAGGAATCGCAGGGCGGCTCCATCGGCCTGGGCTTTGCAATCCCGTCCAACTTTGCCAAGCGCGTGGCGCAGCAGCTGATTGACAAGGGCAGCGCCTCTCAGCCGATGCTGGGCGTGCGAGTCAGCGCCATGGACATGGGCGACGACGGCGCCGTCGTCGCCGGCGTGGAGCCGAATAGCCCGGCGGAGCAGGCTGGCGTGCGTAGGGGCGACGTGATCACCAAAGTGGGCGACCGGCTGATCGATTCCGCCGACGCGCTCATCGCGGCGACGCGTTCCCACGACTTCGGCGAGACGGTCACCCTGCAGATCCGGCGGGAGGGGGAGGAGGCTCCCGTTTCCGTAGATGTGACGCTGAGTTCCGAGTAAGTTAAAGGACACTCCTCCGGTCGCGGGGCCGGAACAACGTCGAAGCGAGAGAGGGAAAGAAGGCACATGTCCACAACACTTGATGCGCTGGAAAACGTGGAGCCGGACGACGCGTTTTTGCGGGCCACCGAGCTCGCGGAGGACACTCCCGCCCCGTCCCGGGCCATCATCGTGCTCATCGGTGATCACCGCTACGAGGCCCCCGGCGACAACACGCACGAGATGGTCGCGGAGTTGCTGGGCGAGTACGGCTACCACGTCGATGGCGTGGTGCGCACCAAGTCGAAGAAGTCCGAAATCCGCAAGGTGATTGAGACCGGTGTGGTCGGCGGCGTCGACCTCGTGCTCACCGTCGGCGCGACCGGGGTCGGCCCGCGCGACAAGGCGCCGGAGGCCACGCGCGCGGTGATTGACAAGCTGGTGCCGGGCGTCTCGCAGGCGGTTCGCTCCTCCGGCCAGGCCTGCGGCGCCGTCGACGCGTGCACCTCCCGCGGCATCTGTGGTGTGTCCGGCTCCACAGTGGTGGTCAACCTGGCTCCGAGCCGGCAGGCGATTCGTGACGGCGTGGCCACCATCGCGCCGCTGGTGGACCACCTGATCTCGGAGCTCAACAGCTACACCGTGCAGAAATGACGCGGCAGCGGCGAAGGGCGCGGCGCGTCGCGGACGTGGACTACGACCGCACGGCGGACGCGCCGTTCACGGGGGCCGGGGGCGATGGCGAACGCGCGGTGTCCTTTGAGGAAGACGGCGACCCGGCCGCGGAGCTGACGGGGCGGGAGTTCTACGACTACGAGCGCCCGCCCCACCACGGTGGGGACTAGTTGCTGGTCGCGGGCGGGGTGGTGCTGCCTGCCTGCTCCGGGGACTGGCCGGCGAGCAGGTCGCGGATCTCAGTGAGCAGCTCCGTTTCGGTCGGGGCAGCGACGTCTTCGGGGATGCCCCGCTTTCGCTTCTGCATCTCATTGAGCTTGTTCATCGGCGCGACGATGAGGAAGTAGACCACCGCGGCGATGAGCAGGAAGTTGATCGCGGCGGAGACCAGCATGCCCAGGTCGAGGGCGGTCTCGGGGCGGCCCGGGATGACCGGAATCTTCCAGCCTTCGCCCACCTCGGCGTCGCCGAAGATGTTGAGCAGCGGGTTGATGATGGCGTCAGAGAACGCCGTGACCAGCCCGGTGAAGGCGGCGCCGATGACAACACCGACGGCCAGATCGATGACGTTGCCGCGCAGAATATAATCGCGGAAACCTTTCAGCATGAAACAGGCACTCCTTTGCAAGAGCATTGCGTAGTGGGGGAAGAAACGGCACCGCCATGCGTGCGCATGGCAGGTGTCAAGGATACGCAGTTTATGCCGGCGTGCCAGCAGAGGCCAAAACAACGGCGAGGGGCATGCTTAACGACGCCGCCGCCACCGCCGACGCCTGCGACCGCCGCATCAGCACGAGCACCGTGCCCTCTTCGCCAACGGTGACAATGCGCCCGCCGGAGGCGACCGTCGTCGGCCCCTCCGCGATCACGTCCACGACGGCGCCGTGGTGCAGCATGGGCAGGATGTCCGGCTCCGCGAGCGCCACCGGCACCATGGTGAACGGCTCTCCTTCCGGCTGGCCCGCAACGAGCTCGCTCACCAGGTCGGGGCCGACGAGCCGGGTGGAGGTGACCACCTCGCCGGGCGCGGCGCCCGCGGCGAGGATGTGCCCGCTGGCCAGGGACTGCTCCCGCAGCGCGCCCTCCGGGACGACGCGTTCGGGCACCCGCTGCAGCTGCAGGTCCTCATCGGTGACGCGGGCGCCCGCGGCGACGGGGCGGGCGAAGGTGACAACCAGGGGGTCGGCGCGGGACGCGTTGAGCAGCGCGCTGAGGCCTGCGGCGCAGACGAGTGCGGCGGCGAGCGCGCGTCGGAGGAGCACGGAGCGTCGATAGCCCGGGGTGCGCAGGCGGTGGGCGAGTCCAGTGAGTCGTTGCGAGAGGTCCATGCATATTAGACGCAGCCGGACGCGCGGCGGTTCCCTCTATACCGAAATTTCCCGCCACCCGCGCGGCGTGATGATCGCGTGCACGGGGACGTCGTGCGCGTCGTGGGGGACCGTGTCGATGACTTCCTCGTCGTAGAGCACCGCCGCCGTGGGCACGTCCAGCCCAGCGAGCGCCCGGTCGTAATAGCCGGCGCCCTTGCCCAGTCGCATCCCCCGGGCATCGACGGCTAGCGCGGGAACCAGGAGCAGCGCGCAGGAGGAGAGGACGCGGGAGGTGAACCGGGCACCGGTCGGTTCCGCGACGCCGAGCGCGCCGGGCTGCGTCGCCCCGTCCGCCAGCGACCACGCCAGCACGCCGTCCGGCAGCGAGATTGGGATGAAGACGCTCCGCGCATGGCGGCGCAGCTGCGCAGCGAAGTCTGCCGGGCCTGGCTCGGTGGGGAGCGGATTGTAAGCGGAGATGTTGGCGCCACGTGCGCCGAACGCGTCGATGCAGGCAACCGCGTTGGTCAGGATCGCCGCGTCGAGCGATGCCTTGCGAGCGGCGTCGCGGCGGAGCCGGCGTCGGAATTCGGTGTGGCGGGCGCGCAGGGTTCGCTTGTCCTCGGTTGGCGTTGGCATGGTGGCCCCCTTCGGGTTGGGCGGAGAACGTGGGTCGGAGCAAAATAGCAGCAACTGGCCATGTAGGCTCGACATTTATGCGGAATTCTAACGAAGTATCATCCGTGCCTTCCCATGGTGCGGTGAAGACGGTTGTCGTGCCGGCGGCGGGTATGGGTACTCGTTTTCTGCCGGCGACGAAGACGGTGCCGAAGGAGCTTTTGCCGGTGGTGGATACCCCCGGTATTGAGCTGATCGCGGAGGAAGCGGCCCAGCTGGGGGCGCAGCGCTTGGCGGTGGTGGTGGCTCCTCAGAAGGAGGAGATCATGGCTCACTTCGGCGAGTTTTCCACGCTGCGCGAAACGCTTGC
Organism: Corynebacterium sp. Marseille-P8863; assembly: GCF_946902955.1. Classification (NCBI taxonomy): domain Bacteria; kingdom Bacillati; phylum Actinomycetota; class Actinomycetes; order Mycobacteriales; family Corynebacteriaceae; genus Corynebacterium; species Corynebacterium sp. Marseille-P8863. The sequence goes on along the minus strand of NZ_CAMPQC010000003.1, from coordinate 263,007 downwards.
TGCGCGCGGTAAGGACGAGCAGGTGGCGAAGGTTGCGCGCGCTGGTGAGCTGATTGATGCGATTTCGGTGACGCAGGATAAGCCGCTGGGGTTGGGGCACGCCGTGGGGTGTGCGGAGGTCGCGCTGGATGATGACGAGGACGTTGTCGCTGTCATGCTGCCGGATGATTTGGTGTTGCCGGCGGGTGTGATGGAGAAGATGGTCAAGGTGCGCGAGGAGCTTGGTGGCTCGGTGTTGTGCGCGTTTAACGTCAGCCGTGAGGAGGTGTTCAACTACGGCGTGTTTGACGTTGAGGAGGTGGACACCGAGGTTGATGGTGTTGAGGTCAAGCGTGTGCGTGGCATGGTGGAAAAGCCTGCGGTGGAGGATGCGCCGTCGACGTTGGTTGCTACGGGTCGCTACCTGCTGGATCGGGCAATTTTTGACGCGTTGCGTCGGATCGAGCCGGGCAAGGGTGGTGAGTTGCAGCTGACTGATGCGATCGAGCTGATGATCACGGAGGGCCACCCGGTGCACGTGGTGGTGCATGACGGGAAGCGCCACGATTTGGGCAATCCGGGTGGTTACATCCCGGCGAATGTGGACTTTGGGCTGCACAACGAGAAGTATGGTCCGGCCCTGTACACGGCGCTGAAGCAGATTATCAGCGACTTCGAAGCGGAGAATCCCGATATTGTCCGCTAGTTCCCACTAGGATTGGTCCAATGCGCAGCGTTGAAGACCAGCAAGCAATGGTGGTAGACGCGGCGGTGACGCCTGAGCCGATCCGCGTCGGAATCCTTGATGCTCTCGGCCTCATGTGCGCCGAGGAAATCGCCGCAACCGCCCCGTTGCCCAGCTTTTCACAGGCAGTGGTTGACGGCTACGCCGTGCGCTCCGTGGACGTGGGCGGCACCGCGGGCCTGCGCCTCGCCGCGGAGCCCCCGGAGGAGCAGGACGGCGGGGAGACTACGGAACGCCGCACACCGCACCGCGACCGCACGCTGCCCGTGGTGGGGGAGGTCGCGGCGGGCTCGCAGAAGCCGCTTCGCCTCCAGCCGCGCCAGGCCGTGCGCGTTGCCACCGGCGCGCCGCTGCCAACGCTCGCGGACGCCGTCCTCCCGCTGGAATGGAGTGACCGGGGGCGCAAGCGCGTCACCCCGTCGCGCGCAGTGCGCACCGGCGACTTTGTCCGCAAACCCGGCTCGGACATCCAGCCGGGGGACATCGCCGTGCGCCAGGGCTCGGTGCTCGGGCCGGCGCAGATCGGGCTCGTGGCCGCCGCGGGGCGCGAGAAGGTGCTGGTCTACCCGCGCCCGCGCGTGACCGTGATGAGCTACGGCCTCGAGCTGGTGGACGTAGACCGCGACCCGGGCCTTGGGCAGGTGTACGACGTCGCGTCGTACGCCGTTGCAGCCGCCGCCGAGGAGGCCGGCGCGGACGTGGTGCGCGCGGGCATCGTCAACGCGGAGCCGCGCCGCCTGCGCGAGACCATCGCCGGGCACATCGCGCGGTCCGAAGTAGTCATCGTGATCGGCGCCGTTGGCGGTTCGGGCGCGGACGTCATCCAGGACGTGCTGCGCGAGATGGGGGAGCTCGACACGCAGCGCGTGGCCATGCACCCCGGGTCTGTGCAAGGCTTCGGTCTGCTCGGCGAGGAGCGTACGCCCGTCTTCCTGCTGCCGTCCAACCCGGTCAGCGCGTTGGTGATTGCGGAGACGCTGGTGCGCCCGGCGATCCGGCAGTCGCTTGGGAAGGCGAACGTTGCGCGCCGCACGGTACAGGCCCGCTCGGTGCGCCACATTGATTCCATCAAGGGCCGCCGCGGCTATATTCGCGCTCGCCTCATGCGCGATATGGAGACGGGGGAGTACCTGGTGGAGTCGCTGGGCACACTCGACGGTAGCGCGGCGCACCTGCTTGCCGGGTTCGCCGAGGCCAACGCCATGATTCGCATCCCCGAGGACGTGCTCCAGGTGCGCCCGGGCGAGTTCGTGGATGTTGAATTCCTGCAGCAGCGCAGCTAGGAACCTGCCCCGGTGGACCTGTTTGCACTCTTCCGCGAGCCCACGCCGGGCTGGCCGGAAACGACGCCCGCGCTGCGGCTGGCGGACGGAACACACGTCCACCTGCGCCCGCTCAAATCCGGCGACGGTCGCGCATGGAGCGAAACCCGCGTGCTGGACGAGCACTGGCTCAAGCCGGTCGAGCCGACCGTACAAGGGACGTGGGCTGACGCGCACTCGCCGCAAGCCTGGCGTGCCAACTGGCTCAACCTGAAAAAGCTGGCGGCTGACGGGGTCGTCGTGCCGCTGGTCATCGTCGCGGACGGCGAGTTCGCCGGGCAGGTGACGCTGGGCAATATCCAGCACGGTGCGGTGAGCGAGTGCTGGATCGGCTACTGGGTCCACTCGCCGTTCATGGGGCGCGGCATCGCGACAGCGGCGTGCGCGCTCGGCACGGACCACGCCTTTGCGAGGGTGGGCATGCACCGGGTGACGGCGACGGTCCTGCCGGACAACCCGGCGTCGAAAAGCGTGCTCCTGGCAAATGGCTACCGCGAGGAGGGCTACCTCCGCAAGAACCTGCACATCGACGGGCAGTGGCGCGACCACCACTTCGTGGCGCTGAACGCGGACGATTTCCCGCACACCGCCGTGGAGCGGCTGCGCGCGGCGGGGCGCGTTCGGCCGGTTCAGTAATTTTTCAGGCACAGGGTCCGGCGCGCCTGGCGGTGGGGCCGAGTGCGCACGGATAGCGTTGGGGCCAGTTCTGTGTACACACCCAATTGGTTGCGTTGAAAGGTGGCATTGCCCATGGGCAGCCCGAGCCTCATTCTGGTCCTCATTCTCGTCGTGTGGGTCATCGTGCTTGCGCCGATGATGCTGGGGAACACGAAGAAGATTCGCCGCTCTGGCGAGGGGTACGAGGAAACGCGCGTCCTGCACGAGGGCGGCACCGAGCCCGTCGTTGCCCGCCGCCGCCCCAAGCTCACGTCCGCCGATGTGCACCACCACACCGCCGCCGAAGATGACGTCGAGATCGTCGAGGCCGAGGAGGAGCAGGTGCTTATCGACGACACACCCACCCTCCGCAACTTCTTCCGCAAAGAGGTCGCGAGCCAGGAAGACCGCCCCGTGGTCATCGACGCCGAGCCGGAGGACGAGGAGGCGGGTTCCACCGTCGTCGACCTTGACGAGGAGAGTGACGAAAAGGGTGACGAGGCGATTGACGGGGAGCCTCAGGGCGGCTCCACCGTCGTGGACACTGACGCGGAAGCCGACCGCTACGAGATGAGCGAGTCCTACGGCGCGCCCTCAGATTTCGGCTACGCCCCCGAGGGCTCTGGGGACGGTGAGGGCTCTGAGGACGCCGGCGACTCCGCCACCGCCGAGGCCGCACCTGAAACGGAACCCGAGCCCGATTTTGAACCGGATGACAGCGACCTGGAGTTTGCCAAGACCCGGCGTGGGCGCGGCGGATACGACCCGGAGCGCGAGCGCACCGCAAAGGCGGACCGGTTCCAGCGCCGCCAGCGCACCCTGCTGGTGCTCATCGCCTCTTTTGTGGTCACTTTTGTCGTCGCGTTCGTCGTGGGCGGGTGGACCTGGGTCTTGCCCGCCATCACCGCCGGCCTGACTGCCTGGTTCCTCATCGTTCTGCGTGGCGTGGTGAAGAAGGAGCGCGCGCTGCACGAGCGCCGCGTGCGCCAGTTGCGCCGCGCCCGCCTCGGCGTTGACGTGGACCGCCCGCAGCCCACCCCCCGCGAGCGCCGCCGCGTCGGCTCCGTGATCCTGGACCTGGACGAGGAACACCCGGACTTCGACGCGCTGCCTGGCTACGTGCGCCCGCAGCCGCGGGATGACGGATACGGCGAGTACACGCCCCGCGCAAGCTAGTGACCTGCGGATTTCATGCTCTGGTTTGAAAGGAGTAACCTTTCAAACCAGCGAGGGGCTATAGCTCAGTTGGTAGAGCGTCGCGTTCGCAATGCGAAGGTCAGGGGTTCGATTCCCCTTAGCTCCACCAGGGAAACTACCCCCGCTGCCAGCACAAACGGTGCCGGCAACGGGGGTTTCGTGTAGGAGGGACTCGTGACCACACAAACCATCCGCCGCGCCGTCCTCATCGTCGCGCTGCTGAACCTGGCCTACTTTTTCGTCGAGTTCGTCGCGTCGCTCGCGATCGGCTCGGCCTCGCTCGCTGCGGACTCCGCGGACTTCCTGGAAGACACCGCGATCAACCTGCTCGTCTTCTTCGCGGTCGCGTGGCCGGCACAGCGCCGTCGCGCGGCCGGCAGCGTGCTCGCCGCGCTGATCCTCATTCCGGCGATTGCCGCCATTGTCATGGTGGTGACCAAGCTCATCAACCCGGTTGCGCCCTCGCCCGAGGGGCTGACCGGCGTCGCGGTCGGCGCGCTCGTCGTGAACGTGATCTGCGCCGTCATTCTGCTGCGGTTGCGGGACCAGGGGTCCTCGCTGGCCAAGGGCGCGTGGCTCGCGGCGCGAAACGACGCCCTGGCCAACCTCCTCATCATCGTGGCAGGCCTCCTCACGTTCGTGTGGTCCACCGCCTGGTTCGACATCGTCGTCGGCGCGATCATCGCGGTCATCAACCTGTCCGCAGCCAAGGAGGTGTGGAAGGAATCCCGCGAGGAGCACGCCTCCGTGGAGGAGGCCTTCGCGGATATGGAGGACTGCTAGCTCACCCCCTCGTCAGCCCTCGCCGAGCTCCTCGGCGCTCCACACACCGGAGGCGCCGCGCCGCCACGTCCCCACGAGGTTGGTGTCCACGATGCCCACGGACTCCATGAGCGCGTACATGGTGACGGGGCCGACGAAGGTGAAGCCTCGCTTTTTCAAATCCCGCGCGAGCGCCTTCGATTCGGGCGAAGAGGTGGGCACTTCTTCAGCAGTACGGGGACGCGGCGTGGTTGCCGGTTTGTAGGACCAGATGAACTCGCCGAGGTGCGTGCCCTCCTCGCGCAGCGCGAGGGTCGCCCTCGCGTTAGTGACCGCGGCCTTGAGCTTGTTCGGGTTGCGGATCAGCCCGGGGTTGTCCATCAGGTGGTCGACGGAGTCCATGGCGGCGACTTCGTCCGGGTCGAAGCCATGGAACGCCTCGCGGAACGCGTCGCGCTTGGACAGGATCAGGCGCCAGGACAGGCCGACTTGGAACCCTTCGAGGCAGACGCGCTCGAAGAGCGACGCTTCGTCGGTAAGCGGCATGCCCCACTCGGTGTCGTAGTACTCGCGCAGGAGGGGATCGGTGGCGGCCCACGGCGGGCGGACCAGACCGTCGTCGCAGGTGATGGGCAGGGACTTGGGTGTTTCGTTGAAATTGCTCATATATATTTGACTCGATTTATGGCCGTTCGGTTCCATCGGTAGGGTAAATGACATGAACAGGCCTGCCGTTCGAGACTTCGCCCTCCTACTCTTACGCCTGGTCGTTGGGGCCGTGTTTGTTGCCCGCGGCTACCAGCACTGGTTCGCTGTCGGCATGAATAAAACTGCCGAACAGCTTGCGTACGCGGGGGTACCGCAGCCGCAGCTGAGCGCGTATGTGACGGGCGCCGTCGAGCTGATCGGCGGGACCTTCCTGGTGATCGGTCTGCTCACCACGATCGCGGCGTCGTTGCTGCTCATCCTCTCACTCGCCGCCGCCTACTTCGTGCACCTGGGCAACGGCTTCTTCGTGGAGCAGGGAGGCGTGGAGTACACGCTGGTGCTCGCCGCCGCGCTCTTCGCTCTCGTGGTCTTTGGCACGGGCCGCGCGAGCCTGGACGGGGTGCTCACCCGTGGTTAGCCACGAGGAGGTCCAGGCCGCGCTCTCCGCGCGTATCGACGGCGAGTCGCCCGGGCTTGACGACGCCATCGTGGACGCCCACCTGGCGCAGTGCGAGGAGTGCATCGCCTACTGGGAGCGCGCGCTTTCCCTCTCCCGGCGCATGAGCTTCGCCGAAGTGGACGGCGGGATGGCGCCGCCCCACGACCTCTCCGAGGTCATCATGGCGGGCGTGGACGATACGTGGCGCAAGCTCGAGCAGCGCCGCCTTATCACCCTGGCGATTGGTCGCGTGGCGCTGATCGCCGCTGCGGTGGTGTGGGCGGTGTGGGCGGTGCTGCTGCTGGTTCACGGCGGCGGTACGGACTCGCTGGAGACGTCTACGGCGGCCGTCCGGTTCGGCGTCGCGCTGGCGCTCGGCGTCACCGCCTGGCGTCCGCGCCAGATCCCGGGCGTCCTGCTCATCGTGGGCACGATGTTCACCTTTACCGCGGGCTTCGCGGTGCGCGACTGGGTGCTCTCCACCGGCGAGTTCGTGCCCAGCATTGTGCTCATCCCGCTGGTTACCCTCTTCGGGCTCGTCTGGACGTGGGTGGCGGACCGCGGGATTGAAATCCGCCGCGCCTGGCATCTGCTGGACGCGAACCCCAGCTAGCGCGCTATTTCCAGCTGGGCAGCCACATGAGCGAGTGGTAGTAGTCCTCCGGCACCATGAAGCCGTAGAGGATGGGGGACCAGTACACGAAGCTGGCTACGACCAGCGCCAGGTACACGATCACGGCGAGCTGCCCGGTGCGCAGGTCCGAGCCGGCGAACCGCCGCACGAGCCGGTTGCCGCTGGGCGCGCCCTTCTGCGCCAGGTTGCCCAGCGCGAGCGCGAGCAGGACCGCGGTGAACGGGACGAGCGGGGCGGCGTAGAAGAAGTACATCTGGCGGTCGAAGGCGGCCAGCCACGGGAGGAAGCCGGCCATGAACGCCACCATCGGGACGATGACGCGGAAGTCGCGGCGGGTGATCCACACCCATGCGCCCCACAGCAGGATCGGGATGGTCAGCCACCAGATCACCGGGGTGCCGAAGAGGAAGATCATTTCCCGGCAGGTGCCGCCGTCGCCGCAGGCCAGGTCGGTGTTGGAGTAGTAGAGGATGGGGCGCGAGGCCACGAGCCAGGACCAGGGCTTGGAGTCCCACGGGTGGGAGTGCCCGGAGGACGATGTCAGCGAGCTGTGGAACTCGAGGACGGAAAAGTGGTAGTACAGCCAGTCCGCGGCGGGGGAGGGGAGGTTGGTCAGCCAGGGCCAGTCGGAGTCGGCCACGGTGCCGTCAGCAACCGCGTGGCGGTATACGGACGTCTCGGAGGCGAACCAGGCGCGCCAGGACCAGATGTAGAGCAGCGCGGGGACGAGGACGATGGAGGCGAGGGCGGAGGGGACGTCGCGAAGCAGCGCGCCCGCCAGCGGCTTTTTCACCCCGTAGCGCTTGCGCAGCCAGAGGTCCCAGAACGCGGAGAGCAGGCCGTAGAACGCGATGTAGTACATGCCCGACCACTTCACAGCCATGGCCAGGCCGAGCAGGACACCGGTGGCGAAGCGCCACCAGCGGAAGCCCAGGCGGGGGCCGAGCGCGTCCGTGTCGTCCAGCTTCCCGGTCAGGTAGGCGTCGTGCCAGCGGCGGTGCACCTGCTGCATGTCGCCGGCGAGCGTCCACGCCGCCGCGACGACGAAGAAGACCACGAACACGTCGAGCATGCCGAATTTGGCGGTGACCAGCAGCACTCCGTCGAAAAGCGCGATGATGCCCGCGAACAAACCGATACTGGTGGACTGGCTTACGCGGCGCGCGATGAGGAAGACGAAGACGACGATGGCGGTGCCGACCAGCGCTGTCATGAGGCGCCAGCCGAGCGGGGTGTAGCCGAAGAGCTGCTCGCCCCACGCCAGCAGCTGCTTGCCCAGCGGCGGGTGCACGACGAGGCCGTACCCAGGGTTGGACTCGATGCCGCCGAGGACCGGGTTGATGTAGTCGCGCACCATGTCGAACGCTTGCGGGACGTAGTGCTTCTCATCAAACACCGGCGTGCCGCCCGACGTCGGCTGGGTCAACCCGATGAAGCGGGTCAGCAGTGCGAGCACGCCGATCACGGTCGCGGAGACGGTATCGCGCTTGGTCCACGGGACCGTGACGGGCGCGGACGGCTCGGGGCGCTTCGCGCGCCAGCGCTTCGGCGCAGGCGGCAGCGTAGGCGACGCGGGTGGGGCGGAAGCTGGCACTTGGGTACTCACGGACAAGGATCTTACTGGTTCGTGCGTATGCTTGGCGTTTATGGTTGCCTCCACAGATCTGCCCCAGGATTCGCTGCCACAGACCGGCATCGTGCTCGCGGCCACGCCGCTGGGCAACGTCGCGGACGCGAGCGAGCGGCTGCGCACACTGCTCGAGCGCGCGGACGTGATCGCGGCGGAGGATACCCGGCGGACTCGCGCGCTGGCCGCGGCGCTGGGGGTCGAGCCGCGCGGCAAGATCGTCTCCAACTTTGACCACAACGAGGACGCGCGCACCGAGGAACTGCTCCGGGACGCGCGGGCCGGGGTCGTCCTGGTGGTCACCGACGCAGGCATGCCGCTGGTCTCCGATCCTGGGCACTCCATCGTCGCCGCCGCGCACGACGCGGGCGTTCCCGTGACCTGCCTGCCAGGGCCGAGCGCGGTGACCACGGCGCTCGCCCTGTCCGGCCTGAGCGTGGGGCATTTTCTTTTCGACGGCTTCGCGCCCCGCAAGCCCGGCGCCCAGGAGACCTGGCTGCGCTCGCTGGTGGGGCAGGAGCGCGCCGTGTGCTTCTTCGAGTCCCCACACCGCATCGCCGCGACCCTGTCGCGCGCGGCCGAGATCTTGGGCGCCGACCGCCGCGCCGCGGTGTGCCGCGAGCTGACCAAGACATACGAGGAGGTCAAGCGCGGCACGCTGGAGGAGCTCGCCGCGTGGGCCGAGGAAGGCGTGCGCGGGGAGATCACCGTCGTCATTGAGGGCGGCACCAGGGCGGAGGAGAACCCCGAGGACCTGGTGGAACTCGTCCTCGAGCGGGTCGATGCGGGTGAGCGGATGAAGGACGCGTGCAAGGCGGTGGCCAAGGCGCACGGCGTGAAGACGGGCGACCTCTATAATGCGGCCCTTGCCGCGCGCGCGGACTAGGCGCGGCCGTACGCAGCGACAACGCCCCTTTACCAGATCCGGGAAAAGATTGCGCTCGGTTCGTGCTGAGACTATTTATCAGATACCCTGCAAAGGTCATACGAGTTTTTCGATACTTTTGAGGAGTGATTAATGTCTCAGCGTGAGACTGGCCTGGATCCGCACGATCCGGGCGCAGAGCCGCGGACTGCAGATCCGCAAATTGAGAACAACTCCACCGACCCCGCGCCGTCCGCGGCTGGCGAGCTCGTCTCGCTGCTGCAGGCCGATCGTGCCGGCGAGCGTGGCAACTATCAGGACCCGGAAGAGCAGATTGAGCGCCAGGCCGACGCGGAGGACGCGCCGGTCGACTGGGGCATCATTGTGCCAATTGCGGTCATCGTGGTCGCCATGGTCGCGTGGGGCTTGCTTGCGCCGGAGAATTTCTCCAACTTCGCAGACGCGGCCTTCGGCTGGGTCATCAACAATCTGGGCTGGGCCTTTGTGCTCGGCGGCACTGCCTTCGTGGTCTTCGTGCTGGTCATCGCCTGCTCGAACTTCGGCACCATCCGCCTGGGCTCCGCCGACGAGCGGCCCGAGTTTAAGACGACATCCTGGATCGCCATGATGTTCGCCGCGGGCATGGGCATCGGCCTGATGTTCTACGGCGCCTCCGAGCCGCTGGCCATGTACCGCGACGGCGTGCCGGGCCACGAGCCGCACGAGGTGGGCACCGCGATGTCGCAGACCATGTTCCACTGGACCCTGCACCCGTGGGCGGTCTACGCCATCATGGGTCTCGCAATTGCGTACTCCACCTTCCGTCTCGGCCGCAAGCAGCTGCTGTCCAGCGCGTTCATCCCGCTGATCGGCCAGAAGGCCGCGGACGGCCCGCTGGGCAAGCTCATTGACGGCTTTGCCATCTTTGCCACCATCTTCGGTACCGCCTGCTCCCTGGGCCTGGGCGCGATGCAGATCAGCTCCGGCCTCGAGGCATCCGGCTTTGTCCACGACCCGTCGAACGGCCTCATCATCGGCATTGTCGCCGTGCTGACGCTCGCGTTCCTGCTCTCCGCCATGTCCGGCGTGTCCAAGGGCATCCAGTGGCTGTCTAACGCCAACATGGTGATCGCCGCGCTGCTGGCAATCTTCGTGTTCGTCTTCGGCCCGACCGTCGTACAGCTCAACCTGCTGCCGACGTCTGTCGGCACCTACCTGCAGAACTTCTTCGAGATGGCAGGCCGCACCGCCGAGAGTGCTGACGGCGAGGCTGGCGACTTCCTGTCCAGCTGGACCATCTTCTACTGGGCATGGTGGATCTCCTGGTCCCCGTTCGTGGGCACCTTCCTGGCTCGCATCTCCCGCGGCCGCACCATCCGCGAGTTCTGCCTGGGCGTCCTGCTCGTCCCGTCCGGCCTGTCCACCGTGTGGTTCGCCATCTTCGGCGGCACCGCCATCCACATGGAGCAGACCGGCGAGTCCATCTACGCAGACGGCTCCTCAGAGCAGCAGCTGTTCAACCTGCTGCACTCCCTGCCGGGTGGCGTGGTGATGGGCGTGTTCGCGCTGCTGCTGCTCGCCACCTTCTTCATCACCTCGGCGGACTCCGCCTCCACCGTCATGGCATCCATGACCCAGAACGGCAAGTCCGACGCGAAGCCGTGGATCGCCGCGATGTGGGGTCTGGCCACCGCAGCCGTCGGCCTCACCCTGCTGATCTCCGGTGGCTCGGACGCGCTGAACTCGCTGCAGTCCGTGACCATCGTCGCGGCAACCCCGTTCCTGCTTATCCTCATCGCGCTGATGTTCGCGATTGTGAAGGATCTGTCCAACGACACGATCTACCTGGATAAGAAGGAGCAGGAGCGCTTCTCCCGCCAGCTGGCCATCGAGCGCCGCATGCACCGCGATCAGCGCGAGCTGAACGCGCGCAAGGCACAGGTCAAGCGCGCCTTCACTGGCAAGCGCAAGTAGCGCTCGCTCGCTTCTCGACGCCACCGCGCCACCATCCCCAGCACCCCACCATCCGGGTGCTGGGGATTTTTCATGCCCCGATTCGACCGGCCGGGCGGGTTGATTATGCTAAACACCATGACTTTACCTGAGACCCCTACGGCTCCTGAGAACGTTCTTGTGTGCGTGGCCTGGCCCTACGCCAACGGCCCGCGCCACATCGGCCACGTCGCCGGCTTCGGCGTGCCCTCCGACGTGTTTGCCCGCTACCAGCGAATGCGCGGCAAGAACGTGCTCATGGTCTCCGGTACTGATGAGCACGGCACCCCGCTCCTGGTCCAGGCGGACAAAGAGGGCGTGACTGTGAAGGAGCTGGCGGACCGCTACAACGAGCAAATCGTCCACGACCTTGCTGGTCTGGGCCTGTCCTACGACCTGTTCACCCGCACCACCACGCGCAACCACTACGCGGTGGTCCAGGAGCTGTTCAAGGGCCTCTACGCCAACGGCTACATGGTCAAGGAGACCACCAAGGGCGCGATCTCCCCGTCGACAGGCCGCACCTTGCCGGACCGCTACATCGAGGGCACCTGCCCAATCTGCGGTGCCGACGACGCCCGCGGCGACCAGTGCGACACCTGCGGCAACCAGCTCGACCCGGCCGACCTGATCAACCCGGTCTCCAAGATCAACGGGGAAACTCCGGAGTTTATCGAGACCGAGCACTTCATGCTGGACCTGCCCGCCATGCACGACGCGCTCGCGTCGTGGCTGGAGACCCGGCAGGACTGGCGCCCGAACGTGCTCAAGTTCTCGCTCAACCTGCTCGAGGACATGCGCCCGCGCGCGATGACGCGCGACATCGACTGGGGGATCCCGATCCCGGTGGAGGACTGGCAGGACAACCCGTCGAAGAAGCTCTACGTCTGGTTCGACGCGGTCATCGGCTACCTGTCTGCCTCCATCGAGTGGGCCGCGCGCACCGGCGACCCGGAGGCGTGGAAAACCTTCTGGCAGGACCCGGCCACCGAGGGCTACTACTTCATGGGCAAGGACAACATCACCTTCCACTCCCAGATTTGGCCCGCCGAGCTGCTCGGCTACGCCGGTAAGGGGGCGAAGGGCGGCGAGTCCCACGCGCTCGGCGAGCTCAACCTGCCCACTGAGGTCGTCTCCTCCGAGTTCCTCACCATGTCCGGCTCTAAGTTCTCGTCCTCCAAGGGCGTGGTCATCTACGTCAAGGACTTCCTCAAGGAGTTCGGCCCGGACCCGCTGCGCTACTTCATCGCGGTGGCCGGCCCCGAGAACAATGACACGGACTTCACCTGGGACGAGTTTGTCCGCCGCGTGAACAACGAGCTCGCGAACGGCTGGGGCAACCTGGTCAACCGCACCGTGTCCATGGCGCACAAGAACTTCGGTGCCGTGCCCACTCCGGGACACCTCGCGGACGCGGACCGAGCCATCCTGGACCTGGCCGAGCAGACCTTCGCCACCGCCGGCGAGGACCTGTCCAAGGCGCACTTCAAGGCGGCGATTACGAAGGTCATGCACGTCGTCGGCGAGGCAAACGCCTACATCGCGGACCAGGAGCCGTGGAAGCTGGCAAAGGACGACACGCAGCGTGAGCGCCTGGCCACCGTCCTGTGGACCGCCCTGCAGGTGGTCTCGGACTGCAACGCGATGCTCACCCCGTTCCTGCCGCACACCGCGCAGAAGGTCCACGAGACCCTCGGCCGCTCCGGCGTGTGGGCCGCGGAGCCGCGTATTGAGGAGATCACCGACGACGTTGACTACGACCTCGTCGGCGTCGGGCTGCCAGAGAAGGGGCAGACGTACCTGACCATCACCGGCGATTACACCAGCCAGCAGGCGGTGTGGCAGCGCGTGGACATCGAGGCCGGCACCGAGCTTGCCAAGCCGAAGCCGCTGGTGGCCAAGCTGGATCCGGAGCTGGGGCAGACGGGCCCCGAGTGGGCGCCCGTCCAGTAGCAGGGTGACCGAGCAACGACCGCGGAAGCGCTCGCTGGAATTCGGCGGGCGCACGCGCACCTGGGTCGAGGTCCCCGGCGGGGACACCGGCACGCTGATCCTGTTTTTGCACGGCTCGCGCCAGTCGGGCAACGTCGCACGCAACTTCACGGACCGCACCTTCGAGTCGCTCGGCCACACCGTCATCTACCCGGACGGGGTGGGCCGTCACTTCAACGACCTGCGCCGCGGCTTCCGTGAGTCGGCTCGCACGCTCGGCGTCGACGACGTCGGCTTCCTCACCGCGCTCCTCGCGCGTTACCCCCACGAGCGCGTCATCGGCTGCGGATTCTCCAACGGGGGCCAGATGCTCATCCGCATGCTTATCGACGCCCCCGCCACCCTCCACTCAGCCGCCCTCTTCGGGGCATCCATGCCCACCGAGGAGAACACGCTTCCCCCGCGTGACCCGTCGCGAGCATGGCACCCGACCCCGATCCTGTGCGTGCAGGGGACCGCAGACCCGCTCGTCCCGTACGAGGGAGGCATGGCCGGCATTGGCGGCAACAACCGCGGCGTGACCCGCTCGGCGGTCGATTCCGCCGCGTACTTCGCGGCGCGCAACGGCGCATCGTTTCGGGGCCGGACGCAGCTGAGTGAGCACGTCCACCTCGATACCTGGGACGGGGATGCCCCGGTGCACCTGGCCACCATCGAGGGCTTCGGTCATATGGTGCCGTGCGCAAAGGACCTAGACCCGCGCCTGGGGCCGGGGACGCGCGAGGTGACGGGGGCGGGGCTCGTCGACAAGCTGCTTTGCTAGCGCAGGTGCAGGTAGAGGTCCGTCACGGTATCAGAGACGAACTCCTCGAAGCTGCCCGCGCCGAGCGGCTCGCCGGCGGCCTCGGCCTCGGCGGCGAACTCGCGCCACGCCACAGATAATTCAGTGCGCGGACCGGTGTGGCGGTGGACAAGCGCCGACGTCGCATCGAAGCGCGCCAGCTCGACGCGGTCGTCTCCAGTATCCCCAGCGAACGGCTCGACCAGAGGCAGATCCTGCTCGTCCACCACAAAGCCGACGCCGACGTCGAAGGTGCCGTGAGGCTCGGACAAGATGTAGGCGCGCGCGGCCCCGGGCTCGGCGCCGGTGGAGATGAGGAACTCGCGCAGGTTGGGCAGGGCCTCGCCGGTCAGCGCGGCCATCTCGGTGGGGCTGACGGTGTCGCGCACGAGGATTGCGGTGTGCGCGGGGACGGTGACGCGATCAAAGGAAGCCATGGGCTTGAACCTAGCAAAGTGCTCACAGGAACTGCTGCACGAAGGCGGTGAGCTTGCCGGGCTCCGCGTCCTCGAAGCGGGCGTCCACGATCACCATGGGGGCGGCGTACTTCGGCTCGGCGGTATCGATGTCGCGGGCGACGACGAGGTCGGTGCCGTAGTCGTCGAAAAGCAATTGCCACGCAAAGCCGTGGTCGCGCACGAGCGCGGCCCCAAGCGCTGCGCCGAAGATGCGGGCGGTCTCGCCGCGCGGGTAGCCGCGGCGCACGTCCTCGGGGAGCCGGTGGTAGTACCCGAGCGTGTGCTCGAAGCTCTTCACCACCGCGTCGACGTCGCCGTTGATGCCACGGCCGGCGGCCTCGGCCAGGTCGCGGTCGAGCTGGGTGCGGGTCTGCGGGTCCAAATCTTGGAATGCCATAGGCTCTACTGTATGAGCAAAAAGAAGCCACGCCCCACACCAGTGCCCGCAGAGCGCGTCGCCAAGCTTATCGACGCCCACACCCACCTCGCCTCCGCCGGCGCCCGCACCCGCGACGAGGTCGATGCGATGGTGGCCCGCGCCGTGGACGCGGGCGTCGAGCGGATGTGCACCGTCGGCGATGGGCTGGCCGAGGCGGAGCTGGCACTGACTGCCGCGCACTTCAACGAGCGCGTGTTCGCCGCCTGCGCGATCCACCCGACCCGCGCGCACGAGCTCGACGCGCCCACGAGAGACCGCCTGCGCGAAATGGTCCAGGACGAGCGCTGCGTGGCGGTGGGGGAGACCGGCATCGATACGTACTGGCTCAAGCACGACGCGGACGGCACCGCCCCGCTGGACGTGCAGGAGGAGGCGCTGCGTTTCCACATCGACCTGGCGGTGGAGAGCGGGAAGGCGCTCATGATCCACAACCGCGAGGGCGACGCCGAGCTGATGCGCATCTTGGCGGACGCACCTGCCCCGCGCGAGGTGATGCTGCACTGCTTCTCCTCGCCGGTGGAGGTGGCGCGCGAGGCAATCGAGCGCGGCTACGTGCTGAGCTTCGCGGGCAACGTGACGTTCAAGCGCAACGAGGGCATGCGGGAGGCGGCGGCGCTCGCGCCGGCCGACCAGCTGCTCATTGAGACGGATGCTCCCTACATGACGCCGGAGCCGTTCCGGGGCGCGCGCAACGAGCCGTCGCTCATCGGGCACACGGCAAAGGTGGTCGCCGAGGCGCGCGGGCTGGCGGTCGAGGCGCTCGCCGAAGAGGTCTCGGCAACGTTTGATCGTGTGTTCAACGTGTGACAAAAGTGGTGCCTGAGGAGGGAGAAGCGCCGAGTGGCGGCACGTTTGCCATTGGGCTGTGGAGTGCGACACGCGCGGAGGTCACAATCTTGTAAACCTCGCGCCGTTACCGTATTGTTACCGCAGTAGTACACGGTCGTATCACAGAAGGAACCATCCCCGCTATGTCCCGCACCACCTCCCGTACCCCCGCAGCACGGCGCGTTGTGGCCAGCACTGTGGCTGGCGCCGCGATCGTCGGCAGCGCCACCGCTGCCGTCGCCGCGCAGAAGGACATTACCGTCGACGTGAACGGTGAGACCACCAACGTCTCCACCTTCTCCGGCGACGTGAACAAGGCCCTCGAGGCCGCCGGCGTGCAGGTGAGCGAGAAGGACGTGGTCTACCCGGCACCTGGCGCGAAGCTGGCCAGCGGCGACACCGTCACGGTGCGCACCGCAAAGCCGGTCGCCGTGGTGATTGACGGCGTGGCGCAGGAGCTGACCTCCACCGCCGCCACCGTGGGTGACCTCATGGACGAGGCGGGCCTGGCGGCCAACGCTGCGACCGATGTGGACCGCGACCAGCCGGTGACCGAGGGGCTGAACGTCGATGTGACCACCCCGAAGATCGTGGCCATCAATGACGGCGGCAACGTCACCTACACCTCCGCCGCCGCGAAGACCGTCGGCGACCTGCTCGCCGAGCGTGGCGTGACCTTCGACTCGAACGACCGCCTCAACGTCGCCCTGGACGCGCCGGTGACCCCGAACATGCAGATCACGCTGGACCGCGTCGAGCTGCTCAAGGACCGCGAGATCATGGACGTGAAGGCACCGGCCGAGTACGTCGACGACCCGGAGCTCGAGGAGGGCACCGAGGAGGTCCGCAAGGAAGAGGTGCTGGGCGAGAAGCAGGTCGTGCGCCACACCGTCGTGGTCAACGGCGTGCCGGAGGAGACCTTCATCGCGTCCGCGCACGAGACCAAGGAAGCGCGCCCGGCCGTGATCCACCGCGGCACCAAGAAGGCCGCCAAGTCCGAGCAGGGCAACACCGGCGCCGCCGCCCCGTCCGTCGCGGGCGGCTCCGTGTGGGACACCATCGCGCAGTGCGAGTCCGGCGGAAACTGGGCCATCGACACCGGCAACGGTTTCCAAGGCGGCCTGCAGTTCACCCCGAGCACCTGGGCTGGCTTCGGCGGCACCGCCTACGCCCCGAGCGCCAACCAGGCGACCCGCGAGCAGCAGATCGCCGTGGCCGAGAAGGTTCAGGCGGCGCAGGGCTGGGGCGCATGGCCCGCCTGCACCGCCAAGCTGGGCATTGGCTAGTCGCTCCGCGCCCCACCCGGCTGGGTAAGCTGGGTCCCCATGAGCCAATCCCACCTGCTGGGCCCCGTCGAGATCCGCGAGCTCGCCGCTGAGCTGGGCGTCACCCCGACGAAGAAGCTCGGCCAGAACTTCGTGCACGACCCGAACACGGTGCGCCGCATCGTCGCCGCCGCGGAGCTGACCCCGGACGACGTCGTCGTCGAGGTCGGCCCCGGGCTCGGCTCGCTCACCCTCGGCCTGGTGGACACCGCCGCCCACGTCACCGCCTTGGAGATTGATCCGCGGTTGGCGGGCCGGCTGCAGCAGACCGTCGAGAAGCGTGCCCCCGACCACGCCGCGAAGCTGACGGTGACCAATATCGACGCGCTCGCGGTGACCCGCGCCGACCTGGACGTCGCGCCGACCGCGCTGGTGGCAAACCTGCCCTACAACGTTTCCGTGCCGGTCCTGCTGCACCTGCTGGAAGAGTTCCCCACCATCCGCCGCGTGCTGGTGATGGTGCAAAAAGAGGTGGCGGATCGCCTCGCGGCCGCGCCGGGCTCGAAGATCTACGGCGTGCCGAGCGTCAAGGCCGCGTTCTACGGCGACGTTTCGCTCGCCGGCACCATTGGTAAGCACGTCTTCTGGCCCGCGCCGAACATCTCCTCGGGCCTCGTGCGCATCGACGTCACCGCTGATGCCGCGCGCCGCGCCGTGCGCCCCAAGGTCTTCCCGCTTATCGACGCCGCGTTTTCCCAACGCCGCAAAACCCTGCGCTCGACCCTCGCCCAGGTCTACGGCGCCCCCGCGGCCGCCGAGGAGGCGCTCACGGCGGCCGGGATCGACCCCGGACTGCGCGGCGAAAAGCTGGGGGTCGAGGACTTCATCCGGCTCGGGGAGGCGCGATGAGCAACGGTGCGCAACGCTTCTCCGCATCCGCCCCCGGCAAGGTCAACCTGCACTTGGGCGTTGGCGAGGCCCGCTCGGACGGCTACCACGACCTGGTCAGCGTCTTCCAGGCGGTGGATCGCCGCGAGACGGTGACGCTGGTCGTGCAGGACGCGCCCCCGGTGTCCACCGGCAGCGTGGTCACCGGTATGACCACCACGTTCGGGGTGCGGCGCCCGGAGGAACACATCGACGCCCCCTTCAACCTGGCCTGGCGCGCCGTGGACGCGGTGGTGGACGAGTACCGCCGCAGCGGCGCGGAGATGGTCACCGCGCTGCCGCCGGTGCACATCGAGGTGGACAAGCAGGTCTTCGTCGCCGGCGGGATGGCCGGCGGCTCCGCCGACGCGGCGGCCGCGCTCGTGGCGGCGAACGCCTACCTCGCCGAATTTGCCGGCAGCGAGCTCGGCCGAGACACGCTTCACCGGCTCGCCGCAGAACTGGGCGCGGACGTCCCGTTCTCGCTCATGGGCGGCACCGCGCTCGGCACCGGTCGCGGCGACGAGCTCGTGGAGATGCTCACCCGCGGCAGCACTCACTGGGTGTTCCTCAACCCCAAGGTGGGTATCCCGACTGGGCAGGCGTTCGGCCTGCTCGATGACTTGCGGCACAATGACCCCGCACTCGTCCCGCGCCTGGGCACCGCCACGGTAGCGCGGGCCCTGACGCGGGGCGACGCCCACGAGCTCGGCCGCGCGATGCACAACGACCTCGAGGCGGCCGCCACGACCATGCGCCCGATCCTCGTGGAGATCCTCGCCTTTGCCGGAGCGCTGCCCGGCGTCGCGCGCTCGATGGTGTCGGGCTCCGGGCCGACGATCGCGCTGCTGTGCCGCGACGCCGCCGCGGCCGAGCAGGTGCTGGGACAGGTGCGCGAGCGCTACCCGGACTACGAGTCCTTCGGCGCCACGGGACCTGCGCCGGGGGCACAGGCGGCACAGTAAACTCAGGTTCGTTATGGCGAATCTGATCAATCTGGAAAACGTGTCCAAGACGTGGGGGCTGAAGACCCTGCTGGACGGGGTCTCGCTCGGCGTGCAGACCGGCGACCGCATCGGCATCGTCGGCGTCAACGGCGGCGGCAAGACCACGCTGCTCGAGGTGCTCACCGGCATCGAGCCGCCGGACGCGGGCCGCGTGTCGCACAATTCGGACCTGCGCATGGCGGTGGTGACGCAGCGCTTCGACCTGGACGAGCAGCTCACCGTGGGCCAGGCGGTGGTGGAGCCGCTGGGGTTGCAGACGTTCGAGTGGGCGTCGAATAGCAAGGTGCGCGAAGTCCTCCAGGGCACCGGCGTCGCGGAGCTCGGCCTGGACACCCAGGTGGGCAACCTCTCGGGAGGCGAGCGCCGCCGCGTGAACATCGCCGCCGCGCTCGTGCAGGACCTGGACCTGATCGTGCTCGACGAGCCGACCAACCACCTGGACGTGGAGGGGGTGCAGTGGTTGGCCGAGCACTTGCTCTCGCGCAAGCTCGCCGTGGTGGTGGTCACCCACGACCGCTGGTTTCTCGACACCGTGGCTACCCTGACCTGGGAGGTCCACGACGGCACGGTCGACGTGTACGAGGGCGGCTACAACGACTGGACGTTCGCCCGCGCCGAGCGCGCCCGCCAAGCCGATGCGATTGAGCAACGCCGGCAAAACCTGGCGCGCAAGGAGCTCGCGTGGCTGCGCCGCGGCGCCCCGGCCCGCACCTCCAAGCCCCGCTACCGCATCGAGGCCGCCGAGGCGCTCATCGCGGACGTGCCCGCCCCGCGCGACTCGGTCGAGCTCATGGCCTTTTCCAAGCAGCGCCAGGGCAAGGTGGTCATCGAGCTGGAGGACGCGCGCATCGACGCCCCCGACGGCCGGACCCTCGTGGACCACCTCACCTGGCGCCTCGCCCCGGGCGAGCGGATCGGCCTCGTCGGGGTCAACGGCTCCGGCAAGACCACGCTGCTGCGCACCCTCGCCGGCGAGCACGCGCTTCGTGACGGCAAACGCGTCGAAGGCCAGACCACCCGCATCGGCTGGCTGCGCCAGGAGCTCGACGACCTGGATCCCTCCCGCACCGTCATCGACGCGGTGGAGGACGTGGCCAACTACGTCCACGTGGGCAACAAGGAGATCTCCGCCTCCCAGCTCGCCGAGCGGCTCGGGTTCTCGCCGAAGCGGCAGCGCACCCCGGTGCGCGACCTCTCGGGCGGCGAGCGCCGGCGCCTGCAGCTGACCCGCGTGCTCATGAGCGAGCCGAACGTGCTGCTCCTGGACGAGCCGACCAACGACCTGGACATCGACACCCTCCAGGAGCTGGAAAACCTGCTCGACTCCTGGCCGGGCACGCTCGTGGTGATCTCGCACGACCGCTACCTCATCGAGCGCATCGCGGACGTCACCTACGCCCTGTTCGGCGACGGGAAGCTGACCAACCTGCCGGGCGGGATCCAGCAGTACCTGGACCGGCGCGCGGCCACGTCCACGTCGTCGGGTCCCCTGGATTTGGGGGAGAAGGAGCACGGGGGCGTCGAGAAGCAACAGGCCCTAAGCTCGCAGGAGGCGCGCGAGCTGCAGAAAAAGATGAAGGCGCTGGACCGCAAGATTGCGAAGGCGGACGAGCAGATCGCCGCCGTGGAGGGCGAGATTGCTGCGATGTCCGCGCAGGACGCGCCCGACTTCGAGGCGATCGGGGCGAAGACGAGGCAGGTCGGCGAGCTGAAGGACCAGCGCGACGAGCTGGAGATGGAGTGGCTGGAGCTGGGTGAGCAGCTCGAGGGGTAGGGCGCAGTGGCGCGTAGGTCACATGATCGCCTAACATTACGTGGGTCACTTTCCCGCGTATAACGAAATGGGGGTCACCGCAATGGCCACTCAAGAGCAGCAGACCAGAGAAGCCGCGCAAGGCTCTGGCAAGGGGATCGGTGCGATGGTCGGCGCCGTCTTCCTCATGGCGACCTCGTCCATCGGCCCCGGGTTCCTCACCCAAACCTCGGTCTTTACCGTCCAGATGGGCGCAGCGCTTGGCTTTGCCATCCTGTTGTCCATCATCGTGGACATTGCGATCCAGCTCAACGTGTGGCGCGTCCTGGGCATCTCCGGGCTGCGCGCCAACGAGCTGGGCAACATCGTGCTGCCGGGCCTGGGCTGGTTCATGGCGGTGCTGGTGTTCATCGGCGGGCTGGTCTTCAACATCGGCAACATCGCGGGCACCGGCCTGGGCGTGAACGCCATGCTGGGGCTGGACCCGAAGATCGGCGGCGGTATCTCCGCGGCGATCGCCGTCCTCGTCTTCCTGTCCAAGCGCGCCGGCGTGGCGCTGGACCGCATTGTGGTGGCGCTCGGCGCCATCATGATCCTGCTCATGCTGTACGTGGCGATCGTCTCGCAGCCGCCGGTGGGGGAGGCGCTGAAGCAGACCGTCCTGCCCGAGCGCGTCGACTTCCTCACCATCACCACCCTGATCGGCGGCACCGTCGGTGGCTACATCACCTTCGCTGGCGTCCACCGCCTCATTGACTCCGGTAACTCGGGCTTGGAAAACATCAAGCAAATCACGAGCTCTTCGGTGCTGGGCATCATCGTCATTGGCATCATGCGCGTGCTGCTCTTCCTCGCCGTGCTTGGCGTGGTGGCGACGGGTGTGGCGCTGTCTGAGGACAACACTGCGGCGGACGCCTTCTACCAGGCCGCCGGCGAGTTCGGCCTCCGCGCGTTCGGCCTCGTTCTCTTCGCGGCCGGGCTGTCCTCGGTGATCGGCTGCTCCTACACCTCGGTTTCCTTCGTCACCACGCAAGCGACCTCGGAGCGCACCCGCAACCTGCTCACCGTCTCCTTCATCGTGGTGTGCGCGGTGGCGTACCTGCTCATGGGCGCCGCGCCGCAGATGCTGCTCATCTTCGCGGGCGCGTTCAACGGCATCATCCTGCCCATCGGTTTCGCCGTGGTCATGTGGGCCGCGTGGCGCCGCCCGGACCTGCTCAAGGGGTACCGGTACCCGAAGTCGCTGCTTATCATCGGCTTCGTCGTGCTGCTCGGCTCCGTCGTCCTGGGCGTGATGTCCCTGACCAAGCTGAGCGCGCTGTGGGCATAAACCCGGCCGCCATGAATCCGGCGGAGGCGCGCGCCTACTTCCGCGAGCACAACGTCACCACGACCGCAGGCTTCGCGCCGGGCAACGTGCAGGCCAACCTGATCGCAGTGGACAAGCAGCACGCCTTCGACTTCCTGCTGTTCGCGCAGCGCAACCCGAAGCCGTGCCCCGTCATCGGCGTCCTCGAGCCCGGCCAGGTCAGCTCACACCTCATGGAGGGCGGCGACATCCGCACGGACATCCCCGCCTACCGCATCTACCGCCACGGCGAGCTCGTTGAGGAAACCACCGACGCCACCGAGTATTGGACGAAAGACATGGTCGGCTTCCTCATCGGTTGTTCGTTCACGTTTGAGCGGGCGCTTCTCGACGCCCACGTCCCCGTCGCCCACATCGCCCAGGGCCGCAACGTGCCCATGTACCGCACGAACCTGCAGTGCGAGCCCGCCGGCGTATTCGCGGGCCCGATGGTGGTGTCCATGCGCCCGATCCCGGCCGACCAGGTCGCAGACGCGGTGCGCATCACCTCGCGCTACCCGGCGGTGCACGGCGCGCCCGTGCACGTGGGCGACCCCTCCCTGATCGGCATCGAGGACCTCGGGCAGCCCGACTTCGGCGACGCCATCGACATCCCGGCGGGCACCGTCCCCGTGTTCTGGGCGTGCGGGGTGACCCCGCAGTCCATCGTCATCCACTCGAGGCCGGACCTGGCCATCTGCCACTCGCCGGGCAAGATGCTCATCACGGACGTGCACGACGCCGAGTACCAGGTGCCCTAGCGTCCCCTAGGAAATCGTGGCGATCGTCGCGTTCGCCTTCACGCGCTCGCCCGCGGCCGCCGCCAGGGAGATCTGGCCGTCGCGGGTGGCCTTCACGCTGGACTCCATCTTCATTGCCTCGATGGTGGCCACGGCGTCGCCCTTGGACACCACGTCGCCGTCGGCAACGAGCCACTCAACGATGGTGGCCTCGTACTTCACCGTGACTGCGCCAGCGGCATCAGCGGTACCGGGAGCAGGCTCGGCGTCGCCGCCCGCAGCTCCGCTGCCGGAGAGCAGTGCGACCGGCACGCCGACGGTGTGAAGTTTGCCGTCGATTTCGATGACCAGGGACGTGCGATCGTCGTAAATGTGCTCAATGTCCTCCACCTCGTGCTGCGCCGAGGGTGAGTAGTTGTGGTCGACCCAGTCGGTGTAGACGTCGAGCGAGTCGCCCGTGAGCTCCGGCGCGGTGATCATGTCGCGGTGGAACGGCAGGACGGTGCGCACGCCGCCGATGGAGAACTCCTTGAGCGCCTGCTCGGCGCGGCGCATCGCGGTCTCGCGGTCCGGGCCCCAGACGACGAGCTTGCCCATCAGCGAGTCGTAGTAGGCGGGGATGGTCCACCCGGTCATCACGCCGGAGTCGACGCGGATGCCGGGGCCGGTGGGCAGGTCGAAGCGGGTGATCGTGCCGGGGGAGGGGGCGAAGCCGTTGGTGATGTCCTCGGCGTTGATGCGGAACTCGAAGGCGTGGCCGTTGACCTCGGGGTCCTTCCCGGCGAAGGAGAGGGGCAGGCCCGCGGCGACGCGGAACTGCTCGGCGATGATGTCCACGCCGGTGACCTGCTCGGTAATCGGGTGCTCCACCTGCACGCGGGTGTTGACCTCCAGGAAGGAGACCGTGCCGTCCTCGGAGACGATGTATTCCACCGTGCCCGCGGACTGGTAGCCGGCCTGCTGGCAGATGGCGCGCGCGCCCTCCTCGATGGCGGTGCGCTGCTCGTCGGTGAGGAACGGCGCCGGCGCCTCCTCGATGAGCTTCTGGAAGCGGCGCTGGGTGGAGCAGTCGCGGGTGCTCAAGACGGCGACGTTGCCGTGGGCGTCGGCAAGCACCTGCGCCTCGACGTGGCGCGGGTGGACGAGGAACTTCTCCACGTAGCACTCGCCGCGCCCGAACGCCTCTTTCGCCTCGCGGCCCGCGGAGGCAAAGCCCTCCTCAATGTCGGCCTCGTCGAAGACGACCTTCAGGCCGCGCCCGCCGCCGCCGAACGCCGCCTTGATGGCGATGGGCATGCCGTGCTCGGCGGCAAAGTCGCGCGCCTCTTCCCAGGTCTCCAGCGGCTCCCCGGTGCCGGGCGCGAGCGGCGCGCCGACCTTGACGGCGAGCGCGCGGGCGGACAGCTTGTCGCCCAGCAGCTCGATAGCCTCCGGCGGTGGGCCCACCCAGCGCAGGCCCGCTTCCTCGACGGTGCGGGCGAAGTCGGCGTTTTCGGACAGGAAGCCGTACCCGGGATGCAGGCAGTCCGCGCCGGCGCGGTAGGCGATGTCGATCAGCGCCGGGATGTTCATGTACGTCTCCGCCGAGGTCTTGCCCGGCAGGAGGTAGGCCTCGTCCGCCACCTGGGTGTGCAGCGCGCCGGTGTCCGGCTCGGAGTAGACGGCGATGGAGCGGATGCCCAGGTCGCGGGCGGTGCGCGCGATGCGCACGGCGATCTCTCCGCGGTTGGCAATTAGGACGGCGGTCAGCGGCTGGTGCGGGGTGGCGTTAGTCATTCTTTTCCTCAAACAGTTCGAAGCGGATGGTGCCCCCGGGTGGGAGCTGGGTGGCAATGTCGACGTCCTCGTTGATCACCGTGGCGATGACCGGGTAGCCGCCGGTGACGGCGTGGTCGCGCAGGAACACGACGGGCTGGCCCGACGGCGGGATCTGCACGGAGCCGGCGACCATGCCCTCGGAGGGCAGCTCCTCGGTGCGCGCCCGCTCGAGGCCGTGCTCGGAGTCCAGCCTCAGGCCGACGCGGTTGGATTCCGCGGTGACGGTGTAGGTGGTGGAGAGGAACTGCTCGATCGCCGCGGGGCTGAACCAGTCGTCGCGCGGCCCGAGCACTACGCGGACGGTGCCCGTGGTGGTCGCGCCCTCCTTGCGCACGCGTAGCGGGTTGGACAGCAGCGCGTTCGCGGACTGGGGCCGCGTGAGCGACATGGCGATGGTGTCACCCGCGCGGATCGGATCGGGGCCGAGCCCGGAGAGCATGTCTGTCGCGGCGGAGTCCAGCTCCGTGTCGGCGATGAGCCCGCCGCGCACCGCAATGTAGGTGCGCATCCCCAGGCGGGCGGGCGCCACGACGACCTCCGCGCCGGCGGGCACGATCGTCGGCGTGGCCAGTAGGGCGGGGCGGCCGCCTACCGTCACGTCCGCGTCGGCGCCGGTGACGCAGATGACCGTCTCAGCTAGCGCCGTCAGCGTCAGTCCGCCGATGTTCTCCAGCAGGGTGGCGTTGCGCTTGTTGCCCACCGCGGCGTTGGCGGTGCGCGCGCTCGCCCGGTCCGCCGACCCGGACGTGGTCACGCCGAGGTTGCCGTTGCCCTGCCGCCCCAGGTCCTGGTAGAGGGTCTGCATGCCCGGGTCGTCCACGGAAAAGATGGGGCGGCGCGGCGGAGTGGCCAGGTGGTAGTGGCTCGTCTCGGTCGCGTCCTCGAGCGCGTCAACGGCGCGGTAGTGAACCCGGTCGCCGGGTGCGACGAGCGCTGGCGGGGTCGCGGCGGAGTCCCACATCGGGGTGTGCGTGGTGCCGATGAGCTGCCAGCCGCCCGGCGAGGTGCGTGGGTAGACCGCGGAGAACTCGCCCGCCACGGCCACGGCGCCGGCGGGAACCTCGGTCCGCGGGGAAGTCAGCCGCGGCACGCTCAGCGCCCGCGCCGGGTCCTCCGGCACGCAGTAGGTAAAACCGGGGGCAAACCCGCCGAAGGCCGCGACCCACGTCGTGGAGGTGTGCCACGCGATCAGCTCGTCCACGCTCATGTGCAGGGATTCGGCCAGGGAGGCGGTGTCGGCGCCGTCGTAAAGCACTGCGATCTCCACGTCGCGGGGTGCGCGCTGCTCGGCGGAGCTCGGGCTTATCGACGCCAACCTGTCCGTCGCCTCACGCGTCGCCGTCGGGGAGTCGAACGTGAGGAGCACGGTGCGGGCCGCGGCGATGACGTCGGTCTGGCGCGGCAGCGGGTTCGCCTTGAGGAAGGCGTGCCAGTTCATCACGGTGGCCAGGTCGGGCAGGTCCACCATGAGCCCGCGGGTGCCTACTGGGGTGATGCGTACGCTCATAGGAAGCTCGCGATCGTGATTCCGGACTGGCCGAGCCGCTCGACCACGCTGCGGGTGAGCTCGACGGAGCCGGGCGAGTCGCCGTGGACGCAAACGGACTCGGCCTGCACCTGCACCTCGGTGCCGTCGATGGCGGTCACGGAGCCGGTTGCGGCGACCTGCAGGACGCGCTGGGCGACCTGCTCGGGGTCGTGCATCACCGCGTTCGGCTCGCGGCGCGACACCAGCGTGCCGTCCGGGTTGTAGCCGCGGTCGGCGAAGGCCTCGCGGATCACGCGCAGCCCAGCGCGCTCAGCAATGTCGCAGGCCACGCCACCCGGGAGCAGCATGACGGGCAGGTCGCGGTCGAATGCCTTGATGCCGTCAATGACCGCCTTGGCCTGCGCCTCGTGGTGCACGATCGCGTTGTAGAGGGCGCCATGGGGCTTGACGTAGCGCACCTGCAGGCCCTGGGCGCGGGCGAGCGCGTCGAGGGCGCCGATTTGGTAGAGCGTTTCGCTGGCAAGCATGCCCGGCTCGTAGTCCACGAAGCGGCGGCCAAACGCGGCCGGGTCGTGGTAGGCGATGTGGGCGCCGACCGAGACGCCGTGTTCCGCGGCGGCAGCCAGCGTGGCCGCGATGGTGTGGGGGTCGCCGGCGTGGAAGCCGGTGGCGACGTTGGCGCTCGACACCATGCCGAGCATGGCTGCGTCGTCGGCGACGGGGTTGCCGGCCGTGGTTTCTCCCAGGTCGGCGTTGAGGTCAATGGTGGTGCTCACAGGCGGCATCCCTTCTCACAGCTGAAGCATTGAACGTGGGCGACGGAATGCATGGTGCGGCTCACACGAGGCGGGTGCTGGCTCGTGGGCCACAGGCAGATCCTGACACAGTTATACTCCGCCACGCATGCGGTGGGCTAAATCGGTTCGCCGTTGTTGATCTTGGCAATCAGCTCGTTGACCATCCGCCCCTGATCCTCCAGCGATTCCTGCAGGTAATCGGACGCTTCCTGCCGGCGTTCCTCGAGCAGGAGCTCGACGAGATGCTCGTTGACGTCAATGAACTGGCGGTGAAACGTGGGCTGGTGCTGCACGATCGGCAGCGTGGCCAGGCGCAAGAAGGCGTCGAGCTGGTCCATCGTGTCGCCCAACGTCTTGGACCCCATCGCGGAGAGGACGACGTGGTGGAACGCCTGATTGATCGCGGAGACGAGGTCATCATCGTTCTGTGCGATCGCCTCCCGTGCTTCCTCGTTGAGCAGGGTGAGCCGCTCGATGTCGAGGTGCTCGCCCCACAGCAACGCCGCGGGCTCGATGGCGGCGCGGGCGCGGTAGGTGTCCGTGACAAACTCGGGGGAGGGGGTGGCCAAAAATACGCCGCGGTTGGGAAGTCGCTCGCACAGCCCCTCCGATGTCAGCATGGCAAACGCCTCGCGCAGCGTGTTGCGCGAGACGCCGAAACGTTCGGCCAGCGCTACCTCGTTGAGCTTCTGGCCAGGTGAAAACTCGCCACGCGAGATGGCGCGGCGAACTTCGGCGGCAACATTTTGGGCAAGCATGGCATCCGGCTCGAGGTGGGGAAGAAGACAACATATTTACGGTACTCGCTACAGCCGGGTGGAGGAGGGGAAACTCCCCCTTTTATGCACCGGGCCGAGCGCGAGCGCGTACATTGCAGACAAGCGTAGCGCAGAGTTGTTGAACAATTGGCGCGCAACCCCATCCGCTAAGTCCGGGTACGGTGGTCCACATGATTTTGATTAACGTACGATTCAAGCCGCTTGATGAGCACGTAGAGAACTTCCGCGAGGTCGTGTCGGAGTTCACCAACGCCAGCCGCGCCGAGGACGGCTGCCTCTTCTTCAACTGGTACCGCTCCGAGGATGACCCGAAGGAGTACCTGCTCGTTGAGGCGTTCAAGGACGACGCCGCTGAGGCGCACGTCAACTCGCAGCACTTCAAGGACGCCCAGGAGCTGTTCCCGAAGGTCCTGAAGGAGACCCCGACCATCATCAACACGCTCATCGAGGGCAAGACCGAGTGGGACGAGATGGCGGAGTTCAAGGTCAACCGCTAGGTTGAGCATTTTGCTCGGCAGCTTTCATCCTGGGTACGGTGAAAGACATGAGCGAAGAACATGCGGCGAAGAAGCCGCCGAAGCTTTCCAAAAAGGCGTACGAGCAGGAGCTCGTGCGACTCCAGGCGGAGCTTGTGCAGATGCAGCAATGGGTCGTGCGCACCGGCGCGCGCCTCGTCATCGTGATGGAGGGGCGCGACGCTGCCGGAAAGGGGTCCGCGATCAAGCGAATCACCCAGTATCTCAACCCGCGCACGTGCCGTATCGAGGCGCTGCCAAAGCCGACCGAGCGCGAGCAGGGGCAGTGGTACTTCCAGCGCTACGTCGAGCGGCTCCCAGCAGCGGGCGAGATCGTGATTTTTGATCGCTCCTGGTACAACCGCGCCGGCGTCGAGCGCGTGATGGGCTTCTGCTCCTCGCAGGAGTACCGCCGCTTCCTCCACCAGGCCCCGATTTTCGAGCGTCTCCTGGTAGAAGACGGGATCATGCTGCGCAAGTACTGGTTCTCGGTGTCCGACGAGGAGCAATACAAGCGCTTCCAGTCCCGCAAGGAGGACCCGCTGCGCCAGTGGAAGCTCTCGCCAATGGACTTGGAGTCCATCACGCGCTGGGAGGATTACTCCCGCGCAAAGGACGAGATGTTTATCCACACCGACATCCCGTCCGCGCCCTGGTACACGGTGGAGAGCGAGGACAAGAAGCGCTCGCGCATCAACGTCATCTCGCACCTCCTTTCCACGGTGCCCTACGAGCACGTCGAGGTGGACCTGCCGGAGATTCCGGAGCGCCCGGAGATCACCGACTACGAGCGCCCCCCGCGCGAGGAGTTCCGCTACGTGCCGGACGCCGCCGCGAAGCTGGAGCAGCGCCGCGTTGAGTCGGAAAAGCCCGGCAAGAAGCACAAGAAGGGCAAAAAGAAGAAGAAGTAGCGTTACTGCTTCGGGTACCCGCGCGGCGTGGACACGGTCGGGTCGCGCGGGATCCAGAACCTGAGTGGGGCGTCTGCGTTTTTGCTAATGCCAATGCGCGGCCCGGCCACCCATTCCGGCTCCGTCTCTCGCGGCGTGAGCTCAACTGGCGTCCCGTTGTCCGCGAGCTCGAGCCCCAGCGCCTGCCCTAAATTCCCTGGACCGCGCGCCAGATTTGCAAAGGGAATCCGGTTGCGATCAGGCCGCTGCCGTCGCTTCCGCGCCAGCGGCTCGCCCGCGATGACTTCGCCGCCGCGCATGAGACAGCCCTGCCCGTCGCCCTCCGGCGCGCAGACAATGTTGCCGTTGAGATGGATCCCGTACGACAGGTAGACGTACAGCCGCCCGCCCGGCCCGAACATGGCGGCGTTGCGGGCGGTCTTCCCCCGGTGCGTGTGCGCGGCCGGGTCGCTCGCGCCCGTGTAGGCCTCCACCTCGGTCAGCCGCACCGTCACGCCGCGGTGCGTGATCAGGCACCCGAGCAACTGCGGGGCGACGAGGTCAGCGGGTTGTGCGAAGTCGATCATTTGGCCCATTGGGCAAGCTTATCGACGGCCGCGTGCTCCCCATTCGTCCCAATGACCTCATGCGCAATCGCCTTGAGGTCCGGGTGCGCGTTCCCCATCGCGACGGCGGTGCCGGCGGCCTGCAGCATGGAGAAGTCGTTGAGGTAATCGCCGATCGCGGCGGTGTCCTCCTGCGCGATGCCGAGGGTTGCCGCCAGCGCGGTGAGCGCCGCGCCCTTGGACGCGGCCGGCGGCATGATGTCCAGCCAGTGCTTGGAGCTCACGAGCGCCTCGAGCTCCGGCACCGTCTCCCGGACCCAGGGCAGGCCGTCCAATTCGGCGTCGCCGTCGACGAAGAGGGCGATTTTGACGATGCGGTGCGCGGGGGCGTCGGCAAGCGTGCTGATCTGCGCGTTGGCCAGGTAGTACTTGTCCACCTCGCGCTGTACCTCGGTGGGGGTGTCGGCGAGCGTGAAGGAGGCCTCGGGCGTGCACATGACGGGGTGGGCGGTGAAGGGGGCGTGCGGGAAGGCGTCGACAAAGCGGCGCACGGTGTCCTCCGGCATGGTGATGGCGGAGACGATCTCGCCCAGGTGCTGGACCACGGCTCCGTTCTCCGCGATAAAGGTGTCGGGTTCGTTGCGCGCAAACATGGAGCGCAGCGTGGCTAGCTGGCGGCCGGAGGCGGGGGCGACGGTGATGCCTGCGGCGCGCGCCCGGTCGAGCGTGTGCCAGAAGTGCTCGGGGATCGCCCCGCTGGGGGCGAGCAGCGTTCCGTCCATATCGAGGGCAACCAAGCGCGGGGCATTCATTCTTCACACCATACCCGCTGTCTCCACACCCGCATTCGCTGTGATGTGCAACACTAGGGGGTATGACTGAATCCTTGAATACCGAATTGCTCAACGTCGAAGTCCGCGGCACCACGGGCATCATCACGCTCAACCGGCCGAAGGCCCTGAACTCGCTCAACGGAGAGATGATCCACGGCATTTACACGGCGCTGCGCGCGTGGGAGGCCGACGAGGCGATCACGCAGGTGATCGTCTGCTCGAGTTCCAAGCACTTCTGCTCGGGCGGCGATGTGAAGTACGCGCGCGAGGGCGTCCTCGCCGGAAGGGCCGAGGAGATCAGCGCGTTCTTCGCCGAGGAATACGAGATGAACAACTACATTGCCAACTACCCCAAGCCGTATATCGCGCTGGTCTCCGGCGTGGACATGGGCGGCGGCATGGGGATCTCGGCGCTCGGCTCGCACCTGGTGGTGCACAAGGACGCGTTCGCCTCCATGCCGGAGATGAACATCGGCTACATCACGGACGTGGGCCAATCCTGGAAGCTGCAGCACCTGCCGGCCCGCCCGTCGCTCGCGCTCGGGAAGTTCCTTGGGCTGACCGGCTACCGTATGACCGCGGACGACATGCTCGCGCTCGGCCTGGCCTCGCACAAGGTGGAGACGCTCGAGGGGCTCGTAGAAAGGCTTATCGACGAGGGCGTCACCGCCCTTGACGCTCTCGCCCTCCCCGCCGGCGAGAGCGGGCTTGCCCAGTGGTACGAGCAGATCGAGGAGGTCTTCTCCGGTTCGTGGGCCGAGATTGAGGGCCGCCTCGACGCCGCCGGAGAATTCGGCGCCAAGGTCCGCGAACTTACCGCGCAGGCCTCGCCCTCCGCGCTCGTCGCCGCAGCCGAGCTTTTTCACGCTAACGCCAACCAAGACCTCGCCGACTCCCTGGACAATGAGCGCGTGCTCGGCGAGCTGATGCGCGGAGAGCCGGACTTTGCGGAGGGTGTGCGCGCGGTGCTGGTGGACAAGGATCAGGCGCCGTCGTTCGCGCCCCAGCCGTCGCCGGAGAAGTACAGGGAGGTGCTGAAGTACAGGGAGGTGCTGAAGTAGGGGAGGTTAAATCAGAAACGTCTCCACTGCGCGGACGATCGAGTCCCACAGGCCGATGACTGAGTAGCTCAGGTCGTTGAGGGAGGCCTGCCACGATCCGGGCAGAATCTCCGTCGTCGGGGTGAAAAGTGCGTCGCGAAGGTCCTGCGCGCCGGAGTGCATGTTGTAGTTCAGCTGCGAGCTCAAATCCATGGCAGACATGCTACGCCGAAGTAGCGGTGTTGGCGCCGCAGGAACTCCCTCTCTGAGCGAAAGTACGAACCGGGGTGTGCGCGGAAACTGGCACCGAACCAATCAAAGGTGTGATGTGTGCGCCGGGGAATGTCTAGGTGACACGCGGTTTTCTTTAGGGCGAACTCTCGTCATCGCGCGCGGCCGGGCGCGCTAATATAGGGGTGCATGTGGGTCTTCGGAATGCCCCCGAACCGAACATGATTCGTACACCAACGACCGTATTTGAGGACTACAGTGACACAATCAACTACCCCCGCCGCTGACTGGAACCACAAGCTCACCCTCGCGCAGGAGATGCTCCCGCTGATCAGCCAGCTGCACCGCGAGCACAACGCGGTCACGTCTATCTACGGCCGCCTGCTCCTGGGGGCCACGGACATCGACATCATCAAGGCGCACCGCTACGCGCGCCGCATCGTCGAGCGCGAACTGCCACTTGATGACACGCTGCCCATCCTGAAGGAACTGGTCAAGATGGACCTGGGTACCGCGTCGATCGACCTGGGCCGCCTGGCAAAAAACTACTCCCGCACGGATGGCAAGGATCTGCGCGAGTTCCTGGAAGAGGAGCTCGCCGAGGTCGTCGGGACCTCCTCTGAGCTGCAGGCTCGCGACGTTGTCCTGTACGGCTTCGGGCGCATCGGTCGCCTGCTCGCCCGCATCCTCATTTCCCGCGAGGCTGCCTACGGCGGCGTGCGTCTGCGAGCCGTAGTGGTGCGCAAGAAGGGCGAGGACGACATTGTGAAGCGCGCGTCCTTGCTGCGCCGCGACTCTGTCCACGGCGCGTTCGACGGCACGATCACCGTGGATAAGGAAAAGGAAATCATCTGGGCGAACGGCACCCCGATCCAGATGATCTACGCCAACGATCCGGCTGAGGTGGACTACACCGCCTACGGCATCAATGACGCGATCGTGGTGGACAACACCGGCGCGTGGCGTAACCGCGAGGGGCTGTCCAAGCACCTCGAGTCCAAGGGCGTGGACCGCGTCCTGCTCACCGCGCCGGGCAAGGGGGACATCCCGAACATTGTCTACGGCATCAACGAGGGCATGATTGGCGACGAAAAGGTGCTGTCCGCCGCGTCCTGCACCACGAACGGCATTACGCCGGTGCTCAAGGTGATCAATGACCGCTACGGGGTCAAGCACGGCCACGTCGAGACCGTGCACGCGTACACGAACGATCAGAACCTGGCGGACAACTTCCACAAGGGCGACCGCCGCGGCCGCGCAGCTGGTCTCAACATGGTGCTGACCGAGACCGGCGCCGCCAAGGCTGTGTCCAAGGCGCTGCCGGAATTCGAGGGCAAGCTCACCGGTAACGCCATCCGCGTTCCCACCCCGGACGTATCCATGGCGGTCCTGAACCTGGATCTGGAGACCGAGGTGGAGAAGGAGGAGGTCAACAACTTCCTGCGTCGCGTGTCCACGGACTCCAACTTGCGCCAGCAGATCGACTACATCCAGTCGCCCGAGGTCGTCTCGACGGACCTGCTGGGCACGACGCACGCCTCCGTGGTGGACGGCCTGGCCACGATCGCCTCCGGCAACCACCTGGTGCTCTACGTCTGGTACGACAACGAGTACGGCTACTCCCACCAGGTGGTGCGCGTGGTGGAGGAGATCGCGGGCGTGCGCCCGAAGATCTACCCGGAGCGCAAGGCTCCGGAGAGCATCAAGTAACTATGGGCATGCGCCGTAAGATCGCCGTCGTTGCCAGCGTGTTCGCGCTGGCCGGCTGCGGTGCGCACGGCACCGAAATGGGGCTGCAGGACGCCGCGCTCGCCGGAGACTTCACCGTCGCGGATGTGGCGGGGCCGGGAGTGGAGCGGGCGTACGTATTCTGCCCGTACACGGACAAGGCCGAAGCGCAGCGCCTCGGCTTCAACCCAGACGACGTGCCCGGCATTGACAGCGATGTCCAGGCTTGGGAGACCGCCTCCGGCATCGGCGTGATCGCAGACGACCGCGCAAATATCGAGTGGTTCGACCCGCGCAACGTTGATGCCTGTGGTCCGGGTGTGACCCCTTACCAGGAATTTGATCCTTCGGCGAGGGTGCGGACAGCGACGGAATCCCGCGAATACGCGGGCGGGGAGACCGCTGAGGTCACCGTCCTGCGTTTCGAATAACCTCGTCGTAGTAATCGACCACCTGCTCTGAGGAAGCTCGCCACGTCCAGCGCTGCGCCTCCGCCCGGGCTGCGGTGGAAAGCTGGGTGCGCAATGCGTCGTCTTGGAGCACGCGCTCAATTTCATCGGCCCACGTGGTTTCCGGCGCATCTGGATCCACAAGGATGCCAGTTTCGCCGTCGTCAACGACAAAGGGCAGGCCGCCGGCGTTGGCAGCCACGACCGGAAGGCCCGACGCGAAGGATTCAAGTGCGGCGAAGCCAAGCGTTTCGGTGGTGGAGGGGAACAACAACACATCGCCGGAAGCGTAGGCGGCAGCGAGCTCGGCCCCCGAGAGGTAGCCGGTGAAGACGGCCCAGTCGGGAGCGCTGGAACGTACTTCGTCGTAAAGCGGGCCCTCGCCCACGAACGCGATACGCGCGCCGGGGACTCGCTTGCGGACTTCCTCCATGATGGGGAAGCAGCGCTCGACGGATTTTTCCGCGGAGATACGGCCGACAAACATTACGAGCGGGCCGCCGCCCAGCCGCTCGCGCATCGATGCTGAGCGCGCCTCGGGTGTAAAGCGTTCCGTGTCGACGGCCTTCGGCCACAAGCGAACGTTGGGGATGCGATACTCAGCAGCTTTGTCCATCATCGGACCAGATGTGACCAGATTGATCGCTGCACGCCCATGGAACGTGCGAAGGCCCCACTTCGCAATGGGCTTGACCCACGGAATCCCCAGCTTGACGCAATATTCCGGCACGTCGGTGTGGAACGAGGCGAGCATGGGGAAAAAGCGCGAAATGAAAAGCGTGGACCATCCCGCGGTCCAAATTGGGTTGACCGCGTGCACGATGTCGGGATTGAACTCACGCAGACGGCGCAGCGCCTTTGGCCCGAGCATGCCGTGTTTGACCTCCGGGTAAACCTTCAGCGCCCGCGAGGGGATAGGCACGACCTCGAATCCCGCATACTCCATGGGAGGGTTGCCCGGTGCGAAGATGATGACTTCGTGCCCCATCTCTGCCAGCTGGTCGAGGTGGCGGGTGATGCGTGTAACCACCCCGTCGATTTTCGGTAGGAAAACCTCGGTGACTATCGCAATGCGCATAGGGTTACTGCTCGCCGGTCGGCACACCCGCAGCCTGCTTGGCCGTCCACAGGGAGCGTGCCGGGATCTTGGAGCGGTCCGCCCGGTCGGCATACTTGCGCGCCACGTCCTCGACCTCGGTGAGCAGGCCCTCCGCCAGCTTGGTGGGCTCGAGCCCGAGCCCGATAAAGGTGTCGTTCTTCACGTGCAGCTCGTTCTCGGCGGATTCCTTGCGCGGGTTCGGCACCATCTGCACCTCGGCGCCCGAAAGCTTTGCGACGAGCTGCGCCAGGTCCCGCACGCGGTGCGTCTCCGTCATCTGGTTGAAGATCTTCACGCGGTCGCCCTTGGCAGGCGGGTTTTCCAGGGCGATCTGGATGCACTTGCACATGTCCTGGATGTGGATGAAGGCGCGCGTCTGCCCGCCAGTGCCGTGGACGGTGAGCGGGTAGCCCACGGCGGCCTGCATGAGGAAGCGGTTGAGCACGGTGCCGTAGTCGCCGTCGTAGTCGAAGCGGTTGATCAGGCGCTCGTCGCGCTGCGTCTGCGCGGTGTGGGTGCCCCAGATGATGCCCTGGTGGAGGTCGGTGATGCGCAGCTCGTCGTTCTTGGCGTAGAAGGCGAAGATGTTCTGATCCAGCACCTTGGTCATGTGGTAGACCGACCCCGGGTTGGTGGGGTAGAGGATCTCCTGTTCCACGGTGGTGCCGTCCTCGGTGTCCACCTTGACGTCCAGGTAGCCCTCCGGGATCTCCATCCCGGCGGTGCCGTAGCCGTAGACGCCCATGGTGCCCAGGTGTACGACGTGCACGTCCAGCCCGGATTCCACGATGGCCACGAGCAGGTTGTGCGTTGCGTTGACGTTGTTATCTACCGTGTATCGCTTCGCCCGCGGCGTCTTCATGGAGTACGGCGCGGCGCGCTGCTCGGCGTAGTGAATCACTGCATCCGGCTGGAACTCCCGGATGAAGGCGAGCAGCCCCTCGTAGTCCTGCGCGACATCGAGATTGCGGAAGCCGATCGTGTGCCCGGACACTTCGTTCCACGCCTGCAGGCGCTCCTCAGCAGAAGCGATCGGGGTCAGGGAGGCCACGCCCAATTCCTCGTCGATAGCGCGACGAGACAGATTGTCCGCAATCATTACGTCGTGGCCGAGGTCGGAGAGGTGCAACGAGGCCGGCCAGCCACAGAATCCATCCCCACCGAGAACCGCAATCTTCACTTCCGAACAACCTTTCCGTCAACACATGCAAAAGCTTGTCGACGCTGAGCGCGCCGACACCTCCGGTTCACGATACCCAGCACGCGCCTCCTTTGCTGAGTAAAACGACTCCGCTCGCGCGGAATTTGGCCCGCGTTCCGCAAACGTGCAGTTTAGGCATATCTGTAGTTAAATTAATGGAGTTACCTGTGTTGCCCTCAAGGAAAGTCTGGGAATTGATATGGTGCGGGGTTTTCGGAGCCGTAATTTCGCCGTAGCCACAGTCGTTGCTTGTCTCGCGTCCGGTGTCGTCGCCGTGCCGCCCACCTTGCTCCCGGTCGCGCACGCGGCCGACGTGCTTGATGAGGCAGCCGGGTTTGCGCTCTACGCCACGACGGATGATCAAAGCATCAACGCGCGACGGAGCTGGGGTGGGTTCTTCAAACTCGAGGATGGCGACTATGAGTCGAAATCGGTCCGGTCCGTGCGCATGTACTTCCTGCCTGACCGGGAAGCGAACCCGAACTACCCAACGCCAACGGGCCGCTATTCCAACGTGGATCGGTTCTTCCCCGCAGAGGAGAAATATCAGGTTCAGCTGAAGACGAACGGAAAGGTCACCGAGGACTTCGGCGCGCTGACGGGCTACGGGTTCGAGGACGCCCGCGGCTACAAATGGCTGGACATTACCCTGCCCAAGACAGTGACCATCGGCCAAGCGGAGGCGCTGTTCATCAGCAACGCGGCTGGCGCGGACACGTTGCCATGGCGCGCATACAACTCATCCGTCGGCGCCCGCGGGTTTGCGGAGCCGCTCGACGCGCAGCCCGCCACCATCCACAGCAAGGTGGTGCGCGCCGACTCCGCCGAGCCGGCCGAGGGCGTCGAGGTCTCGCTTGTTGGCGCCGACGGCAAAACCCTCCAAACCCAAACCACCGACGCGGACGGTACCGTCACCTTCGCCGACGTGGAACCAGGCCGAACCTACACCATCAAGTCGGGCACGCTGGACGGGTACTTTGCCGAGCAGCCAGTTTCCCTCACCGTGGCGAGCGGCCAGGAATACACTCCGACCCCGATCGAGCTGACGCCCATCGGCGTGACGGGTCGCGTGATCGACGATCACCAGAATCCCGTCAAGGGCGTCCCCGTCTCCATCGGCGAGTTGGAAACCACCACGGACGCCAACGGAACGTTTACCCTCACCCACGTGCCGGAGGGGGAACAAAAAATCCGTGTCGGAGCCTCGACGCGCACGCTGCCTAAAAGCAGAGGCGTGAGGGTCGAGCCCACCGAGCGCAACCGGGCGGGGGACATCACCGTCGCCGCGCAACCGGGCGCGATTACCGGCAAAGTGGTCGATTCCTCCGGCACCCCCGTCGCCGGGGTAAAAGTAAGCGCCGACCAGGACGATACTGTCACCGTCGCCGTCACGGATCCAGACGGTTTTTTCCGGTTCCCTGACCTGGAGCCGGGCGCGTACGACATCTCTGTGTCCGCGACAGAAACGATCGAGGGCGGCGTGCACCAGAGAGTGCCCGTCGCTCCGGGCGAGACTGCGATTGCGGACATTTCGGTCAATCTGTTGCCCGGTGCGCTGTCCGGGGTGGTCGTCTCAGACCGCAAGACCCCGATAGCCGGAGCCACAGTGAAGGTGCACGCTGAGGAGGACCCGGCCCGGGCAGTTGCCGCGACCACGGACGACAAAGGGGCATTCCAGGCTGCGGGGCTCACCCCGGGAACCTACGTCGTCGACGTGGTTGCGGATGGTTATACAGCGCGCACCACGAGCGTAGTGGTTTCGCCCAATAAGACTGTGGCGCTCGAGGTCACGCTCGCACCAACGCCAACTCCGAAGCCAGCTCCCACGACGAAGAAGACCACACCGAAGAAGACCACACCGAAGAAGACCACACCGAAGAAGACCACACAGAAGACCACCACAAAGCCCAAGCCGACCCTCACCACGAAGAAGCCCGTACCCAAGCCGACCCTCACCACGAAGAAGCCCGTACCCAAGCCGACCCCCACCACGAAGAAGCCCGCACCCAAGCCAACTCCCACCACGAAGAAGCCCGCACCCAAGCCCACGCTCGCACCGGTTGAGAACTTCGGCTGGGGCGACATCGAGGTCCGCCCGGGCGAGATCGAGATCGCAAACCCCCAAAAGTCCGCCGGCAGAGGCGTCGCCTTCGTCGTGGATGGGGTCACCCGCCAAGACGGGCAGCCGCTTCTCGACGCCACCTGGGTCACCGTCGACCAGAACGGCACCGTCGCAGCAGCCCCGCAGGCAAATGTCGCCCCGGGGAAGTACACGGCGGAGATCCGCAACTCCACCGGAGGGCACAACGTTGTGACCATCACGGTCGGGAAGCCGCAGTCTGAGGCTGCGCTGTACGACGTGTCCTACGAACCGCGCACCGTCCGCGCGGGGGAGCGGGCCAGCAGCCCGAAGCCGGCCGCGACCCGCACGATCACCCCGGAGAAGTACGGCTGGCAGCCGTTGCCGGCGGGCACCGGGTACCGCATCATTAAAAACCCGAACGCGACCGTCACCAGCGACGGCCGTGTGGAGCTGAAGGTGCCGAAGGACGCGAAACCCGGCAGCACCATCAAGGTGAAAGTCGCCATCACCTTCCCCGATGGGTCGAAGGACGAAGCGATCGTCCCGTTTGAAATCGTCGAGTCCCCGATCGCGGACCGCCTCGCACCGAGCTACGAGGCCGGAGTCCTGGTCGGGCCCGGGCAGCACACGATGATCACCGCGCATACCTCCAAAGGCGTGCCGGACGGTACCGAGTACGCGCTCGACGAGGACGCCGAACTTGGCGGGTGGGTCGTTGGCGTGAATCAGCGCACCGGCGTGCTCGACGTCACCGCCCCGTCGGCCGACGCCAAGCCGGTCAAGGTCCCGGTGAAGGTCCGCTTCCCGGACGGGTCGGAGCGCACCATCACTGCGAGGATCGGCGTGGCCACCGCAACGGCGCCGAAGCGCGGCACCACGCTGACCTACCCAGTAACCGTCGCCAATACGGGCCGCGCCGTCACCGCGAAGCCGAAGGGGACCGTCCCCGAGGGCACCGTCTTCGTCCTCATGGACGACGCAGGCATGCGCGTCGACGTTGACCAGCGCACCGGCAACGTCCGCGCCGATGTTCCCGCGAACGCGCCCGCCGACGCCACGTACACCGTCCGCGTTCGCGCGCAGTACCCGGACGGCACCACCGCGCTGCTCCCGCTCAAGGTCACCACCGATTCGCAAGCGCGCCGTGACAGCAAGGACAGCAAGGGTACCGCGACCGCGCCGAAGGGGACCACCTTCGGTCTCTCTGAGAAGTTCAACGAGCCGGGGTGGTACGTGAGCGTCGATAAGCGCACCGGCGAGCTCTCGGTCGACGTGGACGACACCGTCACCAAGAAGAATTCGGTGCAAGTTCCAGTGGTGGTCTCGTACCCGGACGGTTCGCAGCGGATCAAGAATGTCGAGGCCGACGCCCCGGCCCTGCAAACCGTGACCCCCACCCCGCAGGACGCGCCGTCGGGCGCATCGTCTGGGTACAACTGGGTGCCCATCGTCCTCGGCCTCCTCGCCGCGATTGGCGGGGTGGGCTACGCCGCGTTCGTTAACCAAGACCACATTCGTCGGATGCTCTCACAGTTCGGGATCCGGATCTAAAAGGTGAATACCATGCATACTTCCCTGAAAACCGTTGCCATCGCCCTGTGCGCGTCCCTCACGCTCGGAGGCGTCGCCGTCCCGCAGGCCTCCGCCGCCACGGAGCAGCGAGAAATCTCCGTGCGCGTCCACGGCGAGACCCCCAACGCCGAGCAGGGGCGGATCGACGGCGAGGTCCGCAAGGACTCCCGCGCCCGGCTCGCCTACGTCCACCCTGCGGCCGCGGTGGGTATTCACGAGTTCACCGTGTACTCAAACATCTGGATCGATGGCAAGAACCTCGCACCCAACTGGGGCGCGTCAACCGACGTGCGCAAGGACGGCGGGGCGGACGTGATCACCTACACCTACACGGACGCCCGCTCGGACGTCGAGATCACGCGCACCTTCCGTATTTATGGGAACCGCATCGACGTCGACGTACGGGCGCGCAACGCGGGCAAGCAGCGCCGCCAGGTGGACATCGAGCTTGCCAACGAGCTGCAGAACCCCTATCAGGTGAGCGCCCGCGAGACGAAGGCGGACACCTACAAGGTGGGGCCAGAGTCCGAGGGGTACGACACCACCGTGTCCTTTACAGACCCGAACTTTTCCGGCACCCGCGAGCAGCTGACGCAGGAGCAGAGCAAGGGGATCGGCGAAGGGACGCCGAAGCTCCAGGCCGGCGAGTGGATCGAGGTGCTGGATCCTGGAGAATCGGTGGAGGCGCGGGCGTCGGTAAGCGTGGCGGCGCAAGAGTCCGCGATTGACACGGACGGCGACGGGCTGCGCGACGAGTGGGAGCTCAAAGGCCTGAAGCTGGAGGACGGGACCGAACTGCCGATTCAGAATTGGGGCGCCGATCCCGATCGCCCGGACCTGTTCCTGCAGCTCAACTGGATGCAGGCAGAGTGGGAGACCCTGAACTGCGCGCGCAAGGACGACTTCGCGCCGACGGTGAAAGAATTCGAGCAATTCGCCGGTTGCGCGACCGCCAACGTTAACTCGTACCGCCCTTCCACCTCGACCCTCCGCGACCTGGAGGACGTCTTTGCCAAGGAGGGCATTGCGCTGCACATCGACGCGGGCGAGACCTACCAGAGCGCCTCGCTCGCGGGCTACGAGGAGCCCCACGGCGGGAAGACCGAGCGCTTTGAGCAGTACTACTTCCAGGACAAGTCGCAAGCTCAGCGCCTGCTCGACGAGCGCAATCGCCTGCTTGGGCCCCGCAAGGCCGTGTTCCGCCTTGGCATCATCGGCGACAAGATGGCGGAGGGGAACCGTTCCTCCGGCGTCGCGCTCGTCCGCGATTCCGCCTTCTACATTGCGGACCACAAGGACATGACCACGCAGGAGCAGCTTCGCAACACGATCTTCCACGAGTTCGGACACACGCTGGGCCTGGGGCACTCAGGGCCCGAGGTGCCCGACAACCCGCTCTCGGGGGACGTGTACGTGCCGGAGTACAAGTCCGTGATGAACTACCTGTACCAGTTCAGCTACTTCGACTACGCCAAGGAACCGACCGACGCGAGGGTAAACGCCTGCGTCAAGGGCGGCGGGTGCGGTGAGCAGTCCGTCACCATCCCAGCTGACTGGTCCAATCTGGACCTGCCTGGCTTTAACATCGGCCAGGGCAATGTGACGACGGGCTCCGGGCAGCTTGACGACGACGACGACCAGTCCGAAAAAACTCCCCGCAAGCTGGCAGAAAACGCCGCCGTTGCCAACGTGGGCAAGGCCGGCTTCCAGATGGACACCACTGCAAGCGGCGACAACGGCATCGTGACCGCCAGCGAAGAGAACTTTGCTACGGGCACCATCAGCAACCTTGGCGCCGACGCGGAGCGGTTCACGCTGGTGGCCAACTACCCGGGCGGGCAGCGCTACACCGAGGAGATCACGCTCGCCGGGATCAAGGACAAGCGCTCGGAGCGCGAGGTGAGAATTCCGATCCGCAACGCGAACAGCATCAGTGGCCCGACCCTGCCGGTCAACGTGCAGATTTTCAACCACTCGGGCGAGAGCGTCTTCACCGACCGCTACGAGCTCTCGGTGCTGGACTACACCGCTGAGGAGGCGGAGCGCGTGCTCAACGACGTGCTCAAGTCCGACGCCTCGCCGCAGGTGAAACGGATGGCCAAATCCAAGCTGGACGGCGTGACAGATCGCGCCCCGGCAGCGGCCACGAAACTGAACACGAAGACGCCGACGGAGAAGCAGGCGGAGAAGCCGGCCCGGCAGCAGGAGGAGCCCGTTTCTGCAGTTGCGATCGTAGTCGCCGTGCTGCTTGCACTCGGCGGAATTGCCGCTGCAGGGGCCGGGTGGGCGCTGAGTCAGGGGCTCATCTAGCGCCAAGTGTGGTAAAAATCACTAAAAATAATGCGCTTGTCCCGCGTTGCACTGCGGGGCAAGCGCATTATTGACAAGCGTTGAATTGTCCATATCTGTCCCGGCTAAGGTATTCACGTGGCCTAAGAGGATGCCCAAGCCGAACCTTAATGAAGAAATGTTGACTTGTGCTAGTTAACGGCCGAACGCCGGTTCAATTCTGAGAAAAGGATACTGATTGTGTGAATTAGCCTTACAGCTTCTCATCTGATAGGACACTCCTCGGTGAATAATATGCACTCTAGGATTGTTCAACAGGCTGCGAAAGCTTTCGGACATCTGATGTACCGGTGTCTATGAATTGGCGATTGGTCGCGGTTTTGGAGCAAGGGGAGTTGTTAATCTGCGGTTTTGGGGTAGCTTAAGCAGTTGACACCAGAACTGAACTGATAAGCATTGGCTCATGTATCGACCGTGAATATTTTTTATGCATCGGCGCATACATGGTCAGGGTAAGAATGTTGAGGAGCAGCCGCATGAGGAAGCTGGCATCACGCTGCATCGCAGTCGCGCTCGGTGCAGCGCTCGTCGTGGGCGGGCAGCCCGCGGTCGCCGGTGCCGTCGAGGCAAAAGTGGACGCTTCCCGCCTGACGCAGTTCTCCCACCACGACGAGGATTCAGTTGCGGGTACCCAGTCGGACACGCTGTACACCGATATTCTTGTCAACGGCGCCCGCATCATGGCACCGGACAACGCGCCAGTCACCACGAAGGATGAGCGGGGAGCGCGGGTGACAACTGCTCAGTACGCAGACTCCGCGAGGGGAGTGCAAATCGAGCGGGTCGTGCGCACCACCGACACCGAGATGACGGTCGAGGTCACCGCCACGAATCAGGGCTCCGAGGACGCCTACTTCCAGCTGGACCTGACCAATTCCATCAACACCAACCGCACGCTCACCGGCAGTTTCGACGGCGAACGCTTCACCGTCGGCCCGGATTACGGCGGCTACGACACGTTGGTGGAGTTCGCAGACCCCGGTTTCTCCGGTGTGGCAAACAGCTTCAATGCGACCACCGCGACCGACGAGGTCGGCTACGTCGACCCCGATGGCGCACAGTTCCAACGTGGCCGCTGGTTCCGCTCGGTCGACCCCGGCGACCAGCTCACGGCAAAGGCAACGATCACCTTTGACACGCAGGACTCCGCCGTGGACAGCGATCGGGACGGCCTGCCCGACCAGTGGGAGGAACAGGGCGTCACGCTTGACGACGGCACCCAGCTCCCCCTCAACGAATGGGGCGCAGACCCGCACCGTCCCGATGTCTTCCTGCAGCTGAACTGGATGGAATCCGAGTACGAAAAGCTCGGCTGCCTGAACACGCCGGACGCCGAGCAGTGCGACACCGCGAACACCCGGACCTACCGCCCGCCCCGCCACATCCTGGATGAGCTGGCGAACAAGTTTGATGAGCACGGCGTTTCCCTGCACATCGACGCTGGCGAGACCTACTCCAACATCCCGAACTACGACACCCGCCACGGTGGACAGACCGAGGGATACGAGCGGTACTACTTCAGTAACTCCATCCCCGGCCTGCGCATGGTGGACAACGTCAACCGCCTGCTGGGCCAGCGTGCCTCCGTCTTCCACGTCGGCGTGATCGGTGACCAGATGAACCCGAGCAACTACTCGGTTGGCACCTCCCTCGTGGGCGACAACGGTTTTTACGTGGCCAAGCACGAGCGCATGACCGAAGACAGCCAGTTGCGCAACACGATCATGCACGAGCTGGGCCACAACCTGGGCCTCAACCACAACGGCTCGTTGAAGTTTGAGGGCAAGGTGCCAAAATCTGACTACCTGCCCAACTACAAGTCCGTGATGAACTACCTGTACCAGTTCTCCTATTTCGACTACTCGGATGTGGAGGCCGTGTCCGGCGGTCCGCTCCCGGAGGAGTGCAACCGTTCGGGCGTGAACTGCTACCGCGGCGACTACCGCGTCCCCGCGGACTGGGACAACTTGCTTATTAACTCCCTGCGCCTCGGCGGCCACGTCGGTACTGCGGGCGTTGACGCGCGCAAGGTCGACACCGCAGCGCTCAAGAAGCTGGACAAGGAGATGGAGCGCGCCGACGCGAGCGGTGACCGCGTCGAGGTCGAGGTCACCGACGAAGGCGACCTGACCAGCGGCAAGCGCGGCGAGGTGACGCTCAAGCTCACGAACCCGGGCCTGGATCTGCACCGCTACGAGGTCGCCGTCGGCGGCAACACCCAGCGCGTTGTGCTCGGCGGCGTTCGCTCCGGCAAGAACACGACGACCATCACCGTACCCGTCACACCCACGGAGCCGGCGGCATTGCCTCTCGACGTCCGCGCGACCGATGAGCTTGGCAACACCACCTTCGAGGACCGCTTCGCCGTCCCGGTTGCTGAGGACTCAAACACCGACTCGACGCCCATGGGCGGGGCCGTGAAGTCGACCCCGGCGGTCGCGCGGGTGCACAACGAGACCACGCCGACCGCCAAAGCAACACCGACCACGAAGGCAGTGCAAGCCCCCAAGGCAACGCCCAAGCCGGAAAGCGGCAGCAGCTCGGCGGCCATCGTCGTGCCGC
The DNA here is from genome assembly GCF_946902955.1 of Corynebacterium sp. Marseille-P8863. NCBI lineage: Bacteria > Bacillati > Actinomycetota > Actinomycetes > Mycobacteriales > Corynebacteriaceae > Corynebacterium > Corynebacterium sp. Marseille-P8863. The sequence goes on along the minus strand of NZ_CAMPQC010000003.1, from coordinate 218,541 downwards.
TGCTCCTCCTGTTGGCCATTGCAGGTGGCGCAGCGGCGGCGTGGGCGAGCGGCTTGATTTAAACTCTTCAACAAAGCTCAACAGCGCAAGGCGGAATAATGAACTGGACAACGACTCCCATCGTGGCGTGCGCGGCGGTCACCACCGCGTTGGTCGCCCCGGCGGCGCTCGCGGCCGACACCACCCGCTACACCCTGACGGTTGCAACCCCGGCCGGGCCGCTTGAACACGTCGACGTCGAGCTCACTGGCAGCGGCGGGTCGTTCCAGGCCACGACCGATTACGCGGGCAGAGTATCATTAGAAGTCCCGGTCGGCACGTACGCCTACCGTGCGACGTGGGACGGCGAGGAGTACACGCAGTCGGGAATCGAGCTCACTGCAGACCTGGAATCGAGCCTGATGATCCCGGGGCCGAGCCGCACAGTCGACTACGCGTGGAATGCACTCAACGTTTCCGCGGGGAGCCGCGCGACCGTGGTGCCGACGGTGACGGGCAACGAGAGCGGGGTCACCGTGGAGCGCATTGACGGCCCGGAGTGGGCAGAGGTGTTCACCGACGGCACGGTCGAGGCCATGCCCCCGGCGAACGAGCAACCGGGGGTGCACGACCTCATTGTGCGCACGTCGGCGGGGCAGGTCGAGACCATTCCAGTGCGCGTGACCGGACCGCAGGACCCGAAGGACGTGACGTACCCGGTGACGCAGGTACGGGTCGGGAGCAAGGTGCGGAGCGCGGCGCCGACGGTGACCATCTGGCACCAGGGGCGCGAGTTTTCCAGCCAACCGGTCCCGGGGGGAATGACGTTCCACACCGTCTCGGAGGGCGCGTGGGTGGACGCAAAGACTGGCCAGGTCACGCTAGACACCGCGGCGTCGGGCGCGAAGGCGGGCGATTCGGTCACGGTGCCGCTGGAAGTCGGCCTGCCCAGCGGCGCCACCGCTGAGGCCACGGCCGTCTTCCAGGTCAACGACCTGCCAACCGCGGAGCAGTTCCACCCCGGCTGGGAGACGCTCACCGCGGCGCCAGGGGAACGGGTGACGGTGAAGCAGACTGGTGACGCCGACGTTCCTGCGGACGCTCAGTTTGTGTGGCGCCGCGCGGACAACCCGGAGCTGAAGGGGTGGGCCATCTCCGTCGATCCAGCGACGGGCGCCGTCTCCGCCGCTCCGTCGGACACAGCCAAGGACGCAGACGTCAACGTGCGCGTGAGCTATGCGGACGGCTCGCAGTCGACGGCGCCGGTGCACCTCCGGGTGGCACCGAAATCAGCGCCCCAGCAGCACACGCTGCGACCGGGGCAGGAGGAGGAAATTCTTGCTGGCGGGGGAACGGATGTGGTGATCGTCGATAGTGGCGGCGCAGACGTCGCCGTGGACGAACACGGAGCGGTGAAGGCGTCGGTGCCGTCGGACGCGATGCGCGGTGCGGTGTACCCGGTCAAGCTGCGCGTCGACGGGAAGGAGACGACCGTCACCCTGACTGCGGACGCGCCGGACCAAAGCGCAGACTTCAGCAAGGCGTGGTGGATCCCGGTGGTGATGGTCGCGATGGTGGTCGCCGGAGCCGTGGGCAACTGGGCATGGACCACCTTCTCTGGGGGTGCCCGGTGAACCTGAGGGGAGCGGGGGCCGCCGCGATTGCTACGGCGATGATCGCGATGGGGACTACGAGCCCGGCGAGTGCGGGCGTGGAGGACATGCCCTTTGGCGTCCACATGACGCCCAGCGCCGACGACGAGGGGTTCGCGGTGATGGACATCTCGAAGGGGCGCACTACGACGTTTACGTTCGAGCACCCCTATTCCGTGGCGGGGATTATGGCCGGCAGCTTCGACGTCGCGCTGCGCGCCGACGGCGGCAGCGTCCGTTATCTGCCGAGCGCGACGAGGGTGCGCACATCGTCCAAAGGCGGCACAGATGTGGTCACGCTGACGCACGAAGACGCGTCCCAGGGTGTGAAGGTGGAACGGACGTTCACGGTGGGCAAGAAGTCCATGGCTGTCGACGTCACCCTGACCAACCTGCGCAACGAGGACCGCGAACTCAGCGTGGACATGAACTCGCGCATCACCGCCTACGACAAGGACCGGGCGAGCTTCCGGGACGGCGCGTTTATGATCGCCCCGCGGGACGGCGGCTACGAGACGACGCTGCGCTACAAGGACCCCACGTCGTCCGGCGTCGCGGCCGACAAGGGCGCGACCACAGCCGAGGGCAAGGTCGGGCGCGTGGGCGCGGATGGCGCTTCGTTCCAGCGCGGGCGCTGGGAGCGGGCGGTTCCCGCAGGGGGCAAGCTGCATGCCAGCATGACCATGGACATCGCCACGCAGGGATCCGCGGTGGATTCGGACCGCGACGGGCTTCCGGACGCGTGGGAGCGCCAGGGCTTCACCACCGCGAGCGGGGAGCAGTTCCCGTTACAGGCGTGGGGCGCGGACCCGCACCGGCCCGACCTGTACCTGCAGCTCAACTGGGCGAAGTCCGAATGGGAGACGTTGGGGTGCGACCGCGAGCAGCGCTTCGGCGTGAGCGCGGAGCAATTCGGCGAGTTCGCGGCGTGCAATGCGGCGAATGCGAACGTGTACAGGCCGTCGAGAAGCTCGCTCCTGGAGCTCGTCGACCTCTTTGATCGGCAGGGGATTAACCTGCACATTGATGCCGGCAGCCTCTTCAACAACATCCCCAACTATGAGGAGCGCCACGGCGGCGCGACCGAGGACTTCGAGCCGTACTACTTCAAGGACGCCGACCATCACTCCCGCTTGGCCGCTGACCGCGACCGGCTCCTCGGTCCGCGCGAGTCCGTCTTCCGCGTCGGCATCATCGGCGACCAGCTGGCCAAGGATGATTACACCACCGGCATGGGGCTGGTGAGCGATTCGGTATTTTACGTGGCGAAGCACGAGGGGCTGACGGGCCAGGACCAGGTGCGCAACACGATTTTGCACGAGTTCGGCCACAACCTGGGCCTGACCCACACCGGGTCCGCGCTGTCGGATACGCGCGTGGAGACAACTGACCTGCTGCGCAATTACGAGTCCGTGATGAACTACCTCTACCAGTTCGCCCGTTTTGACTACAGTGACACGGTGGCCAAGGGCAACGGCGACGATCCGCATTGCGGCGACTACACCTGCTACACCGGGGCCTACGAGGTGGCCCCGGACTGGGAGCACCTTGACCTGGGCGGCAAGTTCATTGGGAAGGTCAACGCCACCGTCGGCGCGGACGATTCCGTGGTCACCCACGACCATATGCTCGTGCGGGACCTGGAGATCGCGGCCGCCGAGCACAACGCGGGCCAGGCGGGCTTCAGGCTTTTCGACGCTTCCACAAACTCCATCGTCACCTCCCGGAACGACAACAGCGTCACTGCCCAGCTCCGGAACCTGGGGCTGGACCTGGACGATTTCACCGTCGACGTCTCGTACCCCGGCGGGCACTACTCGGATACGATCCGCGTGCCCGGCCAGCTGGCGGAGACGCCGTCGGCGACCTTCGACATCCCGATCACCGGGGTGCAGCACCTCAAGGGCGCAACGATGCCGCTCGACGTGGCGGTGCGCAACAAGGACGGTGACGAGGTGTTCGCCGAACACTACGACCTGTCGCTCCTGGACTACTCCGCAGACGAGGCGAAGCAGGTGCGCGAGGAGGTGCTCGCGGACCCGGACGCCTCACAGGCGATGCGCGAGCTCGCGGAGGCAAAGCTGGGCGCGCCGATTGGGCCGACGGAGACGCCGTCGGACACTTCGGATCCCGCACGGGGGTCGAGCACCACCGACATCGTGATCGCGGTACTCGCGGCGCTCGGCGGTGTGATCGCGCTCATCGCGGGAGGCGCCTGGTCTGCGGGATTACTTCCGTTTTAGTGCCTGGTAGGGCCCGGTTCTGACCGTTTGTATTCTTTTGTTGCGCCGAATTTCCCGGCTAGAATTGGTAATAACACCACTTTCGGTAGGGAGGTCTTCGTGACATCGGCTGCAACACAACCAGCAAAACCGCACCAAAACGCGGATTCGGGAACGGTGACGCAGGGAGGGGGTGGCGAAGGGGCGTCGATAAGCAAGGGAAAGCTCATTTCGTTTTTCCTTGCGTTTATCGCACTCATCGTGGTGCTGCTGATTCCCATTGACAGCATCGAGTGGCAGGGGCAGATCGCGCTCGGAATGCTTGCGTTTGCCGTGATCATGTGGGTGACCGAGGCGGTGAGCTACCCGGTCAGCTCGGTGCTGATCATTGGGCTGATCGCCATGCTCGTGGGGCTGTCGCCCGATCCGGAAAATCCGGGCGAGATTTTCGGCACGGGCCCGGCGCTGAGCATTGCGCTCGGCGGCTTCTCGTCGGGCGCGGTGGCGCTGGTCGCGGCCGCGTTGGCGCTGGCCACGGCGATGCAGGCGACGGGGCTGCACCGGCGCATCGCGCTCAACGTGCTCAAAGTTGCGGGCGAGAAGACGTCGCACATTGTCGCCGGCGCGATCGTGATTTCTATCATCCTCGCGTTCTTCGTGCCGTCCGCAACCGCTCGCGCGGGCGCCGTGGTGCCGATCCTCCTGGGCATGGTGGCCGCGTTCGGCATGACGGTGGATTCGAAACTGTCGGCGCTGCTGGTAATTACTGCGGTGCAAGCGGTGTCGATCTGGAACGTCGGTATTAAGACTGCTGCGGCGCAAAACCTTGTGGCCATCGGTTTCATTGAGGACCAGATGGGTCAGACCGTGTCCTGGGGCAAGTGGTTCCTGTGGGCCGCGCCATGGGCGGTGCTGATGTCGATTGCGCTGTACTTCATCATGCTCGCCGTCATGAAACCCGAGGTGGATCGCATCGAAGGCGGGCGCGAGCTGGTGCAGCAGCAGCTGGACGAGATGGGGCCGATGACTGGCGCGGAGAAGCGCCTGACTGCGATCGCCGTGGTCCTGCTTCTCTTCTGGGCGACCGAGGGGCTGCTGCACCCCATCAACTCGTCCACGATCACGCTCGTGGCGATCGGCGTGATGCTCCTACCGGGCATCGGGGTGATGGACTTCAAGTACGCGCAGAACCACATCAACTGGGGCACGCTGATCGTGTTCGCGGTGGGCATCTCGCTCGGCTCGTTCCTCCTGAAAACGGGCGCGGCGACCTGGCTTTCGGAGCAGACGTTTGGCGCGCTGGGCATTTCCTCGATGCCGATCCTCGCCACGATCGCGATCGTGTCCCTGTTCAACATCATCATTCACCTGGGATTCGCGTCCGCGACGTCGCTCGCTTCCGCCCTGATCCCGGTGTTCATCGCGCTCGCTGCGACGCTCGACGTGCCGAATGGCGGCATCGGTTTCGTCATCATCCAGCAGTTTGTCATCTGCTTCGGGTTCTTGCTGCCCATCTCCGCCCCGCAGAACATGCTGGCCTACGGCACGGGCGCGTTCACCACGAAGCAGTTCCTCCGGGCGGGCATCCCGCTGACCATCGTGGCGTACTTGTTGATCTTGCTCCTTTCCGCGACGTACTGGAAGTGGATGGGGCTGGTGTAGCCGCCTAGTCGCCCTCCAGCACAAGGCCCAGGTGCAGCGAGTCCAGCTCGTGCGCGCCGGGGCCTTGTTGTATGGTCGCAATTTCACGACCTGTTGCTTCGGTCACCGGAATGAGCCATCCGAGGTTCGGGTCGAGCAGCGGGTCTGCTTGCTTGTCCATCGGGACGAACGTCACGGGACGTTCGTTTTTTGCGACAAGTTGCACCGGGCCGTTCGCCTCCTGAAGAGCGGGGAGCGCGGCGGGCGTTGTCGTGATGATCACCATCTTTTCGTCGGTGTCGGGGGACAGGTTCGCGGTGTGAACGTGCAGGTGTGTGACCTCGAATCGCTCAAATTCCTCCGGGTACTCCACGAGTGGCAGGGTGGGGTCGCCCGCGAACAGTGCGCGGATTCGCTCAAGAAATGCCATGGTGCGAGTCTAACCGGCCTCCGGGAGCGGAATGTTGGCGTCGTCAAAGCGCAGGTTGTCCGGGTTGTCCTCCCATTCATAGTCGGGAAATGGTGCATCCACCGGTGGTGTGAGCCCCATCCACCATTCCGGTTCCGGGTGGAACGGAAAGCGCATGTCAAACTGTTCTTCGAGCTGGTCCAGCGCGAATTCACACTCGATGATGTCCTGATCTTTCTCGTATTGGTCCATAATCGCGTGTCCGCGCGCATGAAACTCCGCGGCCCGCTCGCGCCTGCGCTTCACTTCGCTTATCGACGCCCTCCACCGCGGATCCTCAGCACCCAACTGAGCAGTCAGCAGCCCGGAAGGCTCCGAAACCTCAAATGTGCCGTCCTCGTACAGCCAGATGGCGTCCCCGGTCGCGGGGTCGACGACGTAGAAGGCGCGGCGGTCGGTCTTGAGGTTATGGTGCCTCTGGCAGAGGCAGTGAAGGTTATCCACGCGTGTTTCCCCTCCCTCAGCGAACGGGATGCGGTGGTCCAACTGGCACTGCTCCGCGGGGTGGTTGCAGCCGGGGTAGATGCACGTGCCGTCGCGAGCCTCCACGAGCGCCCGCATGTCTGCCGTCGGCACGTAGCTGGGTGTCGTGTTTTCGCGAACGCCGTCCATGTCGGCGACGGAGGGCGGGGTCTGCGCGCACATCTCGTCGAACGCGATCGTGGCGTCAGGCTCGGTCCAGCCGAAGCCCGGGATGAACACTGGCTGCCCCGCCTCGCGCCCCTTCGGCGCGTATACCTGGATTCGCGCCTTCGCTGCCGGCGTGATCTCGCCGGTGAGCAGTTTCACCACGGTGTCGTGCGAAGACAGCTTGTGCTCCAACCCGCATTGCTGCACGAACGCGCGCACGGCGGCCAGTGTCGCGGTGTCCGTGGTCAGGTTCATCATGCCCTTTGTTATCCCACCGAAGTCCTCGAGGAAGAACTCGGCTCCGTGGTCCCGGCGGGCCTCGCGCTCCTTCCGCTTTTTCGGGTTGTACCCCAGAGCCGGATCGATGCGCCGGATGTGCGCCCGCAACTTTCGCGTGACGGCGGCAGGGTCGGGGAACGGCTGGCTCTGCCGGGTGGGCGTGAACTGTTCGACCAGGAAGTCGTCGATACCGGCGAGGATCTCCGCGTCGGCGTCGGGACCGAGCTCCTCCAGCTTCCGCCGGATCGCGGTCAGGTGGCCCAGCGTGAGTAGTTTTTGCTCGTTGTGCAGCGCACGCAGCCGCGGCAGATCCGTCAGCCGGTGATACGACAGCACCGCGGAGCGGATGACGGTGCGGGAGTACCCCGTGGCCTGAGCAAGCTTATCGACGACCACGTCGAAGTCTTCGATGCCCACGCCGTCGTCGCTAAAGCGCGAGTACAGTGCGTGCTCCGATTCACGGAGGCTGCGGCCAAATTGCGCATCGCTGTCGTGGGGTCTGTCTATTCGGAAGTAGGGGCGAGGTGGGGCTTGTTGAGCGTTCATGCCTTGCACTATAAACGTGGCCCCCAACACCGGTTCGAAGATTGGCGGCGAAAATAGAACAGGCGTACGAAAGAGTGCCGATGTGGTGCACAATTACCGTTCGAACATGGGCGCAAAGAATGTCCGTGCGAACACAAACTGCTGCTCTGGAAGCGCGCTGGTTTTCGCCGTGTCAGGACAAGGTCAACGTGCAGAAAACCGTTACGCTGGCACTATGGAAGATGCCGAAAAGGGCCCTGAGATTGCGTCGCGACGCGTCGACTTCGTGTTGCCCTACGGCATCGGCGAACCGGAGTTTCCTCCGTCGGAAGACACGATGCCCAATCCCCTCGGTCGCAGGAACCGGCTGGGAAAGGCCGGTTGGACGCTCGTGCTCAAGCGGCTGTTTGCAGACTTTTCCACGGACGCCATGGTGGATCGAGGCGCCACGCTGACCTACTACACGGTGCTGTCCCTCGCGCCCATGCTGGTCTCGGCGTACGCCATCGCGACCTTGCTACTCGGGCGCGATCCGGGGGCGGTCGATCAGCTCCTGGACGGGCTCGTTGAGGTGTACGTGCCGGAGGCCCTTCGCGGAGAGGCGATGGATCTGATGGAGACGATTGTGGGCACTCCGTCGCAAAGCACTGTGGCGTTGATCGTCTCGCTGCTGATCTCGCTGCTATCTGCGTCGGCGTACGTGCGGAGTTTTTCGCGCAACGCCAACCTGGTCTATGGGCGCTCGGAAGGGCGAAACGTGGTGGTCACTTGGGTGACCATGTGGCTGATCACGCTGATGCTCGTCGTCGGCGGGCTGGCGATCCTGATCGGGACGCTGCTCACGGACGGCATCGTGCACAGCGTGCTTGGGCCGGTGGCGCGGCCGCTCGGTGTGGAGAATGTGCTGACCTACCTCACGGAGAAGTTCCTGCCGGTGTGGGTGTATGTGCGGACGCCCGTGATCGTGCTGATGGCGATGATCCTGCTGTCGCTGTTGTACTACTTCACGCCAAATGTGAGGCCGGGGCGGTTCAGGTTGCTGACGGTGGGGTCGTCGTTAGCCCTGTTCGTCGGCTTCTGGTTGTGGTGGGGGTTCGGGCTCTACATGTCCACGTTCGGCGTGCGATCCGCGTACGGGGCGTTCGGGACCGTGATCGCGGTGCTGGCGCTCGTGTGGGTAATGAACATCGTGCTGCTGGAGGGCGTGAAGATCGACGCCGAAATCCTCCGCGCGAAGGAGCTCCAGGTAGGGTACGACTCTGAGCGGCACATTCAGGCACGGCCACGCTCCAGCGAGGGCGCCCGGTGGCGCCTGCAGCTGGAGCGGTGGATCGCGCGGACAGCGCGCGAGGTGAAAAACGCGCGGAACTAGCGGCTCGCGCGCACGGCGGCGAACGCCTTGTGCAGGAGGGCCTGGCTGTCGGCACTCGGCGTGCGGAGGTGCCGCTTGAACGCCACACTCGCGGCGGACCCGTAGGCGCTGAGTAGCACGAGGACTTCGAAGGGGGCCAGCTGGGGTGCGCGCTCCTGTAGCGCGCTGACCACCGGGTCCAGGATGCGCTCGCGGTCGTCGTTCGGGCAGGCGGAGCCACGAATCAGCTCAAGCCGGTCCGAGGTGAGCAGCAGGGTCGACGCCGAGTGCAGCTTGACCCCGTCGCCGGTGAGTGCGTCGACGCAGATCTGCTCGAACGCCTCGGTGAGCCCGAGCTCGGGCGGGAGGCGGCGAATATCCTCGCCGATCTCCGCAAAGGTGCGTTCCACAAAGACCAGCAGGGCGGCGTCCAGGTCCGCGAAGTAGTTGTGGAACGTGCGCGGGGACACTTCCGCGGCGGCGGCGACCCGGGCGACGGTGAGCTTCTCTGACCCCTGGTGCAGCAGGATGTGCGCCGCGGCGTCGGAAATCACCTCGCGGGTTGCCTGTTTCTTAGACTCGCGCAGGTTCATGGTGTTCCACCGTTTGCTGCAGGTGCTCGCCCTCAATGTCCAGGTTGGGCAACACCTTGTCCAGCCAGTTGGGCAGCTTCCACGCGCGATCATCCAGCAGGTACATGGTGGCCGGGATGATGGTCATGCGGACCACGAAGGCGTCGATAAGCACGCCCACGGCGAGCGCGAAGCCCATGGCTTTGATGAAGGGCTCGTCGATGAGCATGAAAGCGGCGAACACGGAAATCATGATCAGCGCGGCGGCGGTGACGACGCGCGCGCCGTGCTTGAAGCCGTTGGCGGTGGCGTTGCCGGCGGTCTTGCCGCGCGAGACGAAGCCCTCGCGCATGCGCGTGACCAGGAAGACCTGGTAGTCCATGGCCAGGCCGAAGGTGAGGCCGATGAGCATGATGGGCAGGAAGGACAGCAGCGGTTGCGGGTCGGAAATGATGCCGAACATGCCGTCCTGGAAGATCGCCACGGTGATGCCGAAGGTCGCGGCCATGGAGAGCGCGAAGCCGAGCGCGGCGATGAGCGGGACCCACAGGGAGCGGAACACCAGCATGAGCACGATGAACGCAAGCCCGATGACGATAGCGATGTAGGGGAGCAGCACGTCCTGGAGGCGCTGCGAGATGTCGTCGAAAATCGGGGTGACACCGGTGATGCCGAACTCGCCGCCGGTGCTGTCCGCAAATTCGGACTGGTAGTCGCGCAGCCGCTCGAGCGTCTCCGTGGTCGCCGGGTCGGTCGCGCCCGTGGTCGGAGTGATGAGGACCTGCGCGGCGTCCATGGTGTCGGTGGTCTGCACGATCTGCGCGTTCTCGACACCTTCGGCCTCGTTGAAGGCGGTCAGCGCATCCTGGAACGCGGCGGGGCGATCCTGCTCGGCGACGTTGGCCACGTCAACGAACGCAATCATGGGGGCGTTGCGGCCAGGGCCGAAGGCGTCCGAGGTCATCTCGTACGCCTCTCGGGCTGGGGTGCCTGGCGACGCCGTGCCGTCGGTCGGCATGGCCAACCGGAGGCCCGCGGCGGGGATGGCCAGGATGCCTAGCAGTGCGACCGACGCCAGCAGCATGACCCACGGGCGCTTGCGGATGATTCGGGCCCACTTCAGGCCCATCGTCGGCTTTTCGTCCTCCGGGTCCGGCACCCTCGGCCCCGGGACGCGACCCGCAAAGATGCGGGTGCCCAAAAGGCCCAGCATTGCCGGCAGGAAGGTGGTGGACACAAGCACGGCGAGCGCGACCGTCGCGGCCGCGGCGTACGCCATGGTGGACAGGAACGGGATGCCGATGATGGACAGCGCTGCGAGCGCGATGAGCACGGTGAAGCCCGCGAACACCACGGAGCCTCCGGCCGTGCCCAGGGCCATGCCCATCGCGTGGGCGCGCGTGCCCTTGTCCATGGTGCGCAGCGCTTGTGCCAGCTCCTTCGGCGTGAGGTCGTTGAGGCCGGCGCCGTTGATGAGCTCGTTGCGGAAGCGCGCCACGATGAACAGCGCGTAGTCGATGCCCACTGCCAGGCCGATCATGGAGGCCAGCATCGGCGTCATGTCCGAGATCGTGTCGGTAAACAGCGTGGCCAGCTGGACGCCGAGCAGGCCGACGCCCACGCCGATCACGGCGGAGAGCAGCGGCATGCCGGCGGCGACGAAGGAGCCGAACGTGATGAGCAGGACAACCGCTGCCACGGCCAGGCCGATCAGCTCGGAGGTCATGTTCATTTCCTGCGACTGGAACGCCATGCCGTTGTACTGCACGTTGAGCAGTTCGGAGCCGTCGTACTTGTCCAGAACGTCGGTGATCTCGCTGCGCTGCTCAGTCGAGATGTCCATGACCGCCGCGGCGTTAAAAGTGACGTCCACGGTCCCGGTCTTCTGGTCGGGGCTGACAGGGGAGAGCTGCGCGAGGTCCTTTGCAATCTGTTCCGGCGGGACGCCCTGTGCTGTCTTCGCCTCGGTCAGCTGCTGCTGCATCCCGCCTGCGGCGAGCACCGGGTTCACGATGGCGTCGGTATCGGCGAGTGCGTCGGAGGACTTCAGCTCACCGAGCATCTCGTCCACCTTTGCCATCACGTCTTGGTCGGCGAGGGTGCGGTCGCCCTCCGCCTGGATCACAACGGTGCCGGTGGGTGCGCTGGTGAGATCCGCGTCAGTGCCAAAGCGCTCGCTCATCTCCTCCTGCGTGATGGTGGAGTCCATGTCCGGCATGGAGAATGAGGGGTTGGGTGCCTTGGCAAAGTTGGAGGCGAGCACCCCGGCGCCGATGAGGACAACTATCCAAAAGGCCAGGAAGGGCCATACTTTTCGGTATGACCGGCTGCCCAGCTTGTATAGGAAATTCGACATGATGCACAGCATATGCAAATTTGCGCACGGTGTGCAAAGTAATACCTTGGGGCGACGCTACGAAAACGTTTAGGATGAAGCGCATGACTGTTGAGCCAGAAATTGACGCCCGCGACGTCGCCGTCATCTTCGAAGGCGGAGGCACCAGAAACTCGTACACGGCCCCGGTGGTGGAGAAGCTCATCGCGGAGCACGTGCAGTTCGGCTGGGTTGGCGGCATTTCCGCTGGTGCGAGCCACGCGCTCAACTTCGCCTCGCGCGACGCGTACCGGTCAGAGAAATCCTTCACCGACTTCGTTGGCAACCCCGAGTTCGGCGGCTGGCGCACCATGGTCCGCGGCAAGGGCCTGCTCAACGGCGAGTTCATCTACGAGGGCTACGCGGACCAACTGCCGTTCGACATGGAGACGTTCCTTCGCACGGAGGAAGAGGTGCACCTCGAGGCTGTCCGTGCGGATACGGGGGAGACTGTCACCTACAACCGCGAGGACATGCAGACCATCGAACAGATCAATATCGCAGCACGCACCTCGTCGACACTGCCGCTCGTGATGAAGATGCGCGAGGTCGACGGTGTGCCCTACGTCGACGGCGCGCTGGGGACCTCGGGCGGCATCCTCATCCAAGCGGCGAAGGACGCCGGCTACTCCCGCTTTCTCGTCGTGCTCACCCGCCCGCGCGACTACATCAAGCCGCCGGAGAAGCGGCAGCGCGCTTTACGACGCATCCTGCGCAAGACCCCCAACGTCGTCGACGCAATGGTCGCACGCCCCGGCATCTACAACGCGGCGCGCGCCGAGGTGAAACGCCTGGAGGCGGCGGGCGACGCGTACGTGTTCTACCCCGAGCACATGGGGGTGGAGTCGACCGAGCTGAACGTGGACAAGCTGAAAGCCAACTACGCAGCCGGCCAGGAGCAGCTGGCACGCGAGTGGCCCGCGATGCGCGAGTTCCTCACCCAGCGGGATCGCTGATCCAGCCCTAAACTTTGGCGCATGATTGATGCGCAAGACGTGGCCCTGATTGTTGAAGGCGGCGGGATGCGCAACTCGTACACCGCACCCGCCATCGTTCGTCTCATCGAGCAGGTGAAGTTCGGCTGGGTCGGCGGCGTCTCCGCGGGCGCCGTACACGCGCTGAACTACGCGTCGGCGGACGTGCGCCGCGCCCGCGCCGCGTTTACCGAGCTAGCCTCGCACCCGCACTTCGGCGGTGTGCTCAAACTGGCGCGCGGCAAGGGGTACTTCAATTCCGAGTTCCTCTACGGGCAGGCGGAACAACTCCTTCCGTTCGACTTCGCCACCTTCGCCGCGTCCTCCACTCAGGTGCACGTGGAGGCGATGCGCGCGGATACCGGTGACACCGTCAGTTGGGGCAGGGACGACTTCTTGCGCGACCCGTCGCTCGTGGCAAGGGCGGCCCGCGCGTCGTCGACAGTGCCCAAAGTCATGCCCATTACGCTTATCGACGCCGCACCGTACGTCGACGGCGCCCTCGGCACCTCCGGAGGCCTGCTCATCGACGCCGCGCGCCGGGCCGGCTTCACGCGCTTCGTCGTCTTAGCCACCCGCCCCCGCGATTACTGGAAGAAACCGCTGGTCCAGCCCGCGGCCGTGCGGGGCATGTTCCGCCGCTACCCGGAGATCGGCAACGCGCTACACGTGCGCGCCGGGCGCTACAATGCCGCCAAGCGGGAGATTCTCGCCGCCGAGCGGGCAGGCGATGCGCTGGTCTTCTTCCCCGACAACATGCAGGCCGAGTCGATCGAGCGCCGCCCCAGCAAGCTGCAGCGCAACTACGCTGCCGGCCAGGCGCAGCTCGAGCGCGAGTGGGAACGGTGGATCGAGTTCCTCGCCGCTCCAGCGCCTAGTCTGCGATAAGCGGCTCGATCGTCAGCTCGGGGTGCTCCTTCTCCACGAAGGCCAGCTTCCATTTGTCGCCGAACAGGGCGATAATTTCGCCGTCCGTGCGCGTGAAGATCTCCACGCCACGCTGGCGGCCCAACTCGTCGGCGGACTCCGCGTCGGTGCGGCGCGCCACGGAGTAGGGAACCGGCTCGGTGACGGTCTCCACGTTGTACTCCACCTCCATGCGCGCCTGCATGACCTCGAACTGCATGGGGCCCACGGCCGCCATCACCGGGGCGGCGTCGCCGCGCAGGTCGTTGCGCAGAATCTGGACGACGCCCTCGGCGTCCAGCTGGTCGAGTGCCTTGCGGAACTGCTTGTACTTGCCCAGCGACTTCGCCCGGAGCGTGCGGAAGTGTTCGGGCGCGAACTGCGGCATCGGCGGGTACTGCACGTTCTTACCGGTGAAGATGGTGTCGCCCGGGGCCAGTGAGCCCGCATTCACAAGGCCGATGATGTCGCCCGGGTAGGCGGTATCTACGGTGTCGCGGTTTCGGCCGAACACAGTGAGGGCGTACTTGGTGGAGAAGGTGCGGCCGGATTGGGCGTGCGTGACCTGCATACCGCGGTCGAACTCGCCGGAGACCACGCGCATGAACGCCAGCGTGTCTCGGTGGTTGCGGTCCATGCCCGCCTGCACCTTAAAGACGATGCCGGAGAAGTCGCCGTCGAGGTCGCGCTCCTCCTTCGGGCGCGGGGCGGGCGCGATCGCGCACAAGGTGTCCAGGATCTGGTGGACGCCGAAGTTCAGCATTGCGGAGGCGAAGATGATCGGGGAGGTGATGCACTGCTCGAACAGCTCCTGGTTGTGCAGGGCGCCGTCCGCGGCGAGCAGCTCGACCTCTTCCACCGCGGTGTCCCACACCTCGCCCTCCTTGCCGGAGGCGTCGTCCGGGGCGTAGTGCTCCTCGGGCGCGATGGTGGAACCGCCGGCGGTGCGGATGAAGTGGACGTACTCGTCGGCCTCGCCGTCGTCGCTGATGTGGGCGAGGCCGCGGAAATCACCGGCTTCCCCGACCGGCCAGTAGAGGGGAGTGGGCTGCAGGTCGATTTCGTTCACGATCTCGTCGACAAGCTCGAGGGGCTCGCGGCCGATACGGTCCCACTTGTTCACCACGGTGACGATTGGCAGGCCGCGGGCCTTGCAGACGCGGAAGAGCTTCAGGGTTTGCGGCTCGAGGCCCTTGGCTGCGTCGATAAGCATGACTGCCGCATCGACGGCGGAGAGGACGCGGTAGGTGTCCTCGGAGAAGTCGGCGTGGCCCGGGGTATCCACCAGGTTGATCACGTAGGGCTCGCCCTCGTGCCCCTCCGGCGCGTACTCGAACTGGAGCGCGGAGGAGGCGACCGAAATGCCGCGGTCTTTCTCCATATCCATCCAGTCGGACACGGTGGACTTGCGGTTGCCCTTGCCGTGGACGGCGCCCGCTTCCGAGATGATGTGTGCGTGCAGCGCCAGCGCCTCGGTAAGCGTGGACTTACCGGCGTCGGGGTGGGCGATGACGGCGAAGGTGCGGCGGCGCTTGGCCTCGGAAGTGAGAGAACTCATGCCGCAGAGTGTAGCCGCCAAGGGTTGGTGCGGAGGAATCGCTTGCGTCTATACTTCACCTTTGTGAAGCGCTTGCTTTTCTTGCGATCGCTCGGCCCAGCACGGCTGACCGCGATCGGGTTCCTGCTGCTCATCCTGAGCGGCACGGGGTTGCTCATGCTCCCCTTCGCGGAGGCGGGGGCGGAACACGCCTCGTTCCTGGCTGCGCTCTTTACCGCGACGTCTGCGGTCTCCCTGACCGGCTTGGTCGTCGAGGACACCGGCACCTTCTGGAGCCCCGCCGGGCAGGCCGTCATCCTGCTGCTCATCCAGCTCGGCGGGCTGGGAATCATGTCGCTTGCCTCGCTGTCCGGGCTGTTGCTCACCGGGCGCATCAGCTTGAAGGCGCGCAAGACCGGCGCTTACGAGGGGCGCCCCATCACTGCCGGAGGCATCCGCCGGACCCTCATCTTCACCTTTGGGTTCACGGCGATCGCCGAGGCCACCATCGCGGTGATCGTCGGCGCGCGGCTCATGGTGGGCTACGGGTACTCGTTCCGCCGCGCCGCCTGGGAGGGCGTCTTCCACGCCGTTTCCGCGTTTAACAACGCCGGGTTTAGCACCCACAGCGACAACCTCGTGTCCTTTGCGTCCGATGCCTGGATCCTCATGCCGCTAGCCGCCGCGCTGATCGGCGGTGGCCTCGGATTCCCAGTGTGGGCGGAGCTGGTGCGGCTGGTGCGCCGGAAGTCCAACGCCGTCCACCGCATCTCCATCACGGCGCGGATGACGCTGGCTGCGACGGCGTTCCTGCTTGTCGCCGGCACCGTGTTCGTCGCGGCGACGGAATGGACCGGCGTGCTCGGTCCCATGCCGGTGGGGGTGAAGCTGCTCAATGCCTTCTTCGCCAGCGCGTCGCCGAGGACTGCGGGCTTTAACGCTGTTGATTATGGGCAGGCGCACCCGATCACGCTGATGGGCACCGACGTCCTCATGTTCCTCGGCGGAGGCTCGGCTGGCACAGCGGGCGGCATCAAAGTGACCACCGCGTGCGTGCTGCTGGCGGCGATGGCGGCCGAGTTCACCGGTCGCGAAAAAACGACGATCGGGCACCGCAGCCTGCCGCACTCGGTGACCAGGCAGGCGCTCGCGCTGAGCTTCGCGGGTGTCATGGTGGTCACTCTTGGCGTGGCGGCCCTGCGTGTCTTCGACCCGCAGTTCACCGGTGACCAGGTGTCCTTCGAGGTCATCTCCGCATTTGCAACGTCGGGGCTTTCCACCGGCATCACGGCGGGGTTGTCGTCGGCGTCGCAAATCGTGCTCTGCTTCATCATGTACCTGGGCCGCGTAGGCCCGACCACCCTGGTGGCGGCGCTGTCGGCGAAGATGCTCGATAGGCGCTTTAGCTACCCCGAAGAAAGGCCGTTCATTGGCTAAGTTATTTTCCCGCGCGACGATTGACATTCCGCCCGTCGTAGTCATCGGGCTCGGCAGATTCGGCACCGCCTTGGCCACCGAACTCATGGCGAACGGGGTGGAGGTGCTCGGCGTGGACTCCAGCGAGAAGATTGTCCGCGAGCGGGCGCCGTACCTCACCGAGGCGCTCGCCGCGGACACCACGGACCCGGAGGCGATGCGGCAACTGGGGATCGAGGATGTCGAGCGCGTTGTCGTCTCCATCGGCTCCCACTTGGAGGACTCCATCCTGACCACGTCCAACCTCGTCGAGCTGGGGGTGCAGGACATCTGGGCGAAGGCGGACTCGGAGGCGCACGCGCGCATCCTGCACCAGATCGGGGCCAACCACGTGATTCGCCCGGAGCGCGACACGGGCAGGCGCGTGGCCCACCTGTTGGGTGGGCACTTCCAGGACTTCGCGGAGATCTCCACCAACTACGGCGTGACAAAGATGGCGGCGCCCGCGTGCGTGACGGGGCGCCCGCTCGACTTGGGTGAGGTGTGGAGGAGCCAGCATGTCCAGCTCGTCTCGGTGAAGCGGGATGAGGGGTGGGCACCGCTTACCGACGGCACCCAGCTCACGCCGTCGGACCGCATCGTGGCGGCGGGCAGCCCGCGTGACCTGGAGCACTTCTCGCAGCACTGATTCGGCTGACAATGTTGCGGGGAGCGGTGTAGAGTAAAGGGGCGAAATTGTAGACGAATCAACAAAAGGGTTGTATCTATGAAGATCGGAATCTTCCTCGGCTCCATCCGCAAGGGACGCGCCGGCGAGGCCGTCGCCCGCTGGGTCTCGGACGCAGCTGAGAAGCGCGACGGCTTCGAGTACGAGCTGCTCGACCTGTCCGAGTTCAACGTTCCGCTGCTCGACGCGGAAATGGTGCCGGGCGCCGCAAACAAGCAGTACGAGGACGAGGCCACCACCGCGTGGTCCAAGGCGGTCGACGCTTGCGACGCCTTCATCTTTGTCACCCCGGAGTACAACCACTCCGTGCCGGGCGCGATGAAGAACGCCTTCGACGTGCTGGGCGCCGAGTGGGCCGGGAAGCCCGTCGCGTTCGTGTCCTACGGCGCTGATAACGGCCTTCGCGCGGTGGAGCACTGGCGCCAGATCGTTGCGAACTTCTCCATGTTCGGCGTCCGCAACCAGGTCGCGCTCTCCCTGTTCGAGGACTTCGCCGACGGCGCCTTCGCGCCCCGTGAGCAGAAGAACCAGTCCCTGGAGAACGTGCTCAACGACCTCGAGCAGGCGCTGTCCTAATCTAGCGCCCGTGGATCTCGTTCTGAGCCGCGGCGAGCCCGCGGGCGCAGACGAGGCGCGCGGCTTCCGCGGCCGTCTCGATCGCCTCGTTCCCGGAGAGCGGGCCGAGCACCCAGTCCGGCACGGGCGTCCCCTTCGGCGGGCGGCCAATGCCGACGCGGACGCGCACGTAGTCGCGGGTGCCCAGGTGCTCTGTGATGGACTTGAGCCCGTTGTGCCCATTCTCGTTGCCGCCCAGCTTCACGCGTACTTTCCCCGCCGGGAGGTCCAGCTCGTCGTGGATCACGACGATCCGCTCCGGCCGCACGCCGAACGCTGAGACGGACTCGCCCGACAGGTTCATGAAGGTGGTGGGCTTGGCAAACGTGACGTCGTCAATGTGCTGCACGAGTGCGCGGCACTTCGGCGCGGGGCGCAAATCTTTGGCACACTGGTCTACGGCCAGGAAACCGGCGTTGTGCTTCGTGGTCTCATATTCGGGGCCGGGGTTTCCCAGCCCCACCACGAGCCACTCGGTGTGGGGGCTGGCCGGTGGCTGGGATGTCAGTCGCTTCAGAAAATCGAACACGGGGACAAGCATAACCATGGACCTACCACGCATCGTCGCCGCACCGATGGCGGGCGGACCAACCACGCCGGCGCTGGTCAACGCGGTCAGCTTCGGCTTTCTCGCGCTCGGCACCTGCACCGTCGAGCAGGCTCGCACGTGGCTCGGCCAGTGCACACCGCCGTTTGGCGTGAACCTCTTCGTACCGCAGGTCGAGCCTTCGCTTATCGACGTCGAACTCATCGCCTCCGAACTCGGCACCGACGTCCCGAACGTGGATGTCACCGGGGGCTTTGAAGAAAAGTTCGAGCTCGTCCTGGAGGCCGCGCCACCCATTGTGAGCAGCACCTTCGGGCCGCTGGACCCGGAGCACGTGGAGCGGTTGCACTCCGTCGGTTCGGAGGCGTGGGTGACCGTGACCCGCATCGAGGATGCGTGGGAAGCGATGGGCGAGTCATGGAACGCCGACGGCGTCATCGTGCAGGGCGCAGAGGCGGGCGGGCACCGAAGCACCTGGTCGCCGCTGGAGGTTCCGGACACCCGCTACCTGGACACCATCGTCGAAGAGGTGGCGGACTTCGGTGCGCCGTTCATCGCCGCGGGCGGGGTGCGGGGGCCGGAGGATGTGGCACGGCTGCGGGATCTGGGCGCGTCGACCATTGCGTGCGGCACCGCCTTCCTCATGGCCGATGAAGCCGGTACCAGCCAGCGTAACCGCGAGCTGCTGCGCACCGACCGGAGAACCGTGGTGAGCAAGGCGTTTTCCGGCCGGTGGGCGCGCGGCCTGGAAAACGAGATGACCAAGCGCTACCGCGACATGCCGCCGATCTACCCGTACCTGCGCCCGATGACGAAGGATCAGGATTACTGCCTGGTGGGCAAGGACCGCGGGGAGCTGATGGAGGCGCCGGCGAAGGAGATCGAGCGCTACCTGCTGGGCGAACGTTAGTCGCTCAGCGCCAGCTCGAACACGAGGCCGCTGCAGGTGATCCGCGCGGCGCGGGTGCCTTCCCACTCGGGCGCGAAGCCGACGTCCCTGAGCGCGTCGACGACCTCCTGGCCGACGGCGTCGTCGGCGTCGGTGTTCGGCGCATCCAGCGAGGCAAACCCGAAATAGAGCTTGCCGGTGTGGATGAGGCCGTCCACGTCCTGCGTGGTGCAGTAGGCGTAACCGCGGCGGCCCTCGCGTGTGGCCCGATCCGCGCCCTCGTCCGCGGCTTCGGCCTTGGTCCAGCCCTCGTCGAAGGAGAAGGAGAGACCGCGGTCGGCGAGCGCGTCGCTGAAGGCCTCGAGTTTTGTGGCGTCCTCGGAGGGGGAGGGGATGCGGCGGGCGTATTCGGCGCGGATGTCGTCGAGAAGCGAAAGGGCGTCGACGTTGTCCTCGTCCTCGTAATGCGCGGTGATTTCGGCGGCGCTCCAGCCGTGGCAGAGCATCATCGCGATGTCGCTCTCGTCCGACTCTGGTTCGTAGAGGTACTCGGAGGGCGGGAACGCACTGGCGAGCATGGCGTGCTGTCGCCGCAGGATGCGGGTGGTGTTCTCGATCGCGCCGAGGCCGTCGATCTCCACGCGGACCGTGTCACCGTCTGCGAGGTAGCGCTTGGGGTCGCGCGCGTGGCCCACGCCCGCCGGAGTGCCAGTGGCGATCACGTCACCAGGGTTGAGCGGGTAGAGGTGGGAGATGAACTCGATGAGCTTGGCGGGGGAGAAGATGAGATCGTCGGTGGGGGCCTGCTGCATCATCTCGCCGTTGACGGTGGTGGTCAGGGTGGGGCCGGGCTGCCACTCGGTGTCCAGCCACGGGCCGAACCCCGCGGTCTTTTCTAATGATTTTCCCTGGTGCCACTGCTTGGTGCGCTTCTGGATGTGGCGCTGGGTGTAGTCATTGATCACCGCGTAGCCGGCGATGTGTGCGTGCGCATCCGTTTCCCGCACGTGCCGGGCGTACTTTCCTACCACCACAGCGAGCTCGCCCTCGAAGTCGAGCGTATCCGCGTTGAAGTCGGGGATCTCCGCGTCATCGTAAGGGCCGATGAGGGCCTCGGGGAACTTGATGAAGAGGGTGGGGACGTCGGGGCGCTCGTGCCCCATCTCCTCGATGTGCTTGGCGTAGTTGAGCCCGACGCAGATGATCTTGCTTGGGCTCGGAATCACGGGCGCTAGCTGGTCGTGGGAAAACGAGACACGTTCGCCCTCCTGCCAGGAATCCGACTGGAGGAGCGCGCCGACGTCCGGGAAACCTGGGTAGGTGACCGCGGTGGTGTCGGACTCGAGGCGGGCGGCGACGGTCAGGTCATGGCCGGGGACTCTCAGGGTGACTAAGCGCATGCCACAAATTTATACGGAATGGCGCCACAAATCTGCCGCATCGGCCGCGGCGATGGAGATCTCGACCTGCTCCCGGGAAGAAAACGGCTTGAGCACGTAGTCCGCCGGGGCCATGCGGCCTGGCGGGCGACCAATGCCGAGCGCCAGCTTGTGGTAGGGCTTGCCGCCCAGGGATTTGGTGACGGACTTCAGCCCGTTGTGCCCGTGGTCCCCGCCGCCGGTGCGGAGCTTGACCTGGCCGAGCTCGAGATCCAGCTCGTCGTAGGCGACGTAAAGGTTGGACGGGGGAACGCGGAAGTAGTCCGCGAGCGCCTTGATCGGCCCGCCCGAGACGTTCATGAAGGCCCGGGTGCGCGCCAGGATGACCTGGCGGTCGGGCAGGAGGCGGCCGGCGGCAAGCTCGGCGACCTCGGTGTTCGTGCGTTTGTGCACGGCGAGTTGGGCCGGCATCGGTGTGGCGCGGGAGCAGAGCTCGTCGATAAGCGCGATGCCCGCGTTGTGGCGCGTGCCGGCGTAGGTGGGGCCGGGATTTCCCAGCCCCACAACGAGGAGGGGCGAATCAGAAGTAGACACGGCCCCTCAGCATATCGTGTTTACTCCTCGGAGTCGCCAGACTCAGCCTCGTCCTCGGAGGACTCAGCGCCAGCCTCGGCGCCGCCCTCCTCGGCCTCAGCAGCGGCTTCCTCGAGCTCCTCGTCAACCTGCTCGTAGGTGACGTTGACCAGCAGGTCCTCCGGGTCGGACAGCAGAGTAGCGCCCGCCGGCAGGGTGACGTCGCCAGCGGTGATCTGGTCGCCGATCTCCTTGCCCTCGACGGACACCTCGAGCTCGTCCGGGATGCTCAGGGCGTCGATCTCGATCTCGATGACGTCGTTCTCCACCAGGACGACGGCGTCCGGGTGAGCCTCGCCGGTGGTGATGACCGGGACCTCGACGTTGACCTTCTCGCCGCGCTTGATGCCAAGCACGTCGATGTGGTCGATGTCCATGGAGATGACGTTCTGGTCGATGTGCTTGACCATGCAGAGCAGCTTCTCGCCGTCGAGGTCGAGCTCGAGAATAGCGTTCACGCCCTCGTTACGGATGATCGCGGAGATCTCGATGCGGTCCACGGAGAAGTGAACGTTGTCGATGCCGGACTCGTAGAGGACGCCCGGGATACGACCCTCGCGACGCAGGCGGCGGGCAGCGCCCTTGCCAAACTCTTCGCGCTTTTCAACCTTGATGACGGTCGGGGTAACAGCCATGATGTGACTCCTTTATAGTTTCGGGCCACAGGAAAAACCTGCGACCACTGAACGGAACAGGTGCTCGTCGAGTGATCGCAGGCTTGCTCATCACTGCTCACTCGAGCATGAGAAAAAGTCTGGATACATATCGCGCCGATAACGGCTATACAGCCCTCGCCGAGACGTGGAAAGTGTAACCCACCAGCGACATCAATCCAAACTCTTGGAGGAGCGGATGCCCAGGCGCGAGCAGACGAGGTACGCCACCGTTTCCGCCTCGAGCTCCTTTATTTCGGTGTGCAGGTACAGGCGCTCGCGCTGCTCGGGGGTCCAGTGCTGGGGCTGAGCAGCGTTGTCGTGCATCGGCCCGAGGTGGCCAGGCTGTACAGTTCTGCAAGGACGGCGTCGACGGTGCCGAGGTTGAACTCCAGGCCCGCGAGCGTACGGAGCGAGGTGAACGTCTATTCCAATATCTGGTGAAGGACGCGCAGGCAGGCGTCTGTCTCGTCTTCGTTCGTGACCGTGATGCGCACGCCCTCTGGAAACGCGCGCACAAGCACGCCGTGCGCGGCCATGCGCTCGGCGAAATCCTGTGGGGCACCCGGAATCCAGACGAAGTTGGTCTGCGACTCCGGCGTGCCGAAGCGGGACAGCGCCTCGACCAGCCTGGTCCGCTGAACACACGTCTCGTCCACACGAGCCTGCAGCTCCGCGCCCGCGCTCAGGCAGGCGACGCCCCCCGCCTGCGCGACGGAGCTGACAGAAAACGGCACCGCCACCTTGTTCAGGGCCTCGATGATGGCGGGGGCGCCGAAGGCGTAGCCCACGCGCACGCCGGCCAGGCCGTACGCCTTGGAGAACGTGCGCAGGCCCACCACGTTGGGGTACTTCGTGATTTCCTCGGTGGCCACCGGGGTGTCGGCGGCGCGGTTGTACTCAAAGTAGGCCTCGTCGAGCGCGACCGTCACGCGCGGCGGGACCGCGGCCATGAATGACTCCCACTCCGCGGTGGTGATCGTGGTGCCGCTCGGGTTGTTCGGGTTGCACACGAAAATGAGGCGGGTGGCATCGGTGATTGCCTCGGCCATCGCGGCGAGGTCGACGCGGTGCTGCGCGTCCAGCGGGATCGGGCGCGGCGTCGCCCCCGCGACCTGCGCGAAGATGGGGTAGGCCTCGAACGATCGCCAGGGAAAGATCACCTCGTCGCCGGGCTGCGCAGTGGCGGTGACCAGCTGCTGGCACAGCGCCGAGGAGCCGGTGCCCACAGCGACCTGGTCGACGTCGACGCCAAGGTGCGCGGCCAGGGCTTCGCGCAGCTCCACCGCGCCCATGTCGGGGTAGCGGTTCGTGCCGTCCAGCGCCTTCGTCATCGCCTCCACCACGGTGGGCAGCGGTCCTTCCGCGGACTCGTTGGAGGAGAGCTTGACGGTGCCGGGCGCGAGTTCGCGCGCGCCGGGGACGTATGCGGGAAGGGATGAGAGGTCGTGGCGGATCATGCCTGACTAGTTTAGGACCTCATCGTGCTTCCGGAGGGCACTTATCACGCTCAGTGCGACGACCCAGGCAATGAGCGCGAGCAGCCCCACGCGGTAATCCGGCAGGCACGCCATGAGCACGAGCACCAGCAGGTAGAACCCGGCGCAGAGCCAGTTGGCAACGGGGGAGAACGGCGCGCGGAAGGAAGACTGCCCGCCGCCCGCGCGGAAGCGGAGGTGGGCAAAGCTTATCGACGCCCACGTGATCAGCTCAGAACCCACGATGATGGCAAGCAACACCGCGAAGACCTTCCCCTCGAAGAAGTAGTTCAGGATGACGACGACGCCCATGAGCGTGGCGTCGAAAAGCAGTGCTCGAAGCGGAAGGCCCTTCTTGGTGGTGGCGGAGAACCAGGCGGGGGCCTGGCCGTTGCGGGAGAGGTCGCGGAGCATACGGCTGCCGGAGTACGTCATGGTGTTGCACACCGAGGCCACCGCCACCAGGATCACCAGGTTGAGAAGGTGCGCTGCGCCGTCAACGCCGACCGCCGTGAGCACGCGGATGAACGGGCTGGCGGAGGAGCCCTGCTCGTCCCATGGGGCGAGGAGCAAGATGACGCTCATGCCGCCCAGGTAGAACAGGAGGATGCGCCAGATGACCGAGTTGACGGCGCGTGGAATGGACTTCGACGGGTCCTGCGCCTCGCCCGCAGCCGTGCCGATGGACATGATGCCGCCGAACGTAAACGTGACGGCGACCAGGGAGAACAGGACGCCGGTGGCGCCGTTGGGGAAGAACCCGCCGTGGATGAACAGGTTGTCGGTGCCCACCGCGGGTTCTGGTCCCAGTCCCAGGACGAGCACGACGCCCAGCACAATCATGAGGGTGAGCGCGATGACCTTGATCAGGCTGAGCCAGTACTCGGCCTCCGCGAACACGCTCACGCGCGCCGCGTTGATGGTCACCACGACCAGGAGCGTGACCAGGGCTGTGAGCCAGTGGGGGATGGAGGGGAACCAGAAGTCGAGGAACGTGCCCATGGCGGTCAGCTCGATCATGCCCACCACGATGGTGGTGAACCACCAGTTCCAGCCTGCGATGAAGCCGGCGCGCGGGCCGATGAACTCGCGGGCGTAGGCGGCGAACGAGCCGGAAACCGGGCGGGCGACCGCCATCTCGCCCAGCATGCGCATGAGCAGGTAGACGATCGCGCCGACGATGAGGAACGCGAGCAGGACTGCGGGGCCGGCGTAGCTGATGGACTCAGCGGAGCCGAGGAACAGGCCGGTGCCGATCGATGAGCCAAAGGCGATCATCTGCATGTGGCGCTGCTTCACGCCGCGCTGCAGGCCACCATCGCTTTCTGGCGGTGTTGCTACGTCGGACACGGGACTCCTCACAATTCATTGCGGCCCCCGTACCGGCGTGCGGTCACGGGGGCTTATGGGAAAGTACGGCGGTGGGCTACTACGCCTGGCCCTCGAAGAGGGTGGTCACCGAGCCGTTTTCGAAGATCTCGCGGATCGTCTTGGCCAGCAGCGGGGCGATGGACAGCACCGTCAGGTTCTTCCAGCCCTCGGTGGACTGCGGCAGGGTGTCGGTGGTGATGACCTCCTCGGCGCCGCACTGGCTCAAGCGCTCGCGTGCCGGGTCGGAGAACACGCCGTGGGTGCAGGCGATGACAACGGACTTCGCGCCCGCCTCCTTCAGCACGCCGACGGCGCCGGCGATGGTGCCGCCGGTGTCAATCATGTCATCCATGAGGATGCAATCTTTGCCCTTGACGTCGCCGACGACGCGGTTGGACACGACCTTGTTCGCGGCGTCGATGTCGCGGGTCTTGTGCACGAACGCCATCGGGGCGTCGCCCATCGCGTTCGCCCACTTCTCCGCAGTCTTCACACGGCCGGCGTCGGGGGAGACCACGACCAGGTTGTCCATCGGGTACTTGGATTTGATGTAGTCCACCAGGATGGGCTGGGCGTGCATGTGGTCGACCGGGCCGTCGAAGAAGCCCTGGATCTGGTCGGTGTGCAGGTCCACGGAGACAATGCGGTCGGCGCCGGCGGTGGTGAGCAGGTCCGCGATGAGGCGGGCGGAGATCGGCTCGCGGCCGCGGTGCTTCTTGTCCTGGCGGGCGTAGGGGTAGAACGGCAGGATCGCGGTGATGCGCTTCGCGGAGCCGCGCTTGAGCGCGTCGATCATAATGAGCTGTTCCATCAGCCACTTGTTCAGCGGCTGCGCGTGCGACTGCATGACAAAGCAGTCGGCGCCGCGGACGGACTCCTCGAAACGGATGAAGATCTCCCCGTTTGCAAAGTCGCGGGCGGTGGTGGGAACGAGGTCAATACCGAGCTCGTTGGCCACCTGGTTCGCCAGCGCCGGGTGGGCGCGGCCCGAAAAGACCTTGAGGTCCTTGTGGCTTTCGGTTGAGTATCCAGTCATTGCGATCCTTTAGCTCTCGCGTGCGTTCTTGGCAGCCTTCGCAGCATCGGTGTCCGGGCGGCGCTTTTCCACCCATCCCTCGATGTTGCGCTGGCGGCCTTCCTTGATGGCGAGTGCGCCTGCAGGCACATCTTCCGTTACCACTGTACCCGCGCCGGTGTAGGCGCCATCACCGATGTTCACCGGGGCGACAAACATGGTGTCGGACCCGGTGCGGCAGTAGTCGCCAATCGTGGTGTGGTGCTTGTTCACGCCGTCGTAGTTGGCAAAGACGGAGGAGGCGCCGATGTTGGACTCGCGGCCCACGGTGGCGTCGCCGATGTAGGTGAGGTGCGGGACCTTGGAGCCCTCGCCGATCTTCGCGTTCTTGGACTCGACGAATCCGCCGAGCTTGCCGCGCGCGCCCAGCTCGGTGCCGGGGCGGATGTAGGTGAACGGGCCGACGGTTGCGTCCTCACCGATCACGCCCAGCTCGCCCTGGGTGCGCACGACCTTGGCGCCGGCGTGCACCTCCATGTCGGTCAGCGTGGTGTCCGGGCCGATCTCGGCGCGGTCGCCGATCGAGGTGGCACCCCACAGCTGCGTGTTGGGATAAATGATCACGTCCTGGCCGATCTCCACGTCTACGCCGATCCAGGTGGTCGCCGGGTCGACCACGGTGGCGCCCCCGCGCATCGCCTTCTCCACCTGGCGGCGGTTCAGCTCCTTGCCGGCGGCAGCCAGCTGCACGCGGTCGTTCACGCCGGCCAGCTCGCGGGCGTCGGGCGCCACAAAGGCCGCGACGGTCTTGCCGTCGCCGCGGGCGATACCGAGCACGTCGGTGATGTACAGCTCGCCCTGTGCGTTGTCCGAGTTGATGCGGGTCAGCGCGTCGCGCAGCACGGCGCCGTCGAACGCAAAGACGCCGGAGTTGACCTCCTTGACGGCCTTCTGCTCGTCGTTGGCGTCCTTCTCCTCGACGATCTCGCGCACGTCGCCGGACTCGTCGCGGATGATGCGGCCATAGCCGGTGGGGTTCTGGAATTCCAGGGAGAGCACCGTCACGGCGGCCTGCGCCCGCTCGTGCTCGCTGATGAGCGCCTCGATGGTCTCCGGCTGCAGGAGCGGGACGTCGCCGTTGGTGACCACGACGGTGCCGTCGAAGTCCGGGATGGCGGTCAGGCCGCACTGGACCGCGTGGCCGGTGCCGTTCTGCTCCTCCTGCACCGCCTGGAGGATGGTGGTGTCCATCTCCTGGGCAATCTCGTCCACCGCCGGAGACACTTGGTCGCGCTGGTGGCCGACGACGGCGACGACGTGCTCCGGGTGCACGGAGGCTGCGGCATGCAGCGAGTGGGAGAGCAGGCTGCGCCCACCGATCTCGTGCAGCGTCTTCTGCTTCGTCGACTTCATGCGGGTACCGGCGCCTGCGGCGAGCACAACGACGGCGCACTGGGAGTGGTTTGGCACTCTTGGCTCCTTATGTATGGCTTTGAGTTGAGTAACTATCGTCCTGTTTACGTTAACGCATAACGCCTACGCGTTGCGGGCAGAGACATCCTTCAGGTTCGCGGCGGAGAACACACCAACGAAGCCGACGAGGGCCAGGAACACCAGCGTGGTCTGCGGTCCGAGCACCGAGATCGCCGAGGAGATCGCGCCGACCACCAGCAACACCACGCCCATCACGGTGTTCGCGGCCCCCGTGATCATCGTGCGGCGGTCGCCGTCCGCCATGTCCACCAGGTACGTCTTGCGGCTCACGCGCACGGCGGTGTGCGCCAGGTTGACCACGAAGAAGCCCAGCGGCATGATCCACGCGTTGGCGGCCGCGGGCAGCAGGTTTGCGCTCGCGACGAGCAGGAGCAGGCTTATCGACGCCACCGCCGCCGCCCAAGCCATCGTCGTCTTCGACGACTTATCGGACCAGATGCCGGAGATGCGCCCACCAATGAGCGCCGCGCCGCCGGAGGCAATGATGAACGAGCCCAGGTTGGAGAGGTTCGCGCCCTCCGATTGCGCCAGCACCACGATAAAGGGGGTGGACAGGGCGGTGACCAACATCAGCGAGCGCACGACGAGGAATTTTTGCAGCTGGCGGTCGCCCTTGACCAGGTCATACGTGGCCTTCGCCCAGTTGCTGTCGGTCTTCGGAGTCGGCTCCTCGGCGGGCTCCTTGATCGTGCCAAAGACCAGCGAGGCGAACGCCCACGTGGACGCGCCGCCCGCCAGCAGCGCCACGATCACCCACCGGGGCAAGTCGTTGGGGAGAAAAGAGAGGAGAAGGCCGACGGCGAGGGTAAAGCCCCCGGACAGCGCGGCGGCGCGGCCCGTGATCCGGCCGCGGCGCCCCTTCTCAATGGTGCGCCCCTGCACGTCCTTGCCCGCGATGGAGCACAGCGCGCGGAACACCGCTTGCGCTGCGAGGAGGACGACGACTGCGGCGCCGAGGGCGGTGCCGTCGATAAGCATTGCACTGAGCGCGATCAAGCCTGCGGAGATCGCCTGGCCCCACGAGCCGATGAGCCAGGCGCGTTTGCGCTGCGCCTGCGAGGTGACCCACGGGCTGAGCGCGGCCTGGGGGAGCATCGAGCCGGACTCGCGGATCGGGACGAGGAAAGAGGTGAAGACGTGCGGCACGCCTGCCGCCGTGAAGAGCCAGGGCAGGACCGTTTTGGGGGCGACGATCTGGTCGCCGATGCCTTGCAGGCCGTTCGACCAGATGAACCTGCGCGCGTTGTACTCCTGATGTGGTTTCGGGCTGTTGCTCATGTGGGGAATAGTAGAGTTGAGGGGTGGCGTGCGCAGAATGAGGCGCACCAAACTTTTCGGCTGAGCAGGAGGCTTTGACCGTGGCACGCGGTATCAATCGGCGGACCTTTTTCCGGGGCATCGTCCTCTCGAGTGCGGCGGTACTCGCCGCTTGCGCGAGCGGGCAACCCACCCCGCGCGGGGCGAAAGAGGAGGCACGGCCCCTGCCTATCCCTCCGTTGGACCAGGGCCGGTTGGTCGGGGGAGCGCGCGAGTTCGAGCTGACCGCGCAGGAGGGGCACGCTGAGATCCTGCCCGGGGTGCGCACCAAGACCTGGGGCTTCAACGGCGATTTCCTCGGCCCGACCCTGTACATGCGCAACGGCGAGACCGTGCGGATGACGGTGCGCAACCAGGTGAGCGAACCCACCGTCGTGCACTGGCACGGCATGCACCTTCCCGCTGATGCGGACGGCGGCCCCGCGCTCGCCTTCGCGCCGGGGGAGCAGTGGCAGCCGGAGTGGACCGTGCGACAGGACGCCGCCACCCTCTGGTACCACCCGCACCCGCACGGGGTGTCCGCGCTGCACGCGTACCGCGGCCTCGCCGGAGGCATCGTGATTGCCGACGACGACGCGGACGCCCTCGGCCTTCCCAGTACCTACGGCGTGGACGACATCCCGGTGGTGATCACGGATGCCAAGTTCACCGACGACGGCCAGCTGGACGAGACGATCGACCCGACCTACGGCCTGCTCGGGGACACCCCGCTGATCAACGGCATTACGAAGCCGAAGCTGGAGGCCCGAGCGTCGCGGCTGCGGCTGCGCCTGCTCAACGGGACCACCATGCGGTTCCACAACCTCAGCTTTGGCACGCCGGTCCACGTCATCGCTACGGACCAGGGCTTGCTGGAGCGCCCCGTCGAGGTGGATTCGATCCTGCTCAGCCCGGGCGAGCGCGCCGAGGTCATCCTGGACCTTGAGGCGGGCAAGACCGCGAAGCTGCGCAGCATCGGGGTACCGGACGGCGGCGGACTCCCGGACGAGGAGGTGGCCAACGGCTTCGGGCTGGGCGACACGTTCGACCTGCTGGAAATCACGGGGCCTGCGTCCGGGAGCAGTGGGGACCTGCCGTCCTCGCTCGCTGCGGCGCCGGAGGTGAGCTCCGACGATGTCCAGGCAGCGGTGGAGCGAGAGTTCCGCCTCAACGGGTTCCAGATCAACGAGCAGTCCATGGACATGGACCGGATCGACTTTGTCATTGATAAGGAGGGGCCGGAGGTGTGGACCGTGACCAACGAGAACGCGGATTGGCCCCACAACTTCCACATCCACAACGCGCGCTTCCGCGTGCTCGGCGTGGAAGGCGGCGAGTTAGCGTTCACGGACGGCTGGCACGACACCGTCTACATCCCGCCGCTGGCCACGGTCCGCCTCTACGTGGACATCCCGTTCCTCCCCAACCCCGAGTACGCCTTCATGTACCACTGCCACATGCTGTTCCACGAGGACGAGGGGATGATGGGCCAGTTTAAGATTTTGGACCGTCCGCAGTAACCTCCGCGTCCTTCGGGATGTCGCTGGTCTCGATGCCTTGTGGGAATGCGTGGGACAGTGCTGAGGCGAAGTGCTTCCCGCGCGCGTCGTTGCCCGTGGCGTTGTAGTGCACCTCGTCTCCGGCCAGGAACCAATCCAGGTGGCCGCGGGCCTCGGACGCCCAGTCGTAGACCACGACGTCGCGACGCTCTGCCGCGACCTTGCGGAGTGCGTCGTTGAACTCCTGCATGTTCTCGTTGGAGTAGAAGCCGTTGCTCGGGTTGCCGGTGGCGGCGGTCGGCCACATGACGCGGTAGCCGTCGAGAAGCTCGAGCATCGTGCGAATGTTGGTCTCGATCTCGCCGGTGGTGTCGTAGCCGTAGGAGCGGGCGGCGTCCGCGTTGGCCGCGTCATTGACGCCGGTGGCGATCACCCAGCAGGTGTCCTCACCGGGCACGCCCATGTTTTGGAGCTGCTGGACGGACTCGATGGCAGACGGATAGTTTTCGCCGTTGCCGCTAAACCCTTGGTTGGTGGCGCGAGCGCCGAAGACGCTCGTCTCGACGCTGTCCGCCCCGGCGTCCAGGTAGCGGTCGATCGCGGTTTCCGCGCCCTCGGGGAGCTGGCCGGGGTCGAACATGCCGATTGAGGTGGAATCGCCCACGTGGATGACCTGGCCGCAGGCGGTGGTGACGTCTGCGGCCTGGTCGCTCCACGACGCCGCCTGCTCAGTGGTAGTCATAGATTCGGTCGTTTCCTCGGCCTCCTGTTCCCTGTGACCGCTGCTCTTCGCGGAGTTGGGCAGCGCCATCGCCGGCTTCGCGGGGCTGCCGGTGTCCGTGGCGAACAGGGCGGGGATGCCGATGGCGATCACGCTGATCAACGTCACCGTGGACCCCAGCGATACTGGGCGCAGCGCCTGCAGCGGCTTCGTCTTGTACGCCTTGAGTGGGCCGAACACACCGTGGCGGCGGATCGGGTTTTCAAACAGGGTCCAGCTGAGCGCTGCGAGCGCCACAGACAAACCGACGGTGAGCACGGAGGCCCAGAACAGGTGCTCCTGCAGCCACGTATCCGGCATGAAGTAGATGACCGGCATGTGCCACAGGTAGATGCCGTAGGAGCGTTCGCCGATCCAGCGCAGCGGCTCCCAGCCGAGGATCGCGGGCCAGGGGCCGCGCGTGCCCAAAACGGCGTAGATGGCCAGGACAGTCGCCGCGTTGAGCAGGAGGATGCCACCCTTGTACAGGAACATGTTCTCCTGGGCGACCACCATGCTCAGCGCGATGATGCCGGCAAAGCCGACTGCGCCGACGAGCGTGCCGGCCACCGGTGAAGCAGCCACCTGCTTCCCGGCGTTGCGGCGCGCAGCGACGATGATGGCGAGCGCCGCGCCCAACAGCAGGCCGCCGGCGCGGGTGTCGGTGCCCTCGTAAATGCGGGTCGGGTCCACGTCGGGTGTGGCCAGTGCCCACATCCACCCGAAGGAGGCGGCGGCGAGGAGGACGGTGGCGGTGGCGACGAACCAGGGGCGGCGCAGCACCTTGAGCAGGACCCAGAGCAGGAGCGGCCACAGGAGGTAGAACTGCTCCTCGATGGCAAGCGACCACATGTGGTCGAGCGGGCCGGGCCCGTTGAACTGGTCAAAATAGGACGTCCCGGTGGCGATGTTGTGCCAGTTGTTCACGTAGAACACCGAGCTGATGGCCTCGAAGGCGCGGTCGCGCAGGTGCTCGGCGTCGAAGGCGACCGAGAGGAGCAGGACCGTCAGGACGGTGGCCAACATCGCCGGCGCGAGACGACGGAACCGGCGTAGCCAGAAGGTGCCCAGGTGCAGCGAGTTGTCGCGCAGGTGGCCGTTCATCAGGTTGAGCGTGATGAGGTAGCCGGAGAGCGTGAAAAAGACGCCGACGCCGAGTAGCCCACCGCCAAAGCCCGGGAGGTTCAGGTGGTACGCAATGACCAACAGCACCGCGATCGAGCGGAGCCCGTCGAGCGCAGGGACATACCGGGTTGAGCCGTGAATTGGGCGCGGCATAGGGGAGGCCTTCCGACTAGCTGTTAAAACAATGGCAGTGTAGTCGGAAAAGGATTAAATTTACTATTTGAGCCACGCGAACCCGCTGCATAAAAAGCTTCCCCACCAGGACTCGAACCTAGAATGACGGTACCAAAAACCGTAGTGTTGCCGATTACACCATGGGGAATGACAAGAAGATAGTCTAGCGTATTGCGCGCGATTCCATAAAATGTCTCCAGCGGTGAGGCCTCGACGGGTGCGGGCCGCGCGGACGTAAAGTAGTACGCATGGCTCGTCAGCGAATGACCGGCAAACAGCGCCGGGACCAACTCATTGCCGTGGGCTGCGCCGCCTTCGCGGAGCGCGGCCTCGACGGCATCTCGGTGGAGGAGCTCGCCAGCCGGGCCGAGGTGTCCAAGCCGGTCGTCTACGAGCACTTCGGCGGCAAGGAGGGGCTCTACCGCGCCGTCATCGACGTGGAGATGCAGAAGCTGGAAACGCGGATCTCCGCGGTGATCCAGGACGGGCGGTGGCGCGAGCGCATCGAGAAGGGGGTGGTCGCGGTGCTGGAGTACGTCGAGGAGGAAACTGACGGGTTCATCATTATCGTCCGCGGCCAAGCGCCGGGGGAGGAGCCCACCTACACCACGCTGCTCAGCCGCGTCACCTCGCAGGTCTCCGCGCTGTTAGCGCAGGCGTTCCGCCAGCGTGGATTAGATGACTCGGTTGCGGCGTTGTACGGTCAGGCGCTGGTCGGCACGGTGTCCAACACCGCGCTGTGGTGGCTGGACGAGCGCCAGCCGGACAAGTACACCACCGCCGCCCATATCGCCAACATGTGCTGGAACGGGCTCCGCGGCCTGGAAGCGCAGCCCCACATCGTGCCGTATGAACTTTCGGCTTCGGGTGGGGGCGGAGAAGGTGGCGTCGACAAGCACTACAAGCCCACGGATGGGGAGAAGGACGAATGACACAGGACACCGTGCCCGCGCTTGGCGGGCTGCTCACCATGGCCATGACCGACCCCAAGCTCAAGGGGCTGGTGGCCAACGTAGGGATGGATTCGCTGCATGTGACGGGGCTGGACCAGGCGCGCGCCTGGGCGGCCGGGGCGATCGCGCGCGAGGTGCCGCTGCTGCTCATTACCGCCACGGGGCACGAGGCGGAGGACCTCGCTGCGGAGCTCAAGGCGCTGCTCGGCGAGGCGAAGGTGGGGCATTTCCCCGCCTACGAGACGCTGCCGCACGAGCGGCTCTCGCCCGCGCCGGACGTGGTGGGGCGGCGCTCGAAGGTGCTGTGGGAGATGCCGCGGGTGATCGTGGCCGCCGCGCGCGCCGCGTGCCAGCCCGTCCTCCCCGCGCCGGAGCCGATCCGGATCGAAGCCGACCGCGAGTACGACTTTTCCCAGCTCACCGAGCGGATTTCCTTGTTCGGCTACGAACACGTGGACATGGTGGCTAAGCGCGGCGAGTTTGCCACCCGCGGCGGCCTCATCGACATTTTCCCCACCACCGCCGAGCAGGCCGTCCGCATCGAGTTCTGGGGCGATGAGGTCACCGACCTGCGCAGCTTCTCCGTCGCGGACCAGCGCACCATCGACGAGGTCGCGGCCGTCGAGGTGTTCCCCGCCAGGCAGTTGCTTATCGACGCCACCGTGTCCGCCAAAGCCGACGAGCTTGCCAGGAAGTTCCCGTCCAACCCGACCCTGGTGCAGCTGCTCACCCGCGTGTCCGAGGGCATCCACGCCGACGGCATGGAGGCGCTCATCCCCGCGCTCACCGAGCAGAAGTACGCGGCGCTGCCGGAGCTGATGCCGTCCGGCGCGATCGTGATGGTGACCTCCCCGGAGAAGGTGCGCACCCGCATCGCCGATCTGGAGGCGACTGACCACGAATTCCTCGAGGCCGGCTGGGAGGCCGCCGCCATGGGCGCTGAGGGACCCGTCGCCGTGGAGGGCCTCGACTTGTCCGCATCCTCCTTCCGTTCCTACGAGTCGCTGGAGGTTTCCGCGCGCAACGCGGGGGCGGCGTGGTGGACCTTCGCACCGCCCGGCATGTTCGCCGCGGACGACACGGAGACGCTCCCGCTCGAGTTCGACCCCGCGCCCGCGCCGAAGGGCGACCCGAAGAAGATTGAGAAGCTCTACGCCACCCTGAAGCTGCACGTGCAGCAGAACCACGGCAAGGTCGCCTTCGTCGCCCCGGCGAAGGGCTCCGTGGAGCGCACCGCGGAGCGCCTGCGCGAGCACGGCGTGTCCGCGCGCATCGCCACGCCGGGGCTCGAGCCCGTCGACGGCGCCGTGACCCTCTACCAGGCGCTCAGCCACGCGGGCATGGTGTTCCCGGGCCCGAACCTGGTTGTGGTGACCGAGACGGACGTGACCGGCAACAGGGTCGGCGACATCGCCGGCGCCAAACGCCGCGCCCCGCGCCGCCGCAACCGCGTCGACCCGCTCGCGCTCACGCCGGGCGACTTTGTCGTCCACGACACACACGGCATTGGCAAGTTTGTGAAGATGGCCGAGCGCACCATCAAGACGGGCGATGAGGACTCGCGGCGCGAGTACATCGTGCTGGAGTACCAGCCCGCCAAGCGCGGCCAGCCCGGCGACCAGCTGTGGGTCCCCATGGAATCGCTGGACCTGCTGAGCAAGTACACCGGCGGCGAGGCCCCGCGCGTGAGCAAGATGGGCGGCTCGGACTGGAAGAACACGAAGCGCAAGGCCCGCGCGGCCGTGCGCGAGATCGCCGGCGAGCTCATCGAGCTCTACGCCAAGCGCCAGGCCGCGCCGGGCCACGCCTTCGCCCCGGATACCCCCTGGCAGCAGGAGATGGAAGACGCGTTCCCGTTCGTGGAGACGGAGGACCAGATGGCGGCCATCGACGCGGTCAAGGACGACATGGAGAAGCCGACGCCGATGGACCGCGTCATCGTCGGCGACGTCGGGTTTGGCAAGACCGAGGTAGCCGTCCGCGCCGCGTTCAAGGCCGTGCAGGACGGCAAGCAGGTCGCGGTACTCGTGCCGACGACGTTGCTGGCCCAGCAGCACTACAACACCTTCGCCGGCCGCATGGACGGCTTCGGGGTGACGGTCCGTGAGCTGTCCCGCTTCACCTCAGCCAAGGAGGCGAAGGAGATCACGGGCGGGCTTGCCGACGGCTCCGTGGACGTAGTCATTGGCACCCACCGCCTGCTCACCACCGGCGTGCAGTGGAAGAACCTCGGCCTGATCATCGTGGACGAGGAGCAGCGCTTCGGCGTGGAACACAAGGAGCACATCAAGGCCCTCAAATCCCACGTGGACGTGCTCACCATGACGGCGACGCCGATCCCGCGCACCCTGGAGATGAGCTTGACCGGCATCCGCGAGATGACCAGCATCACCACGCCGCCGGAGGACCGCCACCCGGTGCTCACCTACGTGGGCCCGCAAGAGGACAAGCAGGTTGCCGCGGCGATCCGACGCGAGCTGCTGCGCGACGGCCAGGTCTTCTACATCCACAACAAGGTCTCCGACATTGAGAAGACCGCCCGCTCCCTGCGCCAGCTCGTGCCGGAGGCGCGCGTGGTGGTGGCTCACGGGCAGATGAGCGAGCAGGTGCTCGAGCAGACCGTGCAGGGCTTCTGGGACCGCGAGTACGACGTGCTGGTGTGCACCACCATCGTGGAGACCGGCCTGGACATCGCCAACGCGAACACGCTCATCGTGGAAAATGCCCAGAACATGGGCCTGTCGCAGCTGCACCAGCTGCGCGGGCGCGTGGGGCGCTCCCGCGAGCGCGGCTACGCCTACTTCCTCTACCCGAAGGAAAAGACGCTTACAGAGACCTCCTATGACCGCCTGGCCACGATCGCCCAGCACAACGACCTGGGCGCGGGCATCGCGGTGGCGCAGAAGGACTTGGAGATGCGCGGCGCCGGCAACGTGCTGGGCGCCGAGCAGTCCGGCCACATCGCCGGTGTCGGCTTTGACATGTACGTCCGGCTCGTCGGCGAGGCGGTCGAAACGTTTAAGGCCATGATGGACGGCGGCACCGTCGACGGCACCGACCAGGGCCCCAAGGAGATCCGGGTCGATTTGCCTGTCGACGCCCACATCCCGGAAACCTACGTCAACGCCGAACGCCTACGCCTGGAGATCTACCGCAAGCTCGCCGAGGCGCGCGAAGAACAGGACCTCGCGCGCGTCGCCGAGGAAATGGTGGACCGCTTCGGGCCGATGCCGGTCGAGGTGTCGCGCCTGATGGCCGTGGCGCGGCTGCGCCACCAGGCGCGCAAGGCCGGGGTCTCCGACATCCTGGTGCAGGGCACGCGCATCAAGTTCCACCCCGTGGAGCTGCCGGACTCGAAGCAGGTGCGGCTCAAGCGCCTGTACTCGGGGGCGAACTACCGCGCCGCCGCGAAGACGCTCCAGGTGCCGATGCCGCGCGAGTCGAAGGCCATCAACAGCCCGAATCTGCGCGACGTGGAACTCGTCCAGTGGGTGGCGGACTTCCTGTCCAGCATGTTCGATGTCGAGGAGATTGACGTCAACGGCCCCAAGCCTGCCGGAGGGAAAGGCAAGAAGGGCAAGAAGAAAGTCATCTCGGTCAGCGAGTAAGCAGCCGATTCGGGGAGATGGGCACCAAGAAAATGCTCCGCATTGGGGCCGGTGGTGACCGGGGAAAAGAACCGCCCGTTCGCTTCGTGGCAGGAGTAGTGCCATGCGCGTCTCGACTGTGCCAGAACGACGAGCCGTGACGACTGCCTTTCGTGACGCAGGAGTTCGCACCGAACGGGCGCAGGCGGAGTGGAACCAGGTTGCGGTGGATGCGCCCCTCGACGATGCCCTGAATACGAGGGCTGCAAGCGTTGGCGCCAGCCCGCCTCTTGCATGACGGCAGTCAGTTCAGCAGCAGGTGCCCGCGAATAGCGGATTGCGACTAACCACGAGCGCCTCCACTATGAAATGTGAGACCGAATGCTGCGCCGATGGGTACAGGGAAAGTGGACGCAGGGCTACTGAGCATTTAATTAGACCGAAAGATCAAGTGGAAGGTCAGCGATGTCACGCAGGCGGTCACCGTCTACCAAGGTATGCATTAATTCCTTGGCGTCGTCGCTTCCCTTCTCTTCAATCGCGATCATAAGCTCATTCAACGCAACGTGGTACACCATGTCGACGTCGCCAGTGCCCAGAGCAAGACTAGCTATCCTGCTCATCGTTGGTTCATTTGTGACAGCGATAATATGCGGAGACCGACCTTTTCGGTTTCTAATCAGATTGAGCGCTTCCGCACGCGTATTCTGAGATCGGTCGCTCCTCATTGTCCATTTGCAGGAGATGACAGCGTGCACATGCGCGGTGGGAGCCGCGCGGTTTGCAGCGCGTACAGGGGAGAGGGTTCCAGTGTGTTCATCGACGATGACACGGTCTTGATTTAGCACGTCGTCTGAGATTGCATTTCGGAGAACCAAAATATCCGGGGATATGACATAGTTGTTGCCCAGGGACGCGCCTAAGTCGGGGTTAAGGCGGATTGCTTCTGCCAAACTCGCAAGGTGCGTATATGGCTCATACACTGCGAGATGGTCTCTACGGCGTGAGCTGCCCACATTGAGGATGGACCAATCGCCCGGGCGCACAGATTGCATATAGGGGAACGTTGCTTCCAGGAATTCAGCAATGATGTGTTCGAAGCCCGCTCCAGCGCTCTGTCCAGGCTTTTTCTTGGCAGTGTGTGCATGGAGCTGTTCCGCGACGTGGAGAGAAAGCGCCCGGGACGATGACTGACTCTTGTCAGCGTTTGATGCGATCTTGCCAAGTGGTGTCTCCGCGATGGAAAGGGTGCCTGATTCAACAAGTTGCTGATGTAAGGCGCGGCGCGATGATGTAATTAAAGCTGGACGCGGTTTCATGATGATAGCTCCTCGAGTAACGGTGCGTTAGGGATGATCGCTGTGGCCGGGGAGAGGCCCTGCAGAGGCTCCTTTCGTAGTGCAGATGCAATTCGAACACCGATCGCGTGGGCCACAGGTGGTGGGAACGCGTTCCCCACCTGTTTCCACGCCGCAGTCTTGCCCCCCTCCCATTTCCACTCTGGAGGAAAACCCTGGATTACGGCGCCCATCTTCACGGTGAGGCGAGGTAAATTTTCAGAGAGATCGGTTGGAAAATCCGGGTGAGGAGGCTCTTCTGCGATACTTGTGCCACGGACGCCTAATTTCTTCCAAGCTTCTCGGGCTCGGGTTGGACCGACATCTGGTCCGCCGTGTTTCTTAGATCCGCCGACGAGAGTCGGCCCAATGGCGTTTGCCTGTAGCGCCCACCGTTTTGCGCCTGGCCAGCCGTTTGCACCCATAAGCGGTTCGAGAGCCTGCCCTACCGTGAGGCGGTTCTCGTATGGCGTTGGCCAGGCGAAATACTCGGCATACTCCTCTTTCAGTGCAACCAAAATGAATCGCGGCCGAAGTTGGGGAACTCGATAGTCTGCAGCAGTAACGAGTTCCCAGTACGACTGGTAGCCAAGCTCTGCGAGTTGGTTGACGAGTTTATCTCTGTAGGCCGCAAAACGAGGCTGCGCCAGTCCCTTAACGTTCTCCAGCAATACTGCCTTCGGGTTTGAGCTAGCGATGAGTTCGATCGCGCGAGGGAATAGATCGCGTTCATCGTCTTGACCTAATTGCTTTCCCGCGATGGAGAACGGCGGGCAGGGGACACCACCTGCAAAGAGGTCGAGGTTGTCTGTGTAAGGGGAAATATCAAACTCTAAAACATCGTGGTGAATTACATTCCACTCCGGACGGTTCGAGCGAAGTGTTGCCACTGCGTGATCATCAATTTCCACTACAGCTCGGTGGTGAAAGCCTGCCTGCTCAAGACCGAGCGCTTGACCGCCAGCTCCAGCACAAATTTCTACCGAGGTGAGTTGTTTTTCCATCGTGAGACCTACTTTATATAGTGCTTACCGTTTGGGGTAATGAGTCTACTTTTGGAGCCAACACCAAGAGGGTGGAATCGAAAATATGTTCTTAATCTCAGGAGGGGTAGGCAATTCTTAGCGCGTCGGGGGTGCAGGGTACGATGACTGCCTGTTGCCCCTATAGCCCAATCGGCAGAGGCAGTCGACTTAAAATCGATTCAGTGTGGGTTCGAGTCCCACTGGGGGCACCGATTAGCTCACCGCGTCAACGGCGTCCTGCAGCAGCCGCGTGACCTGCTCCGGGTCCTCGCCGGAACCGGTGATTTGGACAACGGTGTTGCCAAAGCGGCCGTAGACCGTCTCTCCGGTGTAGGACATTGCGCCCTCGACGGTGGTTACGCCGGAGAAGGAATCGTCCGCGCCCTCAAATTTCAGGTCCGACTTCTCGTACGTGTTGTGGGAAGAGACGGCCTGCTCTCCGGTGCCGGACGTGATCGTGATGTCAGTGCAGTCGCCGCTGTAGACGTCGCTGCGCTTCAGCAGCGCCTTCGCGTCGTCCTCGTTGCCAAATTCCGCGACGACCAGGTCCACCGACGGACCGCTGGCCGGGTCTTGGCCCTCGGGCATCTCTGCCGGCTTGGACAGCAGGGTGGATTTCGAGTGCTTGGTCATGAGGTTGTCCAGGACCTTGGTCTCGTCGGAGAAGTCGCACTGCGGCGGATCCACGGTGACATCGCTGGGCGTCTCCATCGACTGGTCGTCGCCGCCCATCTGCTCGTAGAGCGCATTCAGGTCCGTTTCCTCCGCGGTGGGGTACTGCTCCTTGAACGCGGCGATGACCTTGTTGGCTTCCTCGCCGTACTCGGCGGGCGGCTCGCCGGTGCCTCGGTCTTCCGCCGGCGCAG
This sequence comes from Corynebacterium sp. Marseille-P8863, assembly GCF_946902955.1. NCBI lineage: Bacteria > Bacillati > Actinomycetota > Actinomycetes > Mycobacteriales > Corynebacteriaceae > Corynebacterium > Corynebacterium sp. Marseille-P8863. The sequence continues at coordinate 178,591 of NZ_CAMPQC010000003.1, read as the reverse complement.
CTTCCACGGGACTCTCAGTGCTCTCAGACGATGGGGACTCCTGCGATGCCGTTGCGCTCGTGTCGGTGCTGGTCGAGTCATCGGCCGAGCAGCCGGCAAGCGCCAGGCCCACCGAGGTCAGCAGTGTCGCGGCAATTACGGTGTGTCGTTTCATGCGCCCGACCATACGTGATCGACCCCGTCAGGTGGTAGGTAAAGGCCCAGAACTCTTGTCGCCGCGGAGCCGTTTCACCACGTTCTCGGCAGAAATGAGACACATCGGCACGCCTACCCCCGGCACCGTCGTCGCGCCCGCATAGTAGAGGTCGTCCAGTGTGCGAGACGCGTTGCGCCCGCGCAGAAACGCCGACTGCCGCAGCGTGTGCGCCGGGCCGATCGCGCCTCCGGACCACGCGCGGTAGCGGTCCGCGAAGTCTGCGGGCCCGACCGTCTTATGCACGACGATCCGCTCGCGCAGGTCCGGGATGCCGCACCACTCCGCGATCTGCGTCAGGGCAGCGTCGGCGATCGCTTCGACGCTTGTCGACGCCCCGCCTCCGTACGCATCTCCGCCCCCAACATCCGTCTGGGCGGGCACCGGGACGAGAACGAAGAGGTTCTCGTGCCCCTCGGGCGCCGTGCCGGGGTCCGTGGCCGACGGCTTGGATACGTAGATTGAGCGCGAGGCGCCCAGCGGACGCGCGTCGACGGGGCCGTCGAACACCGCGTCAAAATCCGTGCCCCACTCGCGGCTGAACAGCAGGTTGTGGTGCGCCAGCTGGGGCAGCGCTCCGCGCACCCCCAGGGTGAGCAGGACGGCGCTGACCCCGGGGTTGCGCTTGGCAAAATAGGGCTCGTCGTAGGTCCTCTTGTCCGCCGGGAGCAGGCGTGTTTCGGTGTGGTGGAGGTCGGCGGCGGAGACGGTGGCGTCGAAAAGCAATTGCTCCGTGCCAACGCGCACACCCGTGGCGCGGCCGCCGGAGTGCGTGATGGCGGTGACCTCCGTGCCGAGGCGGAAGCGGACGCCCTGCTCGCGGGCGATGCGGTAGATGGCGTCGACGACGGCGGCGAATCCGCCTAGCGGGTAGCGCACGCCCTGGGTGAGGTCGGTGTGGCTCATGAGGTGGTAGAGCGACGGGGTCTTCGACGGGTGCGACGACAGGAACACCGCCGGATAGGTGAGCATCTGGCGCAGGCGGACATCGCTGAAGCGGCGCGCCACGAAGCGGTCGAGCGGGGTGGTGAGGAACTTGGCCAGGTCGGCGTAGCCGGCGCGCACCTCCGGCGCGAGGAACGCGGCGGGGGAGGAGAATGTGGTGTAGAGGAAGTGGCGCAACGCCAGGTCGTAGGTGCGCTCGGCGGAGTCGAGGTATTCGGTGAGTTTCGCGCCCGCGCCGGGCTCGATGGACTCAAAAAGCGTCGCAGCGCGCGCGGGGTCCGCGGGGACGTCGAGTGGCGCCTGGCACTCGGGGAACAGGCGGTACGCGGGGTCCAGCGGAACGAGGTCGAGCAGCTCCTCCGTGCGGTAGCCAAAGAGCGCGAAGAAGTGGTCAAACGCGTCCGGCATGAGGTACCAGGACGGGCCCATGTCGAAGCGGAACCCGTCGAAGGTTTCCTCCCCGGCCCGCCCGCCAACTGCGTTCAAGCGCTCGAAGACGGTCACCTCGTATCCCTCGCGGGCCAGGAGCGCGGCGGTGGCGAGGCCGGCGAACCCGGCGCCGATCACGGCTGCGGTTGGGGTCGAGGCTGAAGTGGGCACGGGGAGTACACCTTTCTTTTTAGGGGGCTAGAAGGCCTAGAGAGCAGTGTATCCGCCGTCGACGAGGTGGTAGGAGCCGTTGACAAAGGAGGCTTCGTCGCTGAGCAGGAAGCGGACCATGGCTGCGACCTCCTCCGCGTGACCGAGGCGAGCCTGCGGGTGGCGGGCAATGAGCTGCTGGCGCATCTCCTCAGACAGGCGGTTGAGCAGCGGGGTGTCGATGTAGCCGGGGCCGACGGCGTTGCAGCGGATGCCCTTGGCGGCGTAGTCCGCGGCGATGGACTTGGTCAGCCCGATCACGCCGTGCTTCGCGGCGGCGTACGCCGCGATCCCGCCTTGACGGGCGACGGAGCCGTGGATGGAGGACATGTTGACAATCGCGCACGGGATTCCATCCTGCTGCGTAAGCATCTGATTGAGCTGGTAGTGGCAGCCGTAGGCGACGCCGTTGAGGTTGAGGTTGATGATTCGGTCCCAGTCCTCGAGTTTCTTCTCCGCGAGCGGGACTTGGTCACCGATACCGGCGTTGTTCACCGCGAGGTGGAGCGCGCCGAACGTCTCCACAGCGAACTTCACTGCTGCTTCGTTCTCTTGCGCGCTCGCGGCGTCCTGCTTGAGCGCGGCTGCGGTGCCGCCGGCCGCCTCGATGTCCTGGGCGACTGCACGGGCGGCGTCCTCGTTGATGTCGGCGACGACGACCTTCGCGTCGTTTGCGGCGAGGTCGGCGGCAACGGCCTTGCCGATGCCGGATGCTGCGCCGGTGACCAGCGCGACGCGGTTGTCAAAGATGCCCATAGGGATGTCCTTTCGGTGGAGGTGGATGGGATCTTCGCACCAGACTAATGATGCGCCGCGATGTCGTCGTAGGCCGCTAACGCCACCTTGCGGGATGCCTGTACATCCACCATCGGCCCAGGATAGGCGGGGGTACTCACCTCGGGTACCCAGCGGCTGACGTACGCGCCGTCAGGGTCGAACTTCTGCTGCTGCGTGAGCGGATTGAAGATAGGGAAGTACGGCACGCCCGTCTCCCCGCGCTGCCAGCGGGCGAGCTGCTCGAGGTGTTGCGCATCGGGGTCCATCTCTGGGTGCGCGACCGCGTGCCATACGGTCGCCGGGGGTGCAGTGAGCCGCAAGTGTTGCGCTCCACTCGGGCTCGTCCACGCTTGTCGACGCCCCCTCGACCCCCTCCAATCCCTCAACGGCAGGGGCGGGTGTGGGGGGAACGGAGGGGCGTCGAGAAGCATGCCCTGTGCCTTCTTGGAAAAGGGCGTGAATACGCGGTAGGGCGTGCCGGAAGCAGTGCGGACCTCCCAGGGCTCGGTGAGCAGGAAGCCGGGGTGCGAGACCGCGCCGGTGGCCTCCTTGACCTGCGCGTCGATGTCGGTGAGGTGGTAGCGGCGGTTCCACGTCACCGCGGCGCCCAAGCAAGCGCCGCATTGTCGTGCAGGCGCAGGTCGTCACGGAACCACACGAGGATGGTGGGGGCGATGGTGTCGTGGCTCATTGCACCGATGCTCGTGCGGTTTAGCGCTGCGTATCCACGACGTGCAACTCGAGCGGGGCGGTGACGAACCAGTACGTCCCCGGTTCCGCGTCCAGTTTGGCCAGGATTTCGTTGCGCACGTCCGGGGAGGTGGGCACGCGCAGGCCGTCCTCCTCTGCAGTGATGGCTCCTGGGAGGTCGGGGTCGAACAGCAGCCAGTTACGACCTGCGACCAGGGCGAAAGGCCTGCCGAAGGGGAGGCGGTGGCGCATGGCGCGTAGGATCGCGCGGGCGCCGTCGACGGAGACGTCGATACGCCCGGTGCCCTCGACACCGAGCAGCCGCGACTCGACGGCGCCCACGGTCGATCCCTCGCGGGCGGTGGCCGCGGTGACAATGCGGCGGGCGGCGCGGTGCGTGGCTACGTCCGCGCGCGCCGGATCGCTCAGCCCGAGGGGGAACGTGTCTCCGAGTACGCCCGTGAACTTCAGCGGGTCCCACGCCAGCGCGTCCTCGAGGTCGCGCGCGGTCAATCCCACGGCGTAGGTGAAGCGGACCACGGCCAGGCGCGAATCGACGACGCCAAGCAGCGGGTCCGCGACGAAGCTGAACGCGGAAAGCCGCGCGCCATCTGCGACCGGCGCGTGGAAGTCGAAGTAGTGGCCGGGCTCGATGGGGCGGCCAGTCCTCCGGATGTGGCGGACCAACCGGCCCAGCACCGCCGCGGGCCAACCCGGGGGAAGCGGCGCGCCGGCTGCGGGAACCCGGAGCGTCAGCTCGGTGTGCGTGCCGGCGAGCGGGAGCGAGGAGCGCACCGGCGCCAGACCGAACGTGCTGAACAGGTAGTGGTCCACCGGGTGGCTGATCCGAAAGGCCAGGATTTCCACGTCCCCGTACTGCGCAGCAAACGGGTGCGCATCCCCCGTGAGCTCGAGCAGCCGCTCGCGCACGGCGTCGCCTACCGCGGCGGGGCGAAACCGTTGCTGGTGGGCGCGGGAAAACAGCTCCGGCGCGCCCCATTCGGGCAGATGCATACTCACACTTTAGGCCCGTGTGCCGCGAGCTTCATACGCGGATGGGAACTATCTGGGAAGGTGGGGCGTTACATAAGGTGACACGGACGATGGACAAGGAAAGGAATGGAAACCAGATGCGAAGTAGCAATCCGGTACTGAAGAACTTGCCCCAGGCCCAGCAGCAGGGCTACGGATACGGGAGCAACGAGCACACCCCCTACGGTGGCGTCCAGACTGAGGCCCCGCGGGCCCCGCAGGACTCACAGCGCCCGATGACGGTGGATGACATTGTGTCGAAGACCGGCATCACCCTCGCGGTGATCGTCGCGTTCGCCGCGGTGAATTTCGCCCTGTGCATGGGCGTGAACCAAGGCATCGGCATGATCCTGACGTTCGTCGGCGGTATCGCCGCGTTCATCACTGTGCTGGTCCACTCGTTTTCCAAGAGCTTTGGCTCGCCGACCGTCACGCTGCTCTACGCGGCGTTTGAAGGCCTGTTTGTCGGCGGCTTCTCCTTCCTCATCGGCGGGACGGCCGGTGAGCTCATCTTCCAGGCAATCCTGGGCACGATCGGCGTGTTTATCGGCATGCTGTTTGTCTACCGCACTGGCGCGATCCGCGTCACCCCGCGCTTCAACCGCGCACTGACCGGCATGATCTTTGGTGTCGCCATCCTCGCGCTGGGCAACTTCCTGCTCGCCATGTTCACCGGTATCAACCCGCTGCGTGGTGACGGCGTGATGGCCATCATCTTCAGCCTCGTCTGCATCGTGATCGCCTCGCTGTCCTTCCTGCAGGACTTCGACCTGGCCGACAAGCTGGTGCGTTCCGGTGCGCCGGCAAAGGAGGCATGGGGCGTCGCCCTCGGCCTGGCAGTGACGCTCATCTGGCTCTACACCGAGATTCTGCGCTTCCTGTCCATCTTCAATGATGATTAATCACTGAATACCAAACGCGCCCGGCCCGCACCTTGCAAGGAATCAAGGTTGCGGGCCGGGCGCGTTTCGCGTGCCCTGAGGCGGGGCGAACTTACATGTCGCGCTCCGGGTACACCTGCGCGCCGTCCACGGTGATCGTGGTGTAGGCCAGTACGCCGTTGACAACCTCCGGTTCGGACAGGGAGACGGCGATGTCCTCCGGCTCCTGGCCCGGGGCCACGCGGGTGCCGGTGCCGGTAGCGGCGTCGGCCTCCCAGGAATCCCAGACGATGTCGCGCAGCAGGTTGCCCTGGTCGGTGCAATCCAGCACCAGCTCGGTCGGGCGCTCCAGCTCGACGGCGCCGCAGTTGGCGATGGTGGGGGTGCCGTCAGAGGCCGTGATAGTGGTCGGCTGCGCGGATGCGGTGCCAGACGCGGTAGCGGTGCCGGATGCAGCTGCGGTGCCGGACGGGGTCGCGCCGTAGGAAGCCAGCGAATCCGGGTCCTGGCTCTTCGCCGTGTCGACCTTCTCGGCGGAGTCAACCTGGTGCGGCGGGTGGCAGGCGGAGAGGGAAACTGCTGCCACGGCGAGCATGCCGGCCGCGGCCTTACGGGAAACGGAAATCACAGGTTTGATCCTTCAGTTAGTTCTAAGAGCGTGCAATAAAGCGGGGATGAGGCTGCGTGCTAGTGGTACTAGTCGCGCGGCGTGGAAGCCTTAACAGAATCATACGGCTCCGCGGAGAGAATCGTCACCGAAATCTCGCGGCCGTTCGGCGCGGTGTACTTGCGCGTATCGCCCTCGGAGGCGCCGACGACGGCTGCGCCAAGCGGGGAGTTCTCGGAGTAGGTCTCCAGGTCCTTGTTGTCGGTGGATGCAGCGCGGGTACCGATGAGGAAGGTCTCCTTATCGTTCTCGTCGCCGTTGTAGTACACGTGCACGACGGAACCGACGTGCGCGACGCCCTCGATGACGCCAGTGCGCTCGGTGGTGGAGTTGGCCAGCAGTTCGGAGATCTGCTTGATGCGGGCCTCTTCCTGGTCCTGCTGCTCACGAGCCGCGTCGTAGCCCGCGTTCTCCTTGAGGTCGCCCTCCTCGCGGCGCTCGTTGATCTCAGCAGCGATCACCGGGCGGTTATCAATCAGCTGCTGCAGCTCTGCCTCGAGCTTGTCCTTCATTTCCGGGGTGATGTACTGCTTTTGCGTCTCAGCCATGCGGAAAACCCTTCCCTCATACGTCAAAAACGAGCCCGCCTGTTTCCCAGGCCGGGCCCAGTCCGACGGATTACGTGGTCATACTCGTACAAATATACAGGCGGATCTTAACACACTGCCCGCAGGCTACCGGGCCGCGTAGTAGGCGCTTTCCGCGTCCATATAGTCCGGAATCTTCTCCGAGCACCCGTAGACGCGCCCCGACGCGAGATCGCCGCGCACCGGCATGTTAACGGCGAGTCGCTCCATTTCCTCGCCCCCCGCGGGGATGACCACTTCACGGCGACCGATCTCCGCGTGGTGGTAGTCCACCGCGGTGACGATGCAATAGGACGGCACGTCAGTATCTTCGCGGGTCACGTCGATCCACAGCCGCGAGGTCGAGTCATCGACCTTCTCCTGCGAAATGAAATCTGCGCTGATCGGCTGCGCGGACCGCTCGCTCATCACGCGTGCCACGGCAAAAATGGCAAAACCCACCAGCAGCACCGCAGCGATCGCCATGATGCGCCCGGGCAGTTTGCTTGTCGACGCCCCCGTGCCCCCTCCGTACCGCGTCCGCGAAGTACCGCCGTTGCCTGGTGCTGCGGGTGCATTCGAGGTAGTGGACACGGCGGCGACCTCTCCTTCTGGGTTAGCGGCGCGGGAGCGAACGATTGCTTCGCACTTGATGGTACTAAGATGGGCCGGAGTTGAAGCACTGCCCCCTACAAAAGTTGGAGTTCTCGTGACTGGTTTGCGGCTGATGGCAATCCACGCACACCCGGACGACGAATCGTCTAAGGGCGCGGCGACGATGGCGAAGTACGCGGCGGAAGGCAATCGCGTCAAGGTGGTCACCTGCACTGACGGCCGCCGGGGCGACATTTTGAACCCAGCTATGGATCGCCCGGGGGTGCTGGACAACCTCATCCAGGTTCGCGAGCAGGAGATGGCCCGCGCGGTTGACGCACTCGGCGTTGAGCACGAGTGGATGGGCTACCAGGACTCCGGGCTGCCGGAAGGGGACCCGCTGCCCCCGTTGCCAGAGGGGTCGTTCGCCGTGCAGGATCCGGAGGCGGTGGCGGCCAAGCTGGTGGCGTCGATACGCGCATTCCGCCCGCACGTCATTATCACCTACGACGAAAACGGTGGCTACCCGCACCCGGACCACATCATGGTGCACACGATTTCCATGCTGGCCTGGGAAAAGGCGGGCGATCCGGAGTTTGCGCCCGAGGCGGGCGAGCCGTGGACGCCGCTGAAGCTGTATTACAGCCACGGGTTTATCCTGCAGCGGATGCGTCTGCTGCAGGAGCGACTCTACGCGCAGGGCAAGCCGAGCCCGTACGAGCTGATGATTGCGCGCTGGGAGCAGAACCAGGCCGACGTGATGAGCCGCGTGACCACGCAGGTGGAGTGCGGCGAGTACTTCGCGCAGCGCGAGGCGGCGCTCACCGCGCACGCCACCCAGATCGACCCGGCCGGCGCGTTTTTGGCCAGCTCGGTGCAGGACCAGCGAGACGCCTGGCCCACCGAGGAGTTCGAGCTTGCGCAGACCAGGGTGAAAACGCACTTGCCGGAGGACGACCTGTTCGCCGGAATCGAGGAGGAGGCCGCGAAATGAGCATTGGGTTCACAGCATCGTTGACCGCGTCCGCGGTGAACGCGTCGAGCTACGTGCTCGCGCAGGCGCCCGCGGAGACCCCGGTGGGGCCGGACTTTGGCAAGGCATCGCCAATCGGCCTGCTCATCCTGGTGGTGTTGGCCGTAGTGATCCTCTCGCTCGGGTTTGCCTTCCACCGCCGCTACTCGCGGTTCCGGCGCCGCCAGCAGTTCGCCGAGGCGCACGGGATCGACCCGTTCGACCAGGAGGCGCTGGACGCCGCGATGCGCGAGGCCGGCGTGCTGGACCTCGGGAAGAAGCGTATTTTCTAAGCGCGGGCGCGCCACATGAGTAGAGTGAGGACTGTGACGTTGCTGGAGAAGATGCTGTACCCGCTGTACGAGCTGCGCTTGAAGCGCGAGCTGCGCGGCAAGAAGCGGCCCAAGCATATCGCTGTGATGGCGGACGGGAACCGTCGGTGGGCGCGCGAGGCCGGGCTGACCGACATCTCCCAGGGGCACCGGGCGGGCGGCGCGAAGATCGGCGAGCTGGTGCGCTGGTCCGCGGAAATGGACGTTGACGTGGTCACGCTCTACCTGCTCTCCACGGAGAACCTCCAGCGCACCTCCGAAGAGGTGGAGCTGCTTTTTGACATCATCTCTGACGTGATCGAGGACCTCGCGACGGAACACTATTCGTGCCGCGTGCGCCTCGTCGGCCACCTTGACCTGCTGCCGCCGGACGTGGTGGAGCGCATGCAGCGCTCCGCGGAGTCAACCACGGGGAAGGCGGGGCTGACCGTCAACATCGCCGTCGGCTACGGCGGGCGCCAGGAAATCGTGGACGCGGTGCGTTCACTCATCCGGGACGAAGCCGCCCGCGGCACCACGACGGACGCGCTGGCCGAGGCGGTCACGGTGGACTCGATCGGGGAGCACCTCTATACGTCGGGTCAGCCGGACCCCGACCTGGTCATCCGCACCTCGGGCGAGCAGCGGCTGTCCGGGTTCCTGCTCTGGCAGGCCGCCTACTCCGAAATCTGGTTTACGGATACGTACTGGCCCGCGTTCCGCAAGATCGACTTCCTGCGCGCGCTGCGCGAGTACTCCCAGCGGTCGCGTCGGTTCGGGAAGTAGGGGGCGCTGACAAGCGCTACAGCTTGCGCATGCGTACGCGCTGCACCGTGTGGTCGAAGCCCTTGCGCAGCACAAGCGAGGCGCGGGGGCGCGTGGGCAAGATGTTTTCCACCAGGTTCGGCAGGTTGATGGTCTGCCAGATTTCGCGGGCGCGGTGGGTCGCCTGGGCATCATCAAGCTGGGCGTAGTCGGCGAAGTGGGCGCCCGGCTCGCGGAACGCGGTGTGGCGCAGCTTGAGAAAGCGCGAGATGTACCAGTGCTCGATGTGCTCGACCGAGGCATCCACGTAGATTGAGAAGTCGAACAGATCCGAGACCATGAGCGTGGGGCCGGTCTGGAGGACGTTGAGGCCCTCGAGGATGAGGATGTCGGGCTGGCGGACCTCGATGTACTCACCGGGCAGGATGTTGTACGCCGTGTGCGAGTAGATGGGCGCCTTGACCACGGGCTGGCCGGACTTGACCTCAGTGACAAAGCGCATGAGGTTGCGGCGATCGTAGGATTCCGGGAAGCCCTTGCGCGACATGAGGTTGCGCTCCTGGAGGACCTCGGTGGGGTAGAGGAACCCGTCCGTGGTGATCAGGTCCACGCGGGGGTGCGACTCCCAGCGCTGCAGCAGGAGTTGGAGCACGCGCGCAGTGGTCGACTTGCCCACGGCCACCGAACCGGCCAGGCCGATGATGAATGGGACGTGGCCGGGGTCGCCGCCGATGAAGGTCTCGGTGGCGTTGGTGAGCTTCTGGCGGGCGCGGACCTGGAGGTGGATGAGACGCGATAAGGGGAGGTAGATGTCCTCGACCTCCTGCAAGTCAAGGTTTTCGCCGATACCGCTGAGCTTCTCCGCCTCCTCGGCGGTGAGCACCTGCGGCATCGTCGCGCGGCGCTCGCGCCAATCCTGGCGGTGGAAGTCCAGATAGGGGCTTGAGTCCGCTCCCCGTACACCTTGAGCCATGGGCCCCATTGTTCCACTCGCTGGAACACTGCTCGCGCTCAGGGCAGGGCTTGAAGAGGGCTTGAAGAGGGCTGGAAGTTGCCCCCGTGGGTGTGGGGTGGCGTTTATACTGCTAGAAAGTCACCGCGCTGCGGGGATTTTGCCATCGAATCTTGAACCATTGAAAGGACCCGGAGCACGTGTCTGAAGACTTCCGTTACCAGGACCTCGCCACCTTCGACCCCGAAGTACACGAGGCCATCGTCAACGAGCTGAGCCGGCAGCGCAACACCCTGGAGATGATCGCGTCCGAGAACTTCGTGCCGCGCGCCGTCCTGCAGGCACAGGGCTCTGTGCTGACCAACAAGTACGCCGAGGGCTACCCGGGCAAGCGCTACTACGGCGGCTGCGAGCACGTCGACGTGGTGGAGGAACTGGCCCAGGAGCGCGCAAAGCAGGTCTTCGGCGCGAAGTTTGCCAACGTGCAGCCGCACTCCGGCGCGCAGGCTAACGCCGCCGTCCTCATGGCGCTGGCGGAGCCGGGCGATACGATCCTGGGACTCAGCCTGGCGCACGGCGGCCACCTCACCCACGGCATGAAGATCAACTTCTCCGGTCGTCTTTACAACGTCGCGGCCTACGAGGTGGAGCAGGACACCCACACCATCGACATGGCGAAGCTGCGCGAGCAGGCGCGCGAGGTCAAGCCGAAGGTGATCATCGCCGGTTGGTCCGCCTACCCACGCCACGAGGATTTCGCCGAGTTCCGCTCCATCGCGGACGAAGTCGGCGCGTACCTGTGGGTCGACATGGCGCACTTTGCGGGCCTGGTTGCCGCCGGGCTGCACCCGTCGCCGGTGCCGCACGCCCACGTCGTGTCCTCCACGGTGCACAAGACCATCGGCGGCCCGCGCTCCGGCTTCATCCTCACCAACGACGAGGACCTGAACAAGAAGCTCAACTCCGCGGTCTTCCCCGGCCAGCAGGGCGGCCCGCTGATGCATGTGGTGGCGGCCAAGGCGACCGCGTTCAAGATCGCCGGCATGCCGGAGTTCAAGGACCGTCAGGAGCGCACCATCGAGGGCGCGCGCATCCTCGCCGACCGCCTCACCCAACCGGATGCGAAAGAGGCCGGCGTGGACGTCGTCTCCGGCGGCACCGACGTGCACCTGGTCCTCGTGGACCTGCGCAACTCCAAGATGGACGGCCAGCAGGCGGAGGACCTGCTGCACAGCGCGGGCATTACCGTGAACCGCAACGCTGTGCCGTTCGACCCGCGCCCGCCGAAGGTCACCTCCGGCCTGCGCATCGGCACCTCCGCGCTGGCCACCCGCGGCTTTGGCAAGGAGGACTTCACCGAGGTCGCAGAGATTATTGCGGAGGCCCTGATCAAGGGCGAGGCTGCCGACACCGAGGCCCTGCACGCGCGCGTCGACGCACTGGCGGAGAAGTACCCGCTCTACCCGGGCCTCGAAGACTGGAAGATGCTCTAGGGCGCTAGTTGTCGCTGCGCTGCTCGGCGTGCGCCGCGCGGGCCTCGCGCAGCCACTCCGGCTGGTCTGCCAGCAGCTCGCTGATCTCCTTGGAGGTCAGCGGGCGGTCCATCTCGTGCTTCTTCAGCGCGGTGATGGAAATGCCCAGCTTGCGGGCGACCTCGGGGCGGGGGTGCGGCCCGTTGTGGCGCAGCTCCTGCAGCCACTCGGGTGGATTCTGCTGGAGCTCTCGCAGCTCAGCATGGGTAACCGACCCGTCCTGAAACTCCTGCGGGGTGGCGGGCAGATACACACCGAGCTTCTTCGCGGCGGTTTCCGGCTTCATGGCCGTGCTGGACGGCGTCTCATTGCTCATGCTGCACACGGTAGCATTCTGGGCATGCTCTCCCTCGTCTTCGTCACAGGTTCCGCGCCCAGCAAATGGATCCGGCGCTATCAGGAGGCCACGGGGGACTCCGTCGAGGCCATCGATGCCGCCGACCCCTGGGCAGTGCTTATCGACGCCCCCTCGTCCCCACCCACCGTCGCCTTGCTCCGCCTCCCGGACCCGCGCCTCGACGCCGCGAGCGAAGACTTCCACATGGTCCGCCTCTACGAGGAAGCCCCCGGGGTCGCCGTGCCCAAGGACTCCGTGTACGCGGAGGTGGGGGAGCAGGTCGCGGAATCGGACCTCGCCGATGAGTACGTCAACCTGCCGTTTTCGCACCGGCCCGACGTAGACGCGCTGCGCGAAGCGCTGCAGGTCGTCGCCGCGAACGTCGGTGTGGCGTACGGACCGCTGCCGTTGCTCAAGCACCTATCGAAGAAGCAGGTCGTGCCGCTCGAGGTGGCGGGACCATCGGTCGCGCCGACGCCGATCGCGCTGGTGTGGCGCAAGGACGACGACTGCGACGCGATCCAGGACTTCGTGGGGATCACCAAGGGGCGCTCGGTGCGGTCCTCGCGCGCCAACGCGGCCCAGAAGAGCCATAAGAGCCACAAGAAGCGGAAGAAGGGGAAAGCGATCCAGCCGCGTGGACGGGGAAGGCGGCGCGGACGGAACTAGTGCGGGATGTGCACACTTTTTGTTTGCTATCCATGGGGATGGTGCAGGATTCTGCAAGGGGAGCGGGAGATGTTACCCCCGTTCGGGTGGGGTAAAACGGCGTGGGAATGTATAGCTTGCATAATGGTCACGTCACGTAAACGACACAACGAAAGGTTTTGTTTATGAGCATCTCCCGCAAGATCGTCGCTTCCGCAGCTGCGCTGACCCTGGCCACCGGCCTGGTCGCTTGCTCCTCCGACGAGGGCGACAGCGAGAACGGCACCACCGTGGTCGAGGAGACCGCGACCGAGACCGCTACCGCCACCGAGACCGCTGGCGCTGAGGGCGAAGACGGCGCTGAGGGTGCCGAGGGCGCTGCAGGCGCGGGCGCTGCTGCCGGCGCTGAGGGTGACACCACCGAAATCGCTACCGCGGACGGCGAGACCGCGATGGTCCCGAACGATCTGGCGGCGGCCATCGATAAGTACGCCGACCCGGCATGGGGCGAGCCGGCTTCCATCGAGGAGACCGCGAACGGCTGGATCGTCTCCTACGACGGCGAGCACTACGTCACCTGGAACGAGAACACCGGCGGCGCGCCGATCTGGGGCGAGATTGCGAACGAGTGGATCAACGGCAACCACGCCGAGACCCTCGGCTTCCCGCTCGAGGCGGAGACCCCGCTGCCGTCCGAGTCTGGCTGGATCCAGGAGTTCGAGCACGGCACCATCGAGTGGACCCGCGGCGACAACGGCGAGTTCGGCCCGATCATCAACCAGCACTAGTCTGGCGTAGCGTTACGCTATAGCTCGCGCCCCATTACCAGGAAAACCCTGGTGGTGGGGCGTTTTTCGTGCGCGGTTTGCGCGCTACTTCGAAGGCCATGACAATAGTGCGCATGGCCAAAAACGGTTTTAATATTCGTCCGATCCGCCCTGAGGACTACCCGCAGGTCCGTGAGATCTATGAGATGGGCTTGAGCACTGGAAACGCCACCTACGAGACGAAGGGGCAGACGTGGGAGGCGTTCTCCCGCGGTAAGATCATCGAGACCGTTTTCGTCGCCGTTGATGCGCTTGACGACGACAAGGTGCTCGGTTGGGTTGCCGCGGCGAAGGCGTCGTCGCGAAGCGTGTTCCATGGCGTGGTTGAGGATTCGATCTACACGCACCCCGATTCGCGCGGCATGGGCGTGTCCGGCGCGCTGCTGGACAAGCTGATCGAGACCTGCGTTGCGCTGGACAAGTGGTCGATTCACTCGTGGATCTTCCCGGAGAACACCGGCTCCGCGGGCCTGCACATCTCCCGCGGGTTTGAAAAGATCGGCACCTTCCACCACATGGCGAAGATGACGTACGGCGAGCGCGCCGGCGAGTGGCGCGACTCCGACATATACGAGCTGCTGCTGCCAAAGCCCGACGAAAAGTAGGTCCGAAGAACGCAGAAAAGGAGCCACCCTGGCGAGTGCCAGGGTGGCTCCTTTGTGTTGGTCAGTGGCTCTTCCTAGTCCACAGTTTCCTTCAGCGGATCCTCAGTGATCGGGATGAGCAGGAGGAAGGCGATGACGGCGAGCGGTACGATCATCAGGAAGACCGGGGTGAGGCCGTCGTTGTAGCTGGTCAGCACGACCTCGCGGATCGCGTCGGGCAGCTGCGCCACCTGGTGCGGCGTGAGGTTGCTGCTGCCGCCGCTGAACTGCTGGCCGATCGCCTGCGCCTGCTCGGGCGGCAGCTGTGCCATCGCCTCAGGCATGCGCTCCTCCATGTGGGTGCGCATGTTGTGGATGAACAGCGAGCCAACCAGGGAGGCGCCGATGGAGGAACCGAGCTGGCGGAAAAAGTTGTTCGTCGCCGTCGCGGTGCCGACCATGGCAACCGGGAAGGAGTTCTGCACGATCAGGACCAGCACCTGCATGACCAGGCCGAGGCCGAAGCCGAAGATGAACATGTAGATGCCCAGCATGACCAGCGAGGTCTCGACGGTGAGGCGGGAGAAGAGGAACATGCCGACGGCGGTGATGGCCATACCCACCAGCGGGTACATCTTGTAGCGGCCGGTGCGAGAGATGACAAAGCCGACGGTCATGCCGGTGCCCAGCATGCCCAGCACCATCGGAATCATCATGAGACCCGCGTTCGTCGGGGTCATCTCGTGCACCATCTGCAGGTAGGTGGGCAGGTAGGCGAGTGCGCCGACCATTGCCATCCCGAGCACCGTGCCGGCGGCGGTGGTGAGCGCCATGTTCCGGTTCTTGAACAGGCCCATCGGGATCATCGGGTTCTTCGCACGCAGCTCAACGAAGACGAATGCGACGATGGCAACCACGGCGATAGCGATCGTGGTCAGGATGGTCGTGCTGCCCCACTCGTACTGGGTACCGCCCCATGTGGTGGTGAGGATCAGGCTGGTGGTGCCGATAATCATCAGCACCATGCCGAGCCAGTCGGCGTTAAGCGGGCCCTCGGAACCCTTGCGCAGGCGAAGGACGGAGGCAGAAACCAGCATGGCCAGAATGCCGAGCGGGATGTTCATCCACAGGCCCCAGCGCCAGCCCGGGCCGTCGGTGAACCAGCCGCCCAGGACAGGGCCGAGCACGGAGGCGACGCCGAACATGGCGCCCATAACGCCCATGTACTTGCCGCGTTCGCGGGCGGGGACGACCTCGGCGATGATGGATTGCGAGTTCACCATCATGCCGCCGGCACCAAGGCCCTGCACGGCGCGGCCGATGATAAGCAGCGTCATGGTGTGCGCGAAGCCGCCCAGGGCGGAGCCGATGACGAAGAGGCCGATCGAGCCGACGTAAAACCACTTGCGTCCCAGGCCGTCGCCAAACTTGCCGTTGATCGGCATCGCGATGGTCATGGTGATGAGGAACGCGGAGATGACCCAGCTCATGTGGTCAACGCCGCCGAGTTCGCCGACGATGGTCGGCAGGGCGGTGGAGAAGATCATCTGGCCCATGGAGCTCATCAGCATGGTGAGCAGGAGGGCCGTGAAAATCAGTCCAATGTGTTGCTTTGCACCGCCTTCAACGACGGTGCTCCCGGTTGTTACGCCGGAGTTACCGGATTGTTCCATTTCAGTTCCTTTGTAAACTCAGTAAACATGGCGCCTGCGCGCAGCAGGTTGGCTTTCAGGGTGCCTTCCGGTCGTTCCGGAAGGTGGAGATAGCGGGAGACGGCGAAGAAGAAGATCTCCACAACTGCGTGGATTTCTTCCTCGACCGGTCCGTCGAGCTTTCGGTCTTGCGGATGTTGTGCAAAGTGCTTATCGACGGCACGCCACAATGCCTTCATTGCCTCCCTTTTGCGAACCATCGCGGCGCTCTCAAGCTCCACGTGCTGGTGGAGTAGCTTGCGCCGACGGGCGAGGTGCTCTTGGTCTGCGGCCTCGGGGTGCTCCTCGAGCGACTCGATGATGAGCGCGACAAGGTTGTCCGAGGGCGTTGACGCGATGGCCTCGAGTCCGTCTTCGGTGAGATCGAAGGGGAATGCTCCAAGGATTGCGTGGTCCTTGGAGTCCATGTAGTTGAAAAAGGTGCGCCGGGAGATGTCGGCGGCTTGGCAGATGTCCTCGACGGTCGTGTTGTCGATTCCGTGTGCCTCGACCAGGTCCATAGCCGCTTCAAAGATGCGCCGCCTGGTGCGCTGTCGCTTCACCTCCCACGCGTTTGCGGAAGACTGTGAATTTTGCACGGAGTGCAATCTTACGCTCAGTGCAAAGTTTGGCAAATCGTCTGTTTATGCCCGGTCAAACCCGATTGAGAGAGTGCCGCCGGCGATCCGCTGGTCGTCCTCAAGGTAGGTGAGCTCGACGAGCCCGTTGTCGGGCACGGCAACCTCCCAGCGCGCGTCGGCGCCGTTCGCGGTCTCGCACTTGTCGGTGAGTGGGTGATGGTGGAGCGTGGCGTCGATAAGCGCACTGCACCCGCTGTTTGGGTAGGTGACGGTCGCCGTGCCGCCGCCGAACGTGGCGACGACCGGCCACGATAGCGTATTCGCACCATCGGTGGTCTCCGCGAGGCGGACGAAGGTGCCGGAGTAGGTGCCCGCCGGGGCGAGGTCCGGGCCGGGCGCGGACGGCTGCGCGGTGACGGTAACCGTGGCCGGGACGGAATTGTTGTGCGGGTTGCTTGACCAGTACGCGGCGGCGAGCGCGACGCCGATGAGGGCGAGCGCGAGCGCGAAGACGCCGCCGGCGACCCACGGCTTGTTGGAGCCGCCCGCGTGGCGCAGCTCGGAAAAGGAATCAGGCATGAAAAAGTCCCCAGCTCGGTAGTGATACTGGGGACTTATCCTAACCGGCGGGGCCGATTAGTTGCGATCGGTGTTGGCCATCGAGAGCACGTCGAGGCGCTTGTCCAGCTCCTCTTCGGTGAGCTTCTCGCCATCGACGAAGCCGAGGTCGATCACGGCCTGGCGGATGGTGATGCCCTCCTTGATCGCGTGCTTGGCCACCTTCGCCGCGTTTTCGTAACCAATCGCGGAGTTCAGCGGGGTCACGATGGACGGGGAGGACTCGGCAAGGCCGCGCATGCGCTCGACGTCGGGCTCGATCCCGTCGACAAGCTTGGTGGCAAACTGGCGGGCCGTGTTGGCCAGCAGACGCGAGGACTCGAGGACGTTGCGCGCCATCATCGGGATGAAGACGTTGAGCTCGAACTGGCCCTGGGTGCCGCCGAAGGCGATCGCGGCGTCGTTGCCGATGACCTGGGCGGAGACCTGGGTGGCGGTCTCGCACAGCACGGGGTTGACCTTGCCCGGCATGATGGAGGAGCCCGGCTGCAGGTCCGGCAGGTGGATCTCGCCGAAGCCGGCGAGCGGGCCGGAGCCCATCAGGCGGATGTCATTAGCGATCTTGTAGAAGGAAACGGCCACGGAGCGCATCGCGCCGGAGAACTCGACGAGCGCGTCGCGGTTCGCCTGGGCCTCGAAGTGGTTGGCCGCCTCGGACAGGGCGTCAACACCGGTGAGCTTCTTCAGCTCCTCGGTGACCTTGCCGCCGAACTCGGCCGGCGTGTTGATGCCGGTGCCGACGGCCGTGCCGCCGATGGCCAGCTCGCCGAGGCGCTCGACAGTGCCCTGGACGCGCTGGATGCCCAGCTCGATCTGGCGGGCGTAGCCGGAGAACTCCTGGCCCAGGGTCACCGGGGTGGCGTCCATGAGGTGGGTGCGGCCGGACTTGACCACCTCGTGCCACTCGTCAGCCTTTGCGGCCAGGGACTTCTGCAGGACCTCGAGGCCCGGAATCAGGTCCTGGACCGCGGCTTCCGTCGCCGCCACGTGGGTCGCGGTGGGGAAGGTGTCGTTGGAGGACTGGCCCATGTTGACGTCGTCGTTCGGGTGGACCTCAACGCCGTTCGCCTTCGCGATGGAGGCGATGACCTCGTTGGTATTCATGTTGGACGAGGTACCGGAGCCTGTCTGGAACACGTCGATGGGGAACTGGTCGTTGTGCTTGCCGTCAGCGATCTCCTTCGCGGCGGCAATGATTGCGTCCGCCTTCTCGGCGTCCAGCTTGCCCAGGTCCTTGTTCACCTGCGCGCAGGCAGCCTTGAGCAGGCCGAGAGCGCGGATCTGCTGGTCTTCCAGGCCGCGGCCGGAGATGGGGAAGTTCTCTACGGCGCGCTGGGTCTGGGCGCGCCAGAGGGCGTCGACAGGCACCTTGACCTCGCCCATAGTGTCATGCTCGATGCGGTACTGCTGTTCTGCCATAACTAACGTCCTTTACTTACTTGCGTGGTTGGTCACAATATTCTTGAGCTCACGATTATGCCCCTTTTTCCCGCCGGGCGCGGTCGTCCCAGTTCGCGACCGCCCGATGTGGGGGAGGGGCGCTACTCGTGGGTGGGGTCCGAGTAGTCGACGACGGAGTACTGCTGCAGCTTGGCCAGCTTGTGCAGGGACTCCACGTAGCGGACCGTGCCGGACTTTGAGCGCATCACCAGGGAGCGGGTGGTGGCGCCGTTCCTGCGGTAGGACACGCCGCGCAGCATGTCGCCGTTGGTCACGCCGGTGGCGGCGAAGTAGCAGTTATCGGAGGTGACCAGCTCGTCGATGGTCAGCACGTGGTCGAGGTCGTGGCCCGCGGCGAGTACCTTCTCGCGCTCCTCCTCGGACTGCGGTGCGAGCATGCCCTGGATGTCGCCGCCGAGGCACTTCAGCGCGCACGCGGTGATGACGCCCTCCGGGGTGCCGCCGATGCCCATGGCCATGTCGATGGAGTTGGTGTCTTGCGCGGCGGCGATCGCACCTGCGACGTCGCCGTCCATGATGAAGCGGACTTTGGCACCGGCGGCGCGGATTTCGTCGACAAGCTGCTTGTGGCGCGGGCGGTCCAACACGACCACCGTGACCTCATTCGGGCGCACGCCCTTCGCCTTCGCGACGGCCTGAACGTTGTCGGCGACAGACGCGGTGATGTCGATGTGGCCGGCGGCCTCCGGGCCGACCGCAATCTTGTTCATGTAGAACGCGTCCTTCGGGTTGTACATTGCCCCGCGATCCGCAGCGGCGATGACGGAAATAGCGTTCGGGCGGCCCTCCGCCATGAGGCGGGTCCCGTCGACCGGGTCCACCGCCAGGTCGACGCGGGCGCCCTCGCCGTTGCCCACCTGCTCGCCGTTGAAGAGCATGGGGGCCTCGTCCTTCTCGCCCTCGCCGATGACGATGACGCCGTCCATGCTCACGGAGTTGATCATCTTGCGCATCGCGTCGACGGCCGCGCCGTCGCCCTCGTTCTTCTTCCCGCGGCCAACCCAGCGCCCCGAGGCCAGCGCTGCGGCCTCCGTGACGCGGACGAGCTCCATCGCAAGGTTGCGGTCGGGGAAGTACTCTGTGGACTTCGATTCAGACATCGAAATGTGGCCTCCTGGGCGTAAATACATGCATCGAACATCAACGGGGGTGAACCGACACCACACCGCACCGTCTCATTGTCGCACTTTTGCGCCCGGTTTCGGCACCGAATTCCACCAATTCGGGGGAAGATGCACCCCAGCAGGGCGGATGCGCGGCCCGCGCGTCGGTGCGGCCGCGGCGGCTGACAAATTCGGGGGTGGACCACGCCGCGTGCCATACTGGCCTACGTGGCAAGTAACAGCAGCACCCGCATCTTTCAGGACGGACGAAACATCGCGCTCAACATGGTGCTGATCGTGGTGATCATGCTCGTGGCGGTCGGCGCGACCGGTCTGTGCACCTTCAACCCCGGCAAGCCGGAGCAGGGGCCGGTACAGGAGGTCGACGCGCGTACGTTCCTGGACATGGAGGCCCGCTCCGTGAATTTCCCGGTGGTCTACCCCGAGGCGCCGGCGGGCTGGGTGACCAACTCC
This sequence comes from Corynebacterium sp. Marseille-P8863, assembly GCF_946902955.1. Classification (NCBI taxonomy): domain Bacteria; kingdom Bacillati; phylum Actinomycetota; class Actinomycetes; order Mycobacteriales; family Corynebacteriaceae; genus Corynebacterium; species Corynebacterium sp. Marseille-P8863. The sequence goes on along the minus strand of NZ_CAMPQC010000003.1, from coordinate 158,711 downwards.
GCCCGCCGCGCGATGATCGAACAGGCGCCCGCGCCGACCGTCGGCTGGGTCACGGCCGACGGGGGCTACCTCCAGCTGACGCAGACGGGCGCCCCGCTGGACAAGGCGGTGCGGGGGGCCGACCAGAAACCGCGCGAGCTGCAGCGCTCCGTTGACGTGGGCGGCACGGAAGCGCAGGTGTACACCTCTGCGTCCGACGACGTGCGCGACCTGTGGGCCGTCGACGCCGGGCAGTCGCGGTTCCTCGTCACGGGCGCCGGCACCGAGGAGGAGTTCCGCGCGCTGATTGAGGCGGCGCTCACCGCGGCACCGCTGCCGGCGCAGAGTTAATTGGACGCGTTGCCGTCGTCGCCGTCCCCGGAGCGGGATTGGATGGCGGCTTCGACGCGCTGCGACGCTCCGTCGAGAAGCACCTCGCACCGCTTGGCAAGCGCCTCGCCGCGCTCCCAGTACTTGAGTGACTCGTCGAGGCTCATCTGGCCGAGCTCGAGAATTTTCACCGTCTCAATGAGCTCGTCGCGGGCCTGCTCGTAGCTGAGTTTCTGCGGGTCCGGGAACGCGTTCTCGCCGGCTTCGCCCGCGCCGAAAGTGTTGTCTGCCATAGTGTCTCCTTTAATCTGCTGGTGTGTTGGCCATCGAGGCCGCGGTAATAGAGCCGTCGCCCACGCGGATGCGCAGTTGCGCCCCGGGCGGTGCCTGTTCAATGCTGGTGACCACGTCCGGTCCGCTGCCGTCGCGGGGGAGGACCTGAACAATCGAGTATCCGCGCGCAAGTGTCGCTGAGGGGCCGAGCGCCGCAACCTGCGCGCGTAACGACGCCACGCCGCTGCGCTCCTGCTGCAACAGGTACGTCACATCGCGGCGGATCTGCGTGCGAGCGCGTTCGAGTTCGTCGCGCCGCCTGGTGATGGGGGACATGGGGTCCGCGATCGCGGGGCGACTCCGCACCGCAGCGAGACTGTCCCGCTCGCGTCGCACCCACCCCCGCAGCGCAGCCGCGGAGCGTTGGCGCGCCTCCGCGATGAGCGCGCGCTCCTGCGCCACGTCGGGCACGACGCGCTTGGCCGCATCGGTGGGCGTTGCCGCGCGCAGGTCCGCGACGTTATCCAGCACCGGCGTGTCCGGCTCGTGGCCGATGGCGGAAACCACCGGAGTGCGCGCGGCTGCGACCGCGCGCTGGAGCGCCTCCTCCGAAAAGGGCAGTAGGTCCTCCACCGAGCCGCCGCCGCGGGCGATGATGATCACGTCCACGTCCGGGTTGCGGTCCAGCTGCTCGAGTGCCTCGACAACGGCGGGCACCGCGAGCGCGCCTTGCACCGGGGTATTGATGGTGCGGAACTGCACTGCAGGCCAGCGCTGCTGCGCCACGGACTGCACGTCGCGCTCCGCGGCCGAGCCCTTGCCGGTGATCAGCCCGATCGTGGTGGGCAGGTACGGCAGCCGCTGCTTCCGGGCAGGGTCGAACAGCCCCTCCGCGGCGAGCCGCTTGCGCAGCTGCTCGATGCGCGCGAGCAGCTCACCCTCACCGACGTGGCGAATCTCCGTGACCCACATAGAAAACGTGCCGCGCCCGGCGTAGAACGCAGGCTTGCCGCGCACGACAACGCGGTCGCCTTCCTTCAGCGGGGTCGGCATGTCGCGCAACATGCCCGAGTTGACGGTGAGCTGTACGCTGACCTGTTCCTGCGTGTCGCGCAGCACCAGGTAGGACAGCTTCCAGGTTGGCTTCGCGTTGATCTGGGCCAGCTGCCCCTCAACCCACAGCCACCCGAGCCGCTCGATCCACCCCTTCACGGTGGTGTTGAGCTTGGAGACTGACCATGGCGCCTCGGGCGTGGTCTTCTCTTTCGCGGTTTCTGCCACCTTTTCTCCTTTCTTCCAAAGCCGAACTTACACAGCGCACTCGCACGGCACACGGGCAGAGCGCTTCTCGACGCCACCGTCGCCACGTACGCAGCGCCCCGGGCCGTGCGAAGCCGCCTATTCTTTTAGACGCAGATTGGGTACTGTCGGTTCCATGACTGATCAGGGTAAAAAAGTTCTTCTTGCTGCGCCTCGCGGCTACTGCGCCGGGGTGGATCGCGCGGTAGAGACGGTGGAGAAGGCGCTGGAAAAGTACGGCGCGCCCGTCTACGTGCGCAAACAGATCGTGCACAACAAGTACGTTGTGGAGACCCTTGAGCAGCGCGGCGTAATTTTTGTTGATGAGACCGACGAGGTGCCGGAGGGCGCACACCTTGTCTTTTCCGCGCACGGGATTTCGCCGGCGGTGCGTGAGTCCGCCGCGAACCTGAACCTGCGCACGCTTGACGCGTCGTGCCCGCTGGTGACCAAGGTGCACAACGAGGCGAAGCGCTTCGCCCGCGACGGCTTCCACATCCTGCTCGTCGGCCACGAGGGCCACGAGGAGGTCGAGGGCACCGCTGGTGAGGCACCGGAGGTGACGCACCTGGTCGACGGCGTCGAGGGTGTGCAGAGCCTGCCGGAGTCGTTGCAGGACCAGAAGCTGGTGTGGCTCTCCCAGACCACGCTGTCCGTGGACGAGACGATGGAGATCGTGACCAAGCTCAAGGAGCGCTTCCCGCACCTGCAGGACCCGCCGAGCGATGACATTTGCTACGCCACCCAGAACCGGCAGGCTGCAGTGAAGAAGATCGCGGCGGACTCAGACCTGGTTGTGGTGGTCGGCTCGCAGAACTCGTCGAATTCCAAGCGCCTGGTCGAGGTGGCGCTGGAGGCCGGTGCGAAAGACTCGCACCTGGTGGATTACGCCTCGCAGATTGACGAGGCGTGGCTCGAGGGCGTGAACACCGTCGGTGTCACGTCCGGTGCGTCCGTCCCCGAGATCCTGGTGGGCCAGGTCGTGGACTTCCTCGCGGAGCGCGGCTACACCGACGTTGAGGAGGTCACCACCACGGTGGAAACCATCACGTTCGCGCTGCCCCGCGATCTGCGTGCGCGGCGCACGAAGGAAAACTCCGCGAGCTAGACGCTAGTCGTAGAGGTTGTCGTTCAACCCGCCCCGCGTTCGCTGCAGGCGCGGGTTTTTCTCGCGCTCGGTCTTCGCGCGGTTGAGCAGCTCCTGCACGGACACGCTCGAGGTGCGCTCGCGCGCGCGGCGGCTCTGCACGGAGGTGCGCTGGTTGCTCTCTGCGACGCGGTGACGCTCCGCACTCTCGGAGCGAGCGCGCGCACGGTTTTGCCGCTCGACCAATTTGTAGCGGACCACCGCGATGACGATTGCGCCGATGGTGATGGTGATCAGCGCGGGAAACACTTCCGTGAGCGGGTAAAACACCGTGAGTAGTGCGGCGCGCGAGGAGGTGCCTCCGTTGGCGATCTGGCTGCGCGAGAGCACGTACCCCGTAGCCAACACGGCGATGACAAACATGATCGGCGCGGACGCGACGGTGAGGAAGAGCCCCTTCGGCTCGACGACGGTGGTGACCAGGATGACCCCGACGGCAAAGCAGGCCAGCAACGGCCAACCGATTTGGCCGATCATGGTGCACAGCAGTGCTCCGGTCACGAGGGCTGCGAACTGGATGCCAATGGCAGAGCCTGTCGGCAGGCCCTGGAAGGGTGCAGACGGGGCGTTGGTATTCCGGATCACGTGAGACACGGTGACACAGTTTACCCGGCAGCGTGCCGCGGACGCGATGTGGCAGGCGTGAGCGGCGCGGCGTGTGCGCGGCCCGTGGGCACCTCCATATCCTCCAGCCGCCGGGCGGTCACCATGACGCGCGAGTCCATCGACGCCAGCGTGGCGTTATATGCTTCCACGGCCTTGTCCAGCGAGGCGCCCACTTTGTTGTAGTGCTCGCCCATCACGCGCAGGCGAGTGTGCAGCTCCGCGCCGAGCCGCTGGATCTCCTTCGCCTTTTCATTGACCGAGTCTTGCCGCCAGCCGAGCGCTACCGTGCGCAGCAGCGCGAACAGGGTGGTGGGGGTGGCGATGACCACGTCGCGCGCAAGCGCGTAGTCGAGAAGTTCCGGGTCGATGGTCAGGCCTGCGTCGAGGAACGGGTCCGCAGGCACGAACATGACCACAAACTCCGGAGTGGGCTGGAACGCCTGGATATAGGACTTAGATGAGAGGGTGTCCACGTGGCGGCGCAGCAAGTGCGCGTGCCGGCGCATGTATGCCTGCTTCTCCTCCGGGTCCTCCGTGTTCAGTGCGTCCAGGTACGAGGAGAAGGGCACCTTTGCGTCCACCACGACGTTGCGGTCCTGCGAGAGCCGGATCACCATGTCGGGGCGGACGCCTGGAGTGTCGATGCCGCCGCGCAGGTGCGCCTGCACGTCAAAGTCGACGTGTTCCACCATCCCGCCGAGCTCGACGACGCGCTGGAGCTGGATCTCGCCCCACCGCCCGCGCGTTTGCGGGCTGCGCAGGGCGTTAATGAGTTGATCAGTGCGGTCGCCCAGCCGGGCAGAGGTGCGGCCGATCGCCTGCACCTGGCTGGCCAGCGTGTTGCGGCCGACGGCCTGGTCCTTGTCCAGCTGGTCCAGCTGATCCTGGAGCTGGGTAAGTGCACGGGCGACGGGCGCCAGGTCCGTCGGCGGCGCGGGCGTGGGGGTGTTGCGCCTGAGCCAGCTCATGCCAGTAAACAGTCCCGCGATGAAGCCGAGGAGGAGGCCCGTGGCCAGAAGGAGAAATGCGGTGGCGGTAGACATGCGCCCGAGTTAACCACACGCACCGAACACCTAGTCCTTGGTTTCGCCCTCCGAGTCGGAATTTCCGAACATTTTGGCGAATCGGGAGTTTTCGTGGGCGTCGATAAGCTTCTTCCAGCTCGACGACCCCTGGGGCTCGTCGGCCTCGAGCTCCTCGACGACCGGCGGGGCGGTCCACTGGCGCTCCTTGCGCCACTCCGCGCGCTCGTGGACGGACTCCTTCTCCTCGATCTCGGCGATGGTGCGGCCTTCCTCGGTGACAAAGTCGAGCTCGGCTGCGAACTTCTCGCCGGAGTGAATGCGCAGGATGTCCAGGACGTAGCGGTAGCACACCGCGATCATCGCGGCCGCGGGCACGGCGAGGAAGCCGCCGACGAGGCCGAACAGGCCGCCGCCGACGGTGACGGAGACCAGGACGATGACCGGGTGCAGGTTCATGGCGCGCGACTGCAGCATGGGGGAGAGGATGTTGCCCTCGAGCTGTTGGACCGCGCAGACGATGGCCAAGACGATAAGGGCCTCGGTGAACCCCAGGGAGACGAGGGCAACGAGGACGGCGAGGGCGCCCGCGGTGACCGCGCCGATGATGGGGATGAAGCCGGCGATGAAAGTGATGACGGCCAGCGTGAACGCCATCGGGACGCCAACGATGGAGATGCCGAGGCCGATGAAGACGGAGTCAACGAGCGAGACGATGGCCTGCGCGACGATAAAACCGCTCAGTGTCTTCCAGGCGCGCGTGAGTAGCTCGGTGGCGTGGAGGCCGGTACGACCGCCCGTGGCGGAGCGTACCCACGGCAGGAAGCGGTGCCCGTCCTTGAGGAAGAAGAAGGTCAGCACGAGGAGGACCATGAGCGAGACCATGAGGCTCGCCGCGGTGCCCAGGCCGGAGAAGACGCCGCCGGCAATCGCGCCCGCCTGGTTTTGCATCCACTGGGCGACCTCGTTGATCGCCTGGCTGAGGTCATCGGGGTCCATGTTGAGCGGCGGACCCTGCAGCCACAGCTGCATGCGCTGGATGCCTTCGAGGGCTTGCAGGTAGAGGACACGGGAATGCGAGACGATGTCCGGGGCGATGAGCAGGGCAATTGCGCTGAGGAGGCCGAAAAAGCCCAGCAGGGTGATCGTCGCGGCGAGGCCGGACGGCAGGCCCGCGTTGCGCATCCACGACGCGATGGGGGCCAAGACCGTACAGATGATCAGCGCCAGCACGATCGGCAGGACGCCGGCCCAGAATGCGCCGATGAGGTTGCCCAACGCGAACAGGAACACGGCGATGATGAGCAGGCGCAGCGTCAACATCGCGGCGCCCTTGACCCACGAGTTGATGACCACGCCGCGGTCCACGCGATCCTCCCGTTCGACCGCAGCGGTGTCCTGGGGGTCGATGACGGTTTCGGTGTTTGCCTTGCTGCTACTCACCCGCACTATTGTGCCCCACTCGCATCCAAAGCGCTCGCACCCCCTGCGTGTCGGGGGAGGAGGCGAAGTGGGCTAGGATAGGCCGACGTGAGCCTTACACTTGGAATCGTCGGACTGCCCAACGTTGGTAAGTCAACCCTCTTCAACGCCCTGACGCGCAACGAGGTGCTTGCTGCCAACTACCCGTTTGCCACCATCGAGCCCAACGTGGGTCTGGTGGAGCTGCCGGACCCGCGCCTGGACCGCCTGGCCGAGATCTTTGAATCTGAGCGGATCCTGCCCGCGACCGTGTCCTTCGTGGACATCGCCGGCATTGTGAAGGGTGCCTCCGAGGGCGAGGGGATGGGCAACGCCTTCTTGGCCAACATCCGCGAGGCGGACGCGATCTGCCAGGTGGTCAGGGCGTTTAGCGACGACAACGTGATCCACGTCGACGGCAAGATCGACCCCGCGAGCGACATTGCCGTGATCAACACCGAGCTGATCCTCGCTGACCTGCAGACCATTGAGAAGGCCCTGCCGCGCCTGGAAAAGGACGGCCGCAAGGACAAGGACATCGCCGCGCAGGCCGAGGAGACGAAGAAGGCCCAGGCCGTGCTCGAAAGCGACCGCACGCTGTTCGCCGCCTCCAAGACCGGCGAAATCGATCTCTCCTTGCTGCACCACCTGCACCTGATGACGGCCAAGCCCTTCCTCTACGTGTTCAACTCCGACGAGGACGTGCTGACCGATGACGCGCGCAAGCAGGAACTGCGCGACGTCGTTGCCCCCGCCGACGCAGTCTTCCTCGACGCCCAGACAGAGACCGAGCTTTTGGAGCTTGACGACGAAGACGCGTCCGAACTCCTCGCCGCCGTCGGCCAGGACGAGCCGGGCCTGCAGACGCTGGCGAAGGCCGGTTTTGACACCCTCGGTTTGCAGACCTACCTCACGGCCGGTCCGAAGGAGGCGCGCGCCTGGACCATCCACAAGGGCGACACCGCCCCGCAGGCGGCCGGCGTGATCCACTCTGACTTTGAGAAGGGCTTCATCAAGGCCGAGATCGTCGCCTTCGAGGACCTGGATGAGCTTGGTTCCATGGCAGAGGCACGTGCCCACGGCAAGGTGCGCCAGGAGGGCAAGGATTACGTCATGGTCGACGGCGACGTCGTGGAGTTTCGTTTCAATGTAACCTAAATGCGCTATGAATAGCGTATGACTACACGTGCTGCTATTTACCTCCGTATCTCGCTAGATGCTGCCATGGACGGCCTCGCCATCGACCGGCAGCGTCAGGACTGCGAAGCCCTCGCCGAGCAACGCGGCTGGGACGTCGTGCATACCTACGTCGATCAATCGATCTCTGCATCAAAGAAGGACGTGGACCGTCCCGACTACGACGCGATGGTGGCGTCCTTTGAGCGCGGCGAGATCGACGCGATCATTTGCTGGGACCTCGACCGCCTCACACGACAGCCCGCGCAGCTCGAAGAGTGGATCGACAGGGCGGAAGAGCAGGGGCTGAAACTCGTCACCGCGAACGGTGATGCTGACCTTGCCACCGACGGCGGCAGAATGTACGCGCGTATCAAAGCAGCCGTGGCGCGCGGCGAGATCGAACGCAAAAGCATGCGCCAATCCCGTGCGCAACAGCAGCGCGCCGAGCAGGGCCGCTGGTACTCCGGCGGTGTGCGCCCGATCGGCTACACCTCCACCGGCGAGATCATCCCATCCGAAGCCGCCGCCGTGCTCGGTATGTTCCGCGCTGTCGAGAGGGGCAACTCCATGCGCGACATTGCGCGCGCCTTATCTGGGGTCGATCAACCGGGCTTGCCGGACATTCCGACCACGCCGCGCCATATGCACACCGTGATCACAGAGCGCAACGCACGCCGTCGCGCTGCTGGCCAGGAAGAAAAGTCGGTTCCCGACGCGCAGCCGTGGGCTTACACGTCGTTGCACTCGATCCTGCGCAACCCCGTGTATGCCGGTTACTCCACCTATAAGAAGGCCAAGCGCAAAGGCGTGAAGAACAAATACCGCCGTGTCACGCATATCGTCCGCGACCCCGATACCGGCGAGCCGGTGAAAGGGCAGTGGGAGCCGATCGTCACACCCGATTTGTGGTGGCGTGTGCAAAACGTGCTCGATGATCCCGACCGGCTGACAAACAAGGAGCGCCGGAACACTCGCCGCCATCTCGGTTCGGGTCTGTATGTCTGCGACGAGTGTGGCAACCCCGTGCACACGCATGCCGACCGCTACCGCTGCGCGGCCTGTGGCTTAGTGCGCACTCACAGCGTCGATGATTTTGTGCTCGCCGTGATCCGCGCCCGCCTTGGCCGTGACGACCTAGCAGACCTGTTGCCAACTGCGGATGACGACGAGGTCGACGCCATCGACGACGAACTCGCTGAGCTTCGCGCAAAGCTCGCCCGCGTCCAGGCTGACTACGACGAGGAGCTTATCGAGGCCCGTGACCTCAAGCGCGCGCGAAACCGTTATGAGCCGCAGATCGAGAAACTCGAAACGCGCCGTGCCCGCCTTGCTGGCGCATCGGCGCTGCTCGACACAACCGGCTACGCCTCGCCCGTGGACGCCTTCGACAACGCAGAGCTTGCCGTGCAGCGTCGAGTCATCAACACCCTGTGCCAGGTGCGCCTGCGCCGTGGCGTGCGCGGCACCAAGACCTTCAACCCTGAATCGGTGCAGATCGTGTGGAACTAGGTTGCAGTGTGTGACACGTCAACAATCGCGCGCATGTGCTGCGCCTTAGGGGCGGCCTAAGCAAGCGCACGACACCGTGCGCTTGCGGCGTGCGAAACTAGGCAGGAGTTTCGCGCAGCTGACGTTGGCGAGGATGACGTCAGAAGAGAGCAAGGACGAAAGGGCGTGTTGCGGGCAACCCCACTCCGTACGGGGTGAATCCAAGACATAGCGGACCAAGGACAACCAACGCCCTCCCGAGCCTAAGGCCTGTGAAAAGTACCAATATAATTAGAAAACTGGTTCTATTCCCATTTGTATTCACTTAGGATAGTCTCCCTTTTGAGGCAATCCCGCCTCATTTCCTCTCTCAAAGGAGACTGTTATGACCCCCAAAAAAGCGCACTCGGCAGTTTGCAGCGCTGCTGATTGCCTCTGCTCTGAGCGTTTCCGTATCTAACTCAGCCGTTGCTTCCGCAGAAGAATTCCAAGACCACGGCGCCAAGGGAGGCTTTGCTTCCGGTGTGATGGCCGAGCTACTCGGCGAGGCAGCACCAGCCATCACAACCTACTGGGCATCTGTCGGCCGGAAAGTTCGCTACCCTGCAGGTGGCGGTACCTGGGAGTACGGATTCTGGGACGCTAAGGCGCGTTCTTATTTCACCGTGAATCGGTGCCATACTTCGACTGTGACCGTCAACGACAGAACGCAACGAAGCATCAACACCCGCGGCGGCCAGAAGTCGATCGCCGAGCTTTGGGCAACGAATTTGCCGGGCACTAAGGACAGCTACTACTACGACTTCTGCTAGAACTCATGCGCATTCGACCCCTAGTACTTGGGCTTTTGAGCCTACTTCTTGCTGCAGTCATCGCGACTACTGGGTGGCTGCTGACAGCCCTGGTTGACTCCATCAAGCCCTTGTCCTTAGGGGTCGAATCAACCTTTAGTCTTGACTACGTCGAGCCTAAGACTTCACTCGCGGAGGAACTTGAGTCAGACTACGCACCGACGGTAATCCGTAACTCACTGGTTTCATTGGCCGAGCAGAACGGCTACTTCATCTACCGGCTGACTGGCACCGATGACGCAAGCGGGACTTCCCACGAGGTTTTCATCCCGCTGGAGCAAAATTATCCAGCACCGGAACGCATTCCCCGGCTCAACCGGCCGGATGCCTTGAGCCAAGCGGCCAGTGAGCTTGGGTCGCTGGATTACCACGGTGACTACGTCTTGGTTCCCAAAGCAACGGGTGGCAATGCGAACCACTTCTACGAATCGGCCAGGAATGACGGGCTCAGGCTAAGCGAAAAGACGCAGTTCCTTCACCTCATCCAATCGGTCGTATTCCGCCTGCCCGCGTTGGTGGCGATCCTGTTTCTATTTGTCGTTTCCCTTTTTGCCCTGGTATTTGTTCTTCGGGTTTCCGGTCTTAGATTGGCAGCGCTGCGCACAATAAATGGCGGGCACCGCAGTCAAAAAGGCAATTGGCGGCAATGGACCTTTGTCATCCTCCCGCACCTAGTTCTCATTGGCCTTGCGAGTACATTCCTCGCCCGCCAAGGGAGCTATTCTTTTGCCCTCCTGTTCCTCAGGTTCTACGCCGCCGGGATAGGCTTGGCCCTGGCTACCACCGGTTTGGCCGTAGCCGTCACCGCCCCATTGTTGCGCCGCGCAGTAGCGCTGCTGGGGCAGCGTGCCCCCGCAGAGAAGGCGGCGGGAAAAGCGCTGAAAGTAATTTCGGTCTTTACCTGCGTGACCTTTGTAGCAGCGGGTCTTAGCTCAGCGGCTGCGCTCCGCTCCTACCAGCAGGAATCCGAGGCCCAACAGACCTGGAAATCTCTCGCGGAGTTTGGAGCCTTGCATTTTTCAGCCAACTTCGACGGCCCTGCTGGCCGCGTGGAAGAAGGCGAGCTCTTGCCGCCCAGTGTGCAGCAGAACTTCCGCGACTTCGCGCTCAGCTGGGAACGGGAGCACGGGGCTGTCCTCAGCCATACTTTGCCGAAAGAAGCTACCGGTGTGCCGGACTCCTGCCCCGTGGCACTTGCCAACCGCCAATGGCACGATCTGCAGGATTATCAGTTCCGTCCCGGAGACGACAACCACTCGGTCGACTATTCCGCAGCCCAAGAGCATTTCGCAGCTTCCGTGGATCTGTGGGCTCAGGAATCCGGCGACCTGCTCCTTAAATCTGCGCAAATTGGTCCGGTCAGTGCCGATCATGCGGTCGGATTCATTAGTGGAACAATGTCGGGGGAACTGGTTCCCGGCGATTGTTTTTACGTGCTTGAAACGGACGATCTATCCGGCTTCGACGCAGACTTCCTAAGCTCCACAGCTTCGAGTAAAAATTTGCTCTTCGCGGATTTCTCGGAACTGGGTCCAGAACTTACCGCTGCCGGCCTCGAAGGCTACGTCTACCCGGTACGCGCCGCCGATCGCGGTCTGGCCGAACTAGTAGCCAGCACGGCGCTGTTCTGGCTGAGTATCCTGAGCGCCCTCGGAGCTTTGCTCGCCACGCTTGCGGCCTTGATAGTCCAGACGCGCATCCAGCTCCGAGTTCACCGTCGCCTCCTGGTACTCCTCCACAGCGCTGGGCAATCACCGGACAAAACGATGTGGCGACTATTCAAAAGCCAACTGGTCAGCCTGACAGTTGTCGTCATATTGTCCGTCCTGGCTCCGCTACTGCTTCCCAACCCGTTCCTCTACACCTTCACCGCGCTAAGCTGCCTTGTCTTAATCGTCTACCTCGGTTTTGTCCGTCTCAGTATTTCTCAGCACATGTCCGCCTCCCCTAGGAGTCACAATGTCATTGGCTAGCCCCAGTCAGTCCCCCACTCTGCCGCCGGAGATTTCCACCTCTCATCTCTGTCTCGCCGCGGAGTCGACTTTTTCTGTGGGGCGCAGCACGCGGATGGTGAAGAAGTCCCTCGTGGAAAATGCAACGTTTTCCCTACCCGGGCCAGGCTTTGTCGCCATCTGTGGAGCCAGCGGTTCCGGAAAGACTTTGCTGCTCAACACCTTGGCCGGGCTCCTGCCGCCGGCGGACGGCCTCCTCCGGATAGACGGTGAGAATGCCTCCGCGTGGAGGATGAAGCGGAGGCGGAGGTTCTGGCGAGAACGCGCAGCGATAATCCACCAAGACCACGGAATCATTCCCGAACTAAGCTGCGAAGATAACCTCACCCTCGGGCTATCCAGGAAGCAATACTCCAAAGAAGAATTGCTGCACTCCCTCGGCGAAGTCGGTCTTGATGTCCCCTTCGACGGGCCGGCAGCTATTCTCAGCGGAGGCGAGCAGCAGCGGCTGGCGATCGCCCGAGCCCTGCTCCGCGGCGCGGCTTATGTGTTCGCTGACGAGCCGACCGCCTCCCTCGACCCCACTAACCGCGACCAAGTTATCGCGCTCCTGCGGCGAGCTGCGGACGGGGGCGCACTCGTTCTGGCCGCCACGCACGATGCCGCAGTTATTGCTGCTGCTGACAGCACCTTGCGCATCAATGATCGCCAGGTCACAGTCTCCGGCTCTGCGCGGGATTAAATCGCGATGCCCGCGGCCTTGGCCACCTTCCGGTACCCGGCCGCATGGTCCGCGACGCTGGCGTGGGCGTTGAGTCCGCTGGGGTTGTCGAGCACGGGCCTGACCCCCGGAAAGTAGACACGTCGGGGGTTAGCTATGCTGCTTGGGTCAGCGTAGCTGATGTGAGTGCTTCGAAGTCATTGGGGGCTAGAACGTTGCACCAGGAGTGCCGTCTGCGGGTGTTGTAGCGCATGCACCACCGGAAGACTTCTTGGCGACTGATGTCGAAGTGGTCGAATTTCGTGCGCGGTGAACCCGCCCGCCAGGAGGTGCTTGAAGTCGCCCTCGACTGGATCGCTCAGCGTGACGGCGTGAGTATCGACAACTACATGGCTAAGCACCGCGATGACGACGACTGCAATGAACTGCAGACGTACTTCACCACCGTCATCGACTGGGCCGCAAGCGTGTTCAAGATGACGGACAGTTCCATGCGTGGAATCGCATGGAACAAGCTCTATGAGCAGTACGGCGACAAGGGCTACGACGCAACAGAGATGACCGCCGAAGCACGCGAGTTGCTTTCCGACTCGCAGGTTCAGTCGAAGAAGGGTATCTACGAGTACCTTCTCGGCGGCAAGAAAGAGACGCGGCTGCTTAGCGTGCGTGTCTTCACTGAGGCCGTCAAAAAGCGCGTGTACAAGCGCCAGACAGACGCCGCCGAGAAGAACGGTGTCTCGAACTGCTCGTATTGCGCCCTCGGTCACGAGGGGGGGCAAGGCGAAGATCTGGCCGCTCAAGGATATGGACGCCGATCACGTCGCCGCCTGGTCGAAGGGCGGCAAGACCGAGGAAAGCAACTGCGAGCTGCTCTGCAAGTCCCACAACCGTGCCAAAGGTAACGCATAGGAGCAGGTGACTAACCATGCTCATCGGTTACGCCCGCGTTTCCACCTCGAAGCAGGGGCAGTCACTCGACACCCAGCGCGACGCCCTGATCGACGCTGGCTGCGACCCGGACCACATCTACTCAGACACCATCTCCGGCACCAACTGGCAACGGCCTGGTCTTGATGACGCGCTGGCGTACATGCGCCCCGACGACACGCTCGTTGTCACGCGCTTGGACAGGCTCGGCCGCAGCCTCGCGGACACCGTGAACACCATCGCTGACCTCGCCGAGCGTGACATCAACGTCAAGGTGTTGGAGCCAGCGCTGGACACGTCGAAGCCCACCGACAAGGTGGTTATCAACGTCATGGCAAGTCTTGCCGAGTGGGAGCGTGACCTGCTTGTCCAGCGCACCCGTGAGGGCGTGGCGCACGCCCGCGCACAGGGCAGGGTCGCCGGCCCCAAGCCGAAGCTCAGCGCTGAGCAGGCGCAGATGGCCAAGGAGCTTATCGACGGCGGCAAGTCCGTCAGCGCTGTAGCGCGCACCTTTAACGTCTCGCGGCCGACGATCTATCGCGCTCTCAAGCGCATCGAAGCCGACGCTTAAGCACAGGCTGCGTCGCTAGCGCTCGCACCCGGCGAGAAGGCATCAGGCTGCGCTAGCGACGCTCGGCACACATGAGTGCTGCACTGCTGGGATACGCCTGCGACCGGCAGAGCCGGGCCGAATACGGGATTGACCACATACACCCCGTATTCGTGCAAAGGAGCACTGCCATGTCCACCCATTCTCACACGCTTGCATCCCACGGCGAGATCCTCGCGAACCTCCCCGGCATCCTCGGGTTCTACCCGAACAACTCGCTGATCCTCGCGTTCTTCGTCGACGACGAGGGCGTCGACACCGTCCGCCTCGGCCCGGTCGCACGGTTCGACCTGGACGAAGCAGTGGAGAAGCTCACCGAGAGCCGCGAGCGGTTCGCAGCGTGGGTCCACCACCTCGAACTCGACGCTGTTATCGCGTACATGATCAGCGATGACATTGCGCAGCCGGTCTTCGACGAGACGGCCACGTACCTCACCAGCGGGGCCTCGCCGCTACCGCCGCTGCTCGGGGTGGTGCAGGTGCCCGAGATCGTCACTGGGGCTGCTTGGTGGTCTGTGTACCAGCATCCGCTCATCGACGAGCCGCGCCACGGTGTTGTCGGCGAGGTCGCCGCATCAGCGGCGCTGCAGCAGATGCTAGAGCACACCGGCGAGCTGCCGGAGCCGAGCAAAGACGACATCGAGGCACGGTTGAACAGCACTGACCACGGCATCGACGCTGCCGAGCACGCCGACATCATCGAAGACGCGCTGGCGTATATCCCGCCCATGTTCGCAGACGTGCTGCAGCGTGAGTATGAGCAGGCGGCGGCAGGGATCACCCAGCCGAGCGCTCGCGCTGTTCGGTCTGCGCTGAAATGCTTCACCACGCCGCGCTTGCGGGACACGCTGCTTGCCGCACTGCTCGATGACCCGCAGGCGGGCCTTGCGTTCATAGAGAAAGTTATGCGCGCTGTCCCGACCAGCTGGCCAGGCATGCGCTCGCAGCTCACCGCCACTGTTGCCGTGCTCGCTCACGCCACAGGCCAGCCGGGGCTAGCTGGCGTGGCTGCGCAGCGAGCCACCGAGATCGGGCCAGACGAGAACTTCCCGTCGCTGGTGGCGAAGCTGACCGATATCGGCCAGGGCGAGCGGATGGTCGAGCTTGTCCGCGAGGGCGCTGAGAAGACCCGCACGATCTTGTTTGCCGAGTAGCACCACACACCCCGTTGTAGCAATGCAACGGGGTTTCTTTTTCTCGCGGGGCCTTGGCTTGCGACGACAGACACCGCAACGAGGCAGGGGAGTGACCTTTAGACAGCAGAGCTGTCTCCAACAGACGGATTGACCATCAATCCGAACAAGGAGGCACGTGATGCGCGACATCACCCACACCGACCTGGAACTGCTCTACCAGCTCGCCGACGGCATCGACGGCGAGGACGCCGATCCGGGCGCAGCACAAGAACTGCGCGACCTAGAGGCGGCAGGCACACCGCTGCCCTGGGCAGTGTTGTAACGACAGCGCAACCGCCCCGCAGCAGCAAAGCAGCTGCTTAAGTACCCAAATTGCACGGCAAATCACACCCACTCACGTAAGGAGAACCAACATGTCCAACCCCTTCAACAACGGCACCATCGTCGGCAACGCAGCTCGCGCACCCAAGCTGTTCGAGCACGCAAACGGCGGCGCGACGGTGAAGCTCAGCGTCTATGCGCGCAACACCTTCAAGAACAAGTCCACCGGCAAGGTGGAAAGCGAGATCGTGGAGCTGACCGGCTACGTCCAGGACGCCGCGAACCCCGGTGTGTTCGGCTGCATCGGCTCCGGCGATCGCGTCGCGGTGAGCTACTCGCTCAAGACCGACGTCTACACCGACAAGGACGGTGTGAAGCAGTACCCGCTGGTGGCGCGCATCGACACGGTGCAGCTGATCGATTCCAAGAAGGAGTCCGCTGCTCGCGCTGCCCGTCGCGGAGGCGAGGCGGCGACCGCCGCCCTGGCTGGCGCTGAGGGCGAAGAAGTACCGTTCTAACTACGAAACCCCGCAGGGAAACATACGACCTGGGGTTTTGTGAAGCGATTTCAAACGCATCTAGTGGCGCCATTTATGGTTGGGGGCATGGGCGCAGGAAAAAGTGATTTCGACGTTGTAGGTGACCGTGCGGACGATCCGGAAGAGATGGTGCGCCTGCGGTTCGATGTCGCTTACGACGGCACGGACTTCCACGGTTGGGCGCGCCAGAAACCTGCCGGTGGGGAAGAGCTCCGCACGGTGCAGGGCGTGCTGGAGGACGCGCTGAGCCTGATCCTGCGCTACCCGGTGGAGCTGACGGTGGCCGGCCGGACGGACGCGGGAGTCCACGCCGCCGGGCAGGTGGCGCATGCGGATATTCCGGTGTCGTCACTGGACCAGAGGTCGATTGAGGGGGATCCGGGGAGGTTGGTGCGTCGATTAGCGAAATTGCTTGATCCCGACGTGCGCGTTTCGGCAGTGTCCGCCGCGCCCGACGGCTTCGACGCGCGTTTCTCGGCGTTGACGCGCACCTACCGCTACCGGGTGACCACCGCGGACGGCGGCGCGCTGCCCCTGCGCGTGAGGGACACCGCGGTGTGGCCGAAGAAGGTGGACCTGGACGCGGCGCAAGAATTCGCGAATGCCGTGGTCGGGCTGCACGACTTCGCGGCGTTCTGCAAAGCGCGGCCGCACGCCACCACGATCCGGGAGGTCCGCTCGTTCGAGTGGCGCGACGTGTCCACCGGTGAGGAACCCGAGCTCTACGAGGCGGTCATCGTCGCCGACGCGTTCTGCTGGCACATGGTCCGCGCGCTGGTGGCCACGTGTCTCGACGTCGGCTCCGGCAAGCGCGACGGTGAGTGGGCCGCGGCTTTGCTGGGGGAGAAGGAACGCTCTGCCGCGGTGAGTTTGGCACCCGCAAATGGGTTGACCCTCCTCGGCGTCGACTACCCGGCAGATAACGAACTCGCAGCTCGCGCTGCAGTGACGCGCGACCGGCGCGACGCTTCGGAGGTGCACTCCGAGTCTTCCCGGGCGACGGAATAGACTGCTTGGGCAGGAATTGTCCGAACGAGTCGCCCCCGGGAGGTAGCGCATGGATGCAGTCGGTGCCGTGTGGTTGGCCATCGCTGTATTCACATTGCCGGGGCTGATCTTCGCGTGGGTCGCGGGCGCGAAACTGCCCGCTGCGGCCGCGTCGTCGCTGCCCGCGACCTTCGGCATCGTCGGGTTGGGCAGCTGGATGTACGGCGCGATGGGAATCCGCTTCGGGTGGCCGTCGTTCATCGTTTTCTTAGTGCTCATGCTGTGTCTGGCGGCCGGGTGGCGCTACGCGTTCGCGCGGCGGGCGAGAAAACGCGCGGCGAAGAATTGGGTGCGTGCCCTGTGGCCGGGCGACTGGCGGCGCGGCAGTATCGCCGACCCGTCGTGGGTGCTGCCCGGCGCCGGCGTCGTGGCTGGCGCGTGGATGCTGATCGCCAAGCAGCTCGAACTCCAGTCGAAGGTGCCCGGCCAGCTGGACAATATTGTCCAGGGTTGGGACATCCAGTGGCACGTCAATGCGGTGCGCTTCATCATGGAGGAAGGCATTGCCTCGCCCACGCGGATGGGCGAGCTGCAGAACCCCGAAACGCACATCGATCTTTTCTATCCTTCCGCTTTCCACGCGGCGACGGCGCTGTTTGCCAGCGCGGGCGACCTCGCCCCCGTGGAAGCCGTGAACCTCGCGTCGATCGTGCTGCCGAGTCTCGCCCTGACCGCCGGCGCCGCTGGTCTGGCGTGGGCGATGGCGCGCGGCCGCGGCATGGTCGCGCAGATCGCCGCGGGACTGGCCGCCATCGCGGTGTACGCCTCGCCGGTGCTGGTGTGGATCCCGGATTTCGTGGGCATGCGCCCCTACATCGTGGCGATCGGACTGTCCGGCATCGTCATCGCGTTGTTCCACCAGGTGCCGCGCTACCGCGCGCTGGCCCTGCCGACGCTGTTCGCGTTCTTAGGCATGATGCAGGTCCACCCGTCCGCGGTGCTCGTCGTGGTGCTCGCCGTGCTGCTGTACTGGCTGACCTACCTGGTGTGGCGCCCGGACCGCTCGCGTGTTAGCGATGTCCTGTGGCTGGCCATTCCGGCGCTCGGCGCGACGGTGGCGTTCCTCCCGCAGCTCATCGCCGGCCAGACTCAGGCCGAAGAGGTGAACACCTGGGACGCCAGCGAGAATGTCACTTCAGGGGAGGCCTGGGAGAAGGCGTTCAAGATGAGCACCCGCCACGTGGGCGAGTTCTTCCCCGACTTCGACCCGACCATCCTGCTGTGGCTCGCCGGCTTCGGCGCGATCGCCATGGTGGTCTGGCGCGGGCAGGTGTGGGCGCCCGTCTTCTACGGGCTCATGACGGCCAGCGCGGCGCATGCGCTGCACCCGTTCGACGGACTGTGGGAACCGCTTTTGACCCTGCTCGGGTCCCCGCACTACAACTCCGCGCACCGCATCATCACGGTCGTGGCGCTGACCGTCATCGCCGGTGCCGCTGTCGGCGCCGCGATGATCATCCGCGTGTTCACGCTCGCTCCCGTCGCTGCCCGCTACGGCACCCGCCCGTGGGTGTGGGGCACGTCGATTGCCTCCGCTATCCTCGCGGTTCTCGTCGGGTGGGGCACCGGCGCCTGGGCGTCCACCGTCGCCGTCGACGGCGCGAAGATGTCCTTCGACGCCTCCCGCCTCAACGACCGCATGGTCGACGACGACCAGCTCACGGCCTACGCCTGGCTCGCCTCCCGCCCGGAGGCTCACGAGGGCTTAGTCATGGGCGAATCCACCGACGGGTATTCCTGGGCCTACGCCATCGACGGCGTGCCCACAGTCGCCCGCCACTACCTGTGGCCCAACGGCGGCCTGGGCGTCGACTCGAACCTGCTCGCCGACCGCGCCGGCCAACTCGGCGCCGGTGAACGCGGCCGACCGAACGAGAAATCGCCCGCCGACGACGCCGCCGCCGACCTGGGCGTCCGCTTCATCGTCTCCTCCGGCAACACCTTCTGGCCCGGGCCCAAAAACTGGCAGGTGGACAAGGCCCTGTGGACCACCCCCGGCGTCACGCCCGTCTACCAGCGCGGTCGCGTGACCATCTTCGCCGTCAACGCGCAGCTCACCCCAGCTGAGATCAAGGAACTCCAGCGCGACGCCGTCGCCAACGGCGGCTCCACCGAGCTGCCTGAGCTGACTCCGACGAGTGAGGAGCTGGCGGCCGCGGGCGTCGAATAGCGTTGCGCACTTCAGTGCGCATTTTCGGGTTGAAGCCCGCCCCGCATGCGCTTAGCGTCGTTTAAAGAAGCCATTGCTAATCGACGGGGGCGTCCACATGGCTCAGCACACTCATGCCGTTTCGGGGGAGACAAAGCAGGCGCGCAGGCTGTTGCCGACGACGCGTTCGCAGGTTTCGGGGCACCGTTTCATGCGCCGGCGCGTGGAGCACGGGCTCATTTACGGGGATATCCGGATGATTCATGATCCATTGGCGGCACGGCGTCGTTCGGCGATCTTCGGGATGGTCGCGGTGGCGCTCATCGCGGCGGGATCGGGGCTGTTCGCGTGGTTGCGGCCGAAACCGGATCCGGGCGCGGCGGCGATTCTGCGGGCCAATGACGGGGCGATGTACGTGCGGGTCGGGGAGGTAGTGCACCCGGTGACGAACCTGACGTCGGCGCGACTGATCGCAGGCAGTGCGGAGGAGCCGCAGCGCGTGGGGGAGGAGCGACTCACCGAGATGCCGCGCGGTGTGCCGTTGGGTATCGCCACGGCGCCGGCGATGTTCGCGCCGGGTGATGCGGTGGATGCTGCGTGGTCGGCGTGCGAGGGGGAGGAGCGTGTCACGGTTGTCGCCGGGGAACCGGTGCAGCAGCTTGCCGACGGGCAGGCTGTCGCGGTTACTCAGGGCGGCAACGAGTGGATGCTCACCAATGAGGGGCGCGCAAAACTCCCGCCAGACAGCGATGCACAGGGCAGGCTGATCCGACGCGCCCTGGGCATCGACGCGCGGGTCGTCCGCGCAGACATCAGTGCGCCGGTGCTGTCCGCGATCCGCGAACTTCCGCCGGTCCGCCTGCCACACCCATTGCCGCGCCTGTTGCTCGCCGACGGCACCGACGAAGCATGGGCTGTCACACAGCATGGCGGCATTCAGCCCGTTTCGGAATTACAGAAGCAGTTGCTTATCGACGCCGCCGCACCCACCTCAACCTCTTCCCCCTCCCAGATTGCCGCGTATCCGGATGCCCAAGTCCCGCTAGATATCGCCGTTCCGGAGAAAGCGCCGGAGTGGGTTGATCCACAAGGATCGGCCGTGTGCGTGACGGAGTCAGGCTCTGTTGCACTCGTTGCCCCAGATTCGGATGTCTTGACCGCAGGATCGGTCGAGCTGTCCGGTGACAGCCCCGCGACCCATTTCGTCGGGTTAGCCTCCGGTGCTGTCGGCGTCGACACCGGTGCCGGCTACCACGTCGTGTCCGCTTCAGGTCAGCGCCATCTGGTGGATACCAGGGACAACCTCGACGTCGTCGGCGCACTGCACGTGGACACCGTTCCGTGGAGCATCCTCAGTCTCCTGCCCGAAGGCCCGGCCCTCACACGCGAGGCAGCGCTGACCGCGACCTACTGATAGCGCTGCGACGCCAGTCAATCTGGTCTCGGTGCACTACCTTCGCGGCGAGTTTTAGCCGTGGTGAATGGAGCGATGCCGGGGTCGGCCCTGGAGGAGTATCCGTCGAAAAGCGCCCACTGCGACAGCAAGGGCGGCGACGAGCACGACGCTTGCGACCGTGAAACTGCTTCGGTGTGGGGCAGCGGAATCAATGGTCGCAATTGGGCGCGCACGCAGCGGTGCGGTGTCGGGGCTCTGCTCGCGTTCGACGAATGGGACAGCCCGCAGTGGGTCGACGGCCCCGCCGTGCGGTTCCGCGGAGGCGGTGATCATGATAGTCAGTGCAGCTAATCAGGCGGCTTCAAAGGCATTCGGCGAGCGGTAGCCGGACCATGAGTGCAAACGTTTCGTGTTGTACCGGGTGCACCACCGAAACACATCCCGGCGGCACACCAGCTGACTTGGAAAAACAGGCTCATCCTGAAGGACTTCCCGCTTCAGTGACGCGTTGAACGACTCCGCCAACGAGTTATCCGCACTCGTCCCGATCGCTCCCATCGACTGGGTGACGCCGAACTGCTCACACAACCTCCGGTACTGCTCAGAGGTATAAACACTGCCGTGATCCGAGTGGAAAATCGCCCCATTCAGGTCTCCTCGTACCTTCCAGGCCATCGTCAGGGCTTCGGATGATAATCCGCATATCTGTGGGGTATTTGTCGAGGTTAATGCCCAGTGGTTCCCCGGCCCAGGATCGCATCCGGGAAGTGATGTCTGCGACATAAGCGTCCGTGGTGTCGCTGACCGTACCGCCCGCGCGGATGATGCCTTGTTTGATGCCCTCGCCGAGCGTGGAGGCGATGTCGCCGATCTGCCAGGTCACCGGCAACCCCACCGAATACGCCAGGCCTTGTTGGTTGAGGTGTCTCAGAAAGGCCTGGGATCCGCCGGCGGAATCCGTGCGTATCAGCAAACGCTTCCCCCACTCCTGACCATCGACGCGGTTGGGGATCGCGGCCAAGGCCTGGTCGAGGACGTCCTTGTGGTCGTCGGCGGTATTCGAGCCGACGTTGTCCGGACGCAGCAGGACGGCTGCGGGTTCACCGGTCAGCCCGTCGCCGTGGTCGATGATCGCGCACAGCGGGTGGAACCCGTAGTGCTTCTTCCAGGTCGGGGCCGCTTTTTCCTTGTCTGAGTGGGCGAGGATTTCCGTGGCGTCCAGGTCCAGAACCAACGGAGCATCGGTGCTGGCCGCGGCGGCGGGGTTGCGGGCACCGCAGGCGGTCCAGTCCGCGGTACGGGCTGTTTTCATGCCGGCCAGCACCGCGGTTGTGCCGGCACCGGCAGCTTCGTCGTCGTGGTCGGCGAGTTCCTTGCGGCGGCGGTGCACCGTGGAGTGCGACGGCACCTGGTCGACCAGGCCGGTGGCCACCAACGGGCCCAGGAGATCAACATCGCCTGCGTCGTCCCCGCTGAGGGCCAGTGCCAGGGCTAGTGCGGTCATGGTGTGCAGCAGGTTCGGGTTCTGTCACTCGGCCAGTTCCACGTCGATGGCATCGGCGACTTTGACGGCGTCGGCGGTGGCGGCCAATAACATGAGTCCGGCGTTCGAGCACAGTTGAGCAGGAGCGGGGTACCGACATGGAAGCTGGTAGTCTTCACCCTGAAGGTGATCCCTTCGAGCAGGCAAATTGTGACATCAACAACTACTAATTTGCCTGGTCAATGGTCACTTTCCTTGGATCTTCACCACATGTCAGTCGGCTTCCCGTGAAAACACCGGGTTACCTTCTCGAATATGTTGACCGACAGTGAACGACTCCTCATTTTTTAACGCAGAAGTTGACGTGATCACCCGAGGTATTGCGGACTTTTGTCCGGAACGTCCTCTTCCGCCCCCTGAATGGGGCTGACCTGCACTAATACTACTTTTGGGGGATCGACGTGAGCGTTGGCCCGGGTGATGGGGTCCGCTCAGCGCCACTCCGACATCGCGTCATCGCGCAGGAAACGGCCCGTGGCCGCCACCGCCGGTCCCGAGGACTCCGCCCCGGCGACGAAGGTGCAGAACGCAAGGTCACCCTTGATGCCGGCGAACCAGCCGTGGGCGGGCCGGTTGCCCCCGACCTCCGCGGTCCCGGTCTTGCCGCCGAGACCGTGGATGTCGCTCAGGCTGGCGGCGGTCCCGGAGTCCACCGTCTCCGCCATCATCGCGCGCAGGGCCCGCACTGTCGCCGGGTCGAGCGGCTCGGGGTCCTGATCGGCGGTGGTCTCCTCACCCTGGATCAGGGTCGGCAGCACCATCCGGCCGTTGTTGCCCAGGGAGGCCTCCATGACGGCCAGCCCGAAGGGGGAGGAGAGGACCTCGCCCTGGCCGATGGCGGCCTCCACCCGGGCCGCGCCGGGCTCGGTGACGGGGACGGAGCCGGTCACCGAGTTCATGCCGGGCGCGGTGAAGTCCACGCCCAGTCCGAGACGCGCCGCCGTGTTCCTCATGTCGTCCGGCTCCAGATCCTGGGAGATGAAACCCTGGGTGGTGTTGCAGGACTGGGCGAAGGCCTGCGTCATGGAGACGTCCCCGAGGGCGAAGTTGCCGTCGTTGGGGATGACGCGGCCATCGATCTCCGCGGTGGCGGGGCAGGCGACGGTGGAGTCGGGTACCACGGTGCCGCGTTCGAGGGCGGCGGCGGTGGTCACCGTCTTGAAGGTGGAGCCGGGCGGGTACAGCCCGCTCAGCGAGACGGGGCCGAGGGCGTCGGCGGCGTCGTTCTGCGCGACGGCGATAACCCCGCCGGTGGAGGCGCTGAGGGCGACGATCGCCGCGGGCTGCTCGATCGGCTCCAGGGCCCGCTTCGCGGCCGTCTGCACCCCGAGGTCCATCGTGGTGCGCACGGGTTCGCTCTCCGCCGGTTCCACCTGCCCCAGGATGGTCGTGCCGGTGGGGGAGGTGGCCTGGAGGGTCCAGCCGGCGTCGGCCGTGATCTTCTCCGACCAGTAGTCGCGCAGGCCGCCGTCCACCGGGGAGGCGGTGTCCCGGGTGGGGCCGAGCATGCGGCCCTCCTCCCGCAGGTCCAGTCCCTTGATCGCCCGCAGGGCGTCCCCTATCACGGCGAAGTCCCGCTCTCGGAGGGTGAACAGCCCCACCGGGGAGCCGTCCCCGGACTCGATCTGGGCGGTGACGGATTCGGCGGTGGAGGTCGGCACGACCGGGCGGACGGCGGCGGCGATCTCCCCGGCCCGCGGGATCAGCTCCGGGCCCGCGGAGACGACGGTGACAGGTGTCCAGGACAGGATGTCGGTGCCGTTGCGGTCGGTCACCGGCAGAGTGAAGGTCTTGTCGTCGGAGTAGAGGAAGCGACTGTCCCCGTTCAGCTCCGTGGAGAAGATCCGCTTGTCCCAGGTGATGAGGTCGCTGTCCTGTTCGGAGAGGGTGATCGTCCCGGTGGTAGTGGACTCATCGCCATTCGGGACGGTCCAGGTGGCGGTGATCTCGGTGGCGCCGTCCTCCTCGCCGCCGGCGTCCAGTTCCACGCTGGTCCCGCCGATGCCCGCGCGCAGCTGCTCCAGGTCGGCTGCGGCCCGGGCGGGATCGTCGCTGAGTGTGGCGGCACCGGCGTCGTCACCGGCGTTGAAGGCGACGACGAACTCGTCCACCGCGTCCCGGAACCAGGGCACGGTGCAGGAGGAGAGCGCGAGCGCCGTAGCGGCGAGCAGGGCGGAGACACGGACAGTGGTGCGGGTGGTCATGCCGGATGAGATTAGGCCCACGGGCTCACCGCTACCACGTTCCCGCACGACTTCCGGCCAGTCGGGAGACGAATATCGCCTGCTCGGCGGGGTGTTCTCCGGTGGGAAATCTCAGCGCGACATGCGCAGTTCATCGACGAGTAACCGGGCGATGCGGCCGATCGCGGCGTCCGCGGCCGCGAGGTTCGGGCCGCTGCGGGCTGAACGGGTGATCACGGCGACGACGATGGGTGCCTCCTCGTCGACGGCCACCACGGAAACCTCGCCGCGCACGGGGCCGATCGTCCCGGTCTTGCCGTGGAAGCGCACGCCCCCGGCGGGGAAGCCGGAGGGGATCCGGTGGCCCCACACCTGCTGCCCGAGCACGGTCCGGGCGAAGGCACGGGAGACCCCGGTGAGATCCGGGCCCGTCCAGATCCAGTCCAGCAGGCGGCACAGCTGGCGTGGGGTGCTCACCGAGCGGTAGGTGGCCGGATCCTGGTGGACCCGGGGGTAGGAGACCAGCAGCCGGATCGCCTCGCTGGCCGCGGAGCCGTCCTCTGGAAGGGCCGGGAGTTCGGACTCGGTGGTGCCCGGGGCGACGATCGTGGTGTCCTCGAGATTCGCCAGGGAGACGACCTCCCCGACCAGGCCCGGTGGGAGACGCCGCTGCAGCACCCGGGCGGCGATGCTGTCGGAGAGCACCACCATCTGACGCACCAGATCCCGCAGGCTCATCGTCACGGGATCGGCGAACAGCCCCACTCCCGGGGTCCCGACCGGGCCGTCATCCGTGCTGAGCGTCACCGCGTCGAGCGGATTCAGCAGCCCGCGGTCCACGGCTAGGCAGAAGGCGGCCAGGAGGTGGACCTTGTACATCGACGAGATGCTGGTCTGACTGTCGGCGCCGACCCCGACGCCGGCCGCCTCTTCGCCGACCGGGTGCGCCCAGCACCAACCGTCACAGCCCGCGGCGACCAATTCGGTGCCGATCCGGGCCCGCAGGCTCCTGGTCATCCGGTCTCTCCCAGACGCCCGAGGGAGCGCCGCAGGGCACGGTCCACGACGTCGCGCAGATCCCGCTTTCCGACGGCCCCGCCCCGTTGCGGCGGCACCACACACCGCAGCCGCAGGTGGAAGGCCGTCGGCATCGGGAACGCGGGCAGGCCCCCGAGTTGATCGGGGGTGAGCAGCACCATCGCGCCTCCGGCACCGAGCCGCGCGGCCAGGGCCGTCCGGTCCGGCCACAGCTCGGTCTCCGGGTGCAAGCCGATGGTGAAGAAGGCGTCGGCCAGGCGTCCGGCGGCCGCCGGGCTGACGGCGGCGGTGTTGTCCAGCAGGGTGTGTCCCCGCAACGCCGCCCAGGTCGCGGGCTTTTCGGCGGGCCCGGCGAGCAGCCGGGGAACCTCGTGCAGCTGCCCGCGAGACAACTCACCCGTCGGCGCCGGGTCCTCGATGACGGCACAGTCCAGACGGCCCTCGCCCACCCGGGTGACCAGCTGCGACACCTCGGCCGTGTGCACACTGACCCGGCCGACGTCCCGCAACGCGGAGGTGAGGTCGAAGGCGATGCCCGGCGGCACCGAGGGGGCCAGCCCCACGCGTACCTCGGCCCCGGCGTCGGTGATGGCGTGGGCCATGCTCTGCAGTTCCGTGGCGTCCCGGACCAGAATCCGGGCCTGCGGGAGCAGGGACCGGCCGGCCTCGGTGAGGGTGGCACCGGTGGCGGAGCGGCGGATCAGGTCGAGGCCGAGATTCGACTCCAGACGTTTCAGCCCCTGGGACACGGGGGACTGGGTCAGCCTCAGCCGCTCCGCGGCACCGGTGACGCTGCCCTCCTCGGCCACGGCGACGAAGTACTCCCAGTGCCGGAGGGAATTCGGTCGAGTTGTCATGTGCCCCGAGCCTAGTGGAGGGGACTCTGACGAGCTGAGCGAGGTACGGGGAACAAGGGCTCACCGGGCCTGTCGTGCAGCGGATTGCCGTGGTGGGTCCAATTCAGGCGAAGATGCGTATGACAGCCGAACCGGCACCGTCCCGGGCCAGGGGAGAGACCCCTTTTCCCACGGCACCAGAACTGATCTGTGCGAGGGGGAATCGGCGAACTTCAGCTACCTGACCGCCACCCTGGATGCGTCCATCCGTGGAGCGGGACCCGCGGTCGGGGAGTGGCCGGGCAGAATCCACCGGGTGGAACCCCGGTCCCCTTCGAGGACGACCCCGACCTGACGGACAAGCGGTTTACGGGCAGTGGAGGAGATCCTCGACTGAGAGCCGCACGCCCGAGGTGGTCCGGGAGATGCGGGGCAATCCGGAAGAACTCGAACGGCTCGGCATTGAGGCGAGCAACGAACGACAACGCGGCGGGAAACCACAGGTTTCTCGCCGCGTTCGGCCTGGTTCAGACCAACTACCGGTCAGCCGCGCAGCGTCTTGAGCGCCTCCGACCAGGCGGTGACCTGGTTGAACACATCGGTGAGAGCGCCGGTGGCGCCTTCGGTCGGGGTGAACTTCGACATGTCCTCGAAGTCGGAGCTGAAGGGCAGGAACACCTGGGCGCGGACGTCGGCCATCTGCAGTTCCGCGGCGATCAGCCGCCACGCCTCCACGGAGCGGGTGCCGCCGGCGCTGCCGTAGCTGACGAAGCCGATGGCCTTGTTGTTCCACTCCGCGTACAGGAGGTCCACGGCGTTCTTCAGTGCGGCGGGCACGGAGTGGTTGTACTCCGGGGTGACGAAGACGAAGCCGTCGTAGGAGGCGATCTTCTCGGCCCAGGCCTTGGTGTGATCCTTCGAGTACTGGCCCATGGCCGGGGGCATGGGCTCATCCAGCAGGGGCAGGTTCTGGTCGGGCGATGTCCACGAGCTCGAACTCGGCGCCGCCGTGCTGCTGCGCGTGCTCGTGCACCCATTCGGCGACCTGGGGTGCCAGGCGGTTGGGGCGGGTGCTGCCGACGATGATGGCGATGCGGGTCATGGTTTTACCTCCGAATAGTGGTGGTGGTGACATTCCCGTCTCCCACGCTAGCTGTACTTCCCCGTGACGTTGTGAACGCGTTGCAGGGGGAGTTAACCCTCCGATAGCAGTGTGAGCCCGGTTGCAATTGTAATCGTGGATGAACCCCGCATACGCTGCGGGGTTATTTTTTCAACCATTTCACACGCCAATTTGCTGCGAATCACTTGTGCAGTTTTACGGTGCAGTGGTGCGGTGCTTTTACTGGCGTTTCTGCTGCGCAACTCACTGCACTATGTAGTGTCTGTGACATTTCATTAACACGTAGGTTGCACTGTGTATTGGGCACCCATTTCATCGACACGTTTACTGCGCAATCAAATGCCCTGTCACTTTAATGACATGTGAATTGGGCAGTGAAGTGGTTTGTCATCCTATTGACACCTTTACTGCGCAACAGGATGACAACGACATTCTGCAGGTCTGTGTGCTGGCATGTTTGCTGTGCAGCACATGCGCCGTCGTACACACCGACGCGCTGCGCAATATCTCCGCCACTTAACCGGCCAATTCGCTGCGCAACGTAGTGACACTTGGCCCCGCTTAGCCGAGATTTCTTCGATTTTCGCCGAATCTCAGCGGTTTCATACCGCAGATGACCGACGACGCCGACGGCGCCCTGTACGGCCCGCAGACGGGCGTGCAGAGCGCATGGTGAGCTGCTAAAGCTCCATACCGCCGTCACGATCACGCTGCTGTTGCTGCTGGCGGCGCTTCTCGATACGCTCGCGCGCACGTTGCTGCGCCCCGCCCTTCTTGCCTGAGGTCTGCGACTGCTTGAACAGCGTGTAGCGCTCAAGCAGCTCCGGGCTGCGATGCAGTTCTTGCACCAGGAACTTCTTGTCCAGATGCTCCAACTGCTGTCCTGACTTCACCGCTTCTTCGATGATGATGGCTGCTTCATCTTCGGCGTCCGTGTGCGCGTTGCGGCGGATCTGATCAGCCTCATCGCGGGCATCCGTGCGCGTTACTGCAGCGTCGCGCGTGGCCTCGTCGCGGATGCTTGTGGCCTCATCTCGTGCTTCGCTGCGGATCGTCTCAGCGTCGCGCTCAGCCTGCTTACGGGCCTCGTCGGCTTGGCGTGTGATCGACTCCGCTTCGCTGCGGGCTGCGGCTGTAATCTCGCCCGCCTTGGCCTGTGCAGTCTCTTCGGCTCGTTCGAGCAGCTCGTCTGCTTGCGCTTCGGCAAGGCCCATGGTCTGCTCGGCTTCTTGCTTGGCCTTCTCGCGCGCGTCACTGCGGATCTGCTCGGCTTCTTGCTCTGCCTTCTCACGTGCCTCGTTGAGCACACGCTCGGCAACAGCGCGAGCCTGTTCTTCGGCGTGCTGCAACACACCTTGCGCTTTTTCGTTGGCAGCTTTTGCCTGTTCAAGTTCTTTTGCTGTTTGCTCGCGGTCACGATCAATTGCGTCCATATCGCGCTGCACGGATCGCTTCTTGACTTCCACATCATCCTCGCGCTTGGCGAGGTCGCGCTCCCGGTCTTGTTGTTCTGCGTAGCGTCCGAGGTTCAACGACTCGTCATGCCGCTCGGAGACTTCCAGTTCCACCGGATAGCCCAGCGAGTGCATGTGTTCGCGCAGGCCCCGTTGCGCGTCGATGAACTTCTGGTTACCCGAGATCTGCTTGCCCTTCTTCGGGCCGGATGTGTACCGCACTGAGGTGTCAGTGTTGTACGCGATGCCGGGGCGGCAACGGAGCTTGTCGGGATCTTCGGGCTTCGGTGAGAACGTATCCGCCTGGAACTGGATGTGTGGCGTTGATTCGTCGAAGTTCATATCACCGCCAGCGACTGCGTCGATACCGCCGGGAATGAAGTTCTCGGCGAGCCAACGCATTGACTCTTCGGGGTACATCATTGCTTCTTCGTAGTCGCGGGCTGCATAGCGCGGACGTTTCACTTCGCGCCCGTCCACCTCACTGGTGTAGTAGTCGGGGATCTCCTTGCACATCGACTTCGGCAGATACACGACGAACAGCGACGTCTCGAAACTGTTCTTCTGCACGCGCACTCCGTCCATCCGAGGCGTCTACGGCCGCCACAGGGCCGTACAGCCGCTGCCACAAAGATGAACCAATCGAGTCGCGGCGCTACACATTTGCATCAACAGCTGCCGCTGGATCTGCTGCGAGCGGGCGCTCGCGAAACACACGTCGCTGGCGGTGTCTGTTACATGCGCTTGCGCGCATATGGCCGCCGCGAACGTGATACGTCTGCACCGATAGTGTGCTTGTAGCACGGGCCGATATGGAGTGTGTTACTCAGCCCGTGTCGTTGACCCCCGCAGCAGCATCAACACCGCCTTGCGGCGGATGGCTCGCTGCGGGATGTTCACCACCCTGCAATGACCGCCTAGCGGCGGTGCCAGAGTGCAGGGTGTGGCTGTGCGCACCACGTTAACGATGTCGGTCTTGCCGTTCGGTTCGACGCCGTGGCACGTTCGCAAGCTCACGTTGCACACGGCGTGCGCGATGACGCGGGAAGACGCCGCAAGCGGCGTTTCCACCCGTCATCGGCCCTTACTTTAAGACCGACATACAACGACTGACGCCGTATGTGGTGCGCACAGCGTGGCGACCTGCAGATTTTGTGTAGGCACCATGTGCGCTTCGCGCATCAACGGGCCGTTTCGGGTAAGGGTCGAAGACCGCATAAAGACCCGAAACACGCAGGTCGCAGCCCCCTTCTGTGTCAAAACCCCTATATGTTTGTCGTTATAGGGGTAGAAGGGGGAAAAGGGCATAAGGGGGTGCGACGCCTCCGCTGCGCTCCGGCGCTCGGCATAGCCGAGGCACTGCACCGGGTATTACTGCTCGCTGGCGCTCGCATAACCCGGTGCCCGGCGCTGGCGCGCCGCCCCCTACAGCCCCAGTCTCAGACCTCGCTCGCTCGGTCTGGCTGGTGCTGTCTTGCCCTCCGCTGCGCTCCGGTCAAGATGCCCAATAGTGCAGCTGGCGCTGCACCTTGTGTGATGACCCATGCTTTACGTCACGACACATCGATGCTGGCAATCCGATATATCCCGTCGATATGTATTCGGATATGCCAGCATCGATGTGTCGTGTTTGGGTCATCACGAAACGCTCCATCACGGCAAGCCTGCCGAGATGGATATTGGCGTATCTCACGACGCGTCCATTATGCGGCATGCGCCGCATACCATCTGCCGTCGCGGTTGCATCTTCAGCAGCACAGCTGCTGAAATCTGCTCTGTCCACGCTGCTGTCTTTGCTGCACCCACGGCCCCGTCTTCGGCATATTTCAAGTCCACACAAGACTATGCCGGCCAGAACCGCGCATAACAGCAGCGCGACATACCGCCAGCCATGTGGCGGATGATCCAGGCGACGGGGCAGACGTGTATATGCCCCGTCGCCGATACCGGCGCAAGCATCGTGACAGTGTCACGTGTAGCGGTGCCGCAGCCACCCGCACACACGCGAAAACCCCGCCCTTGCGAGCGGGGTGTGTGGCGACATCAAACGTGACGGCTGTACGTCGTCACGCCGCGTGGCCGTACACACATGAGGTGATTGCGTGTACGGCTAAAGGGTTAGTCGGGTACAACTTCTAGATGCCGCTTCGGCTTACTGCCCTCGGTGCTCTCAGGCGTGTCGCCGTCACCGTTCTCAGGTGTATCGCTGTCCCCTTCGGTGCTGGCGGACTTGTCACCGTCCCCTTCGGTGCTGGCGGACTTGTCACCGTCGAGATTCACCTCGAACTCTTCGGCATACTTGCGCAACTGCGCAAGGCGCTCCTTTGTCGCTTTGTGTGCACGGCGCGCCTCGTTCACGGTATCTTTTGCTTGCTGCTCATCGCGCAGCGCTGCTGCGTAATCGTCTCTGAAAGACATGGTTTGTTCTCCTTGGTTGAATGAACTGTTTATTTGGACTCGGGGCACGACGGTGGAGCGCGCGTGTGTAGTAGCACGGCCATCACCCATCAGCCCTCGCACTCAGTTCAAGACCCAGCCTGACTAGCTGAGCTAAGCGGCGGGATCTCGTCGTAGGCGGGTTTGTCCGCATTAGTGCTTCACACCGCCCAGCACCGTGACGAGCTGCTGGCGCTGCTCATCTGTCAGTTGGGGCGCTGCATTCACGACGGCATCGACGAAGCCGTCGAATAGCTGCGGGGCAGGGCGGCGTGCGGCCGCGAGGTAGGCGTCGAGATCGTCTTGGCGAATCCGATAGGCGGTGCCGAAACGGTGGAATGAAAGACGGCCCTCTTTAATAGCTTTTCGCAACGTGGACTCGGAGCCGACGCCGAGATCGGCGAGTTCCTGCAGCGTGTAAAAGCGTGGCGCGACGGCGGTAGTCGTGTCCTTTTCGGACATAGAAAAACGCTCCTGGGCAGATTGATCTGTCCCGGAGCGGGGTGCTTTACCGGCTTGCTATTCAGGCGGCTTGGAGTGCCGTGCTCAACTCGCTAGAACGGTGGTCTGCCGTCCCATCGCTTTACGGGAGCGCTTACTCCCTACCTGACCGCTTTTGTGGTTGGCAATGCCGTTGCCGACCGGTCTATCTCGTCGGAGGAACCGCGCCTATCACGGTCGAGAGGCTGTCTCTTTATGAATTATCCTCGGGGTTATCCCCCGTATGCGGCTGGCTAAACCAAAAACGAATTAAAACGCCACATACGGTCTGGGGGCCATCGTACGGAACTTATGCGTCGCGCACAATAGCCTGCGACCTAATCTTTACGAATCGAACCGAGCACGTTTCTACACGCCACGTGGCACGGCTGGGGTGTTGTGGTGGGGCAGCTGTTGTGTGGCGGCATGGTGACACGCAAGGGGCGCGCCTTTTTGTGACCTGTGACACGTCTATAGTGTGCTCGTTTCGTAGTTTTGACCTCGTTTCGTAATTTGCCGATCAAAATACGAAAAAATTACGAAACGCTCTACCTGCGGTTTCGTAGAACTACGAAAATCGGAAAACCAAATTACGAAACACGCGATAACGCTGTGACCTGCATAGACACGTCACATTTCGGCGGTGTTTCGTAATTTTGCGGCATTTCGACCCAAACCTTTTAAGAGAGAGACACAGACACGCATTGCAGGCACATGTCTACGACACAGAGCGTCCTCGTTGAGGGCACGCTGCAGGGGTTGCAGCTATGTGACACGGGACACAATCGCAATCAAAGTGTCTCTTCTTATTTAGATTTTCTTCAAAAAGTGGAAAAATTACGAAACGAAAACCATTTACGCTGCTCAACGTATGTTTTTGTGTTTCGTAGTTTTGTTCTTTTCGGTTACGAGATTACGAAATGACCCGCAAATACCTACCGTGACCTGCGGTGATGTGTTTCGTATTTTTCTGCGTAATTTCACGTCGCCCGAAGCAGACACCCTGCCGTGTGCTTGCTGCAGGGCTGCGGCCGTCCCTCCATGTGGAGCGTCAGTGTCGATGCTGTAACTTAAACGTACATACATTTGTGGCGCTCTCGTTACGTGTCTGTGCATTGCCGAGCTCTTTACTGTTGTGTGTGGGCGCGCAGCCGTAGTGTCCGTGCCACTCCGAGTAGGGCGCGTCGTACCCCAAACCCATGTTCAATTAAATTCCAATCCAGAGAGGTCTTGCACTGTTGCGGTGCGGTTGTCTTCTTTCTCACCGTATTGGACCCTGCGAAATTAATTGGATACGATAGGCCCATGTTGATTTCAGGTTCCGTTTTCATGCGGCCGCTCACCAGCCGCTAAGGCGGTTTTCTCCCTCCCGCAGGTTAGAAACCGCTCCGGTCCTTTAGCCGGGCGGCCATTTGCCATGCCCGGCTCCGTTTCAACTCCACGGAGCACACCTGATGTCTACATACGGATACGGCCGTCACGAACATGGCCAAAATTTTCTCACAGACCACAAGATCATCAACTCCATCGTCGATCTTGTAAAACAAACCTCCGGCCCCATCATTGAGATCGGGCCAGGAAGCGGTGCCCTCACTCACCCGATATCCCACTTGGGGAGGGCAATAACGGCAGTTGAGGTAGACGCAAAACTAGCTGCCAAACTCACAAAAAAGACCGCCTCGGCGTCGGTCGAAGTGGTCCATGATGATTTCCTCAACTTCCCGTTACCCGCCACTCCCTGCGTCATTGTGGGAAACATTCCCTTTCACCTCACCACTGCCATTCTTCGAAAGTTGTTGCATGCGCCGGCATGGACTGCCGCTGTACTCCTCATGCAGTGGGAAGTCGCTCGCCGCCGGGCCGGGGTAGGTGCAAGCACGATGATGACAGCTCAGTGGTCCCCATGGTTCACGTTTCACCTTGGTTCCCGAGTACCAAGGTCTGCTTTCCGGCCACAGCCAAACGTTGACGGGGGGATCTTAGTGATCCGCCGGGTGGGTGACCCGAAGATCCCGATAGAGCAACGCAAAGCCTTTCAGGCGATGGTGCACACCGTTTTCACCGCCCGGGGACGCGGGATAGGGGAAATTCTCCGAAGGGCAGGGTTGTTTTCATCACGTTCAGAGACACAATCATGGTTGCGCTCGCGAGGAATCGACCCCGCAACCCTACCTCCCAGATTGCACACCAGCGACTGGATCGATCTCTTCCAGGTGACTGGTTCCTCTTCACCGCGCCATCGGCCCATTTCACAATCGGGAAGTAGTCAACGCCCTCCTCAACGGAAAAATCGAGGCCGGCGGCGGTAATCCCCCCACCACCAAAACCGAAATCCACCAGTAGTAGTGAACGACCCATGTTCGTCTACCGTGAGCCGCGTTATGGCAGTGACGTGTTCTCGTCGGGCACAGTCATAGTTCCCGGCGTTGCCAGCGACAGGGTTCTACACCCAGCAGCGGGACCGATCAAAATCACCCGCACGGGGAACGACCCTGCTGGTGGTTTCGATTTTGATGAAAGCGAGGAGACATAGCCCCTCGCCAACTCCCCGTAGCTGGCGAACAGTAGCTCCTGGCGCTGGCGCTCGTTGGTGAGTTTGCGTGCCACATCGAAAGCCTTATCGACTTCCCGGTCCAAGTTGTTGTGGGCCTTGAGCAGAATTGGGTCCATCGATAACGGGTTGTAGTGCTCCGCGAGTGACCGCTGGGGGTGCCGCTCGCGTGCCCGCAGCACCAACTGTCCAGCGTCGATGATTCGCTGCTGCGCCTTCTCATCTAGTTCACACAGAGCTGGTCCGCAGTTGTAGCTCCCGATGTACTCCGAAAAACGGAAAAAATAAATAGTGGGGATACATCAACCTTCCACTTTCCATTCTTCCGGCTCAGAGTATTGAGGGGTCTGGGACCGGGTCCGTAAACCCTTTATGTTTTTCGCGCACAGCGGTTTTTAGCGACGCACCCTATAGGTTTTCCGCAGAACCTATATGTGTTTCTGTGCACCCCCATATGTTGTCTGTTTCTAGCGGTATTTCGTTGTACTTTGCGCATCGAATAGTTATTTATCGACGACACTCCGTGGAATTTAAGTTCAATGTGTAGGTTAGCCGAATAAGAAGCTCTGGCAGATGGTGGGGTAATCCTGCTCTGACATCTTATTCCAGCTTGGATGCGCTGGGATTAGGACTGGTCACGTGTGAGAAGGTTTCGTGTACAACTAGGGACATGAACTTTTTGTTGCTCGGTGGTACCGGTTTCCTTGGAGGGCACATTGCGTTTGCAGCAGTCGAGCGAGGACATCAAGTTACTTGCCTCGCGCGGGGTAACGGGAAGGTTCCCAACGGAACCGAATTTGTGAGTTCAGACCGTGACCGTGACGGTGCGTACGATGAGGTTGCGGGGAAAACTTGGGACACCATTGTGGATCTGACGAGTCAGCCGAAGCATGCGCGGGATGCGGCGGCGAAACTCCAGGCCAAGCATCGTATATTTGTGTCTTCGAGCAGCGTATATGAGGATCAGGGAAGTATTTCTTCCGAGTCTGATTCTGTAGTCGCTCCGCTTGAAATTGACTACATGGAGAACATGGGGCAGTACCCAGCCGCAAAGTCTGCTTGCGAAACGACTTATCGAAGCACAAATCGGTCGGTAATGGTAGTTCGACCCGGTCTGATCGCCGGCTACGGCGACGAAACAGGGCGCAGTGGTTACTATCCGTGGCGCTTCGCGCATCCCACGGGTGAGAACGTGATCGTCCCAGACCCGGCGTTTCCCGTCGCTATGATCGATGTGAAAGACCTTGCAGGCTGGATAGTTGAGTCCGCAGAAGTCGGGACTTTCGGAACCTTTAATGCTACGGGGTTTGCTACTTCCTTGTCCGATGTGTTCAAGATTTCGCGGGAGTTAACCGCATCGGAGTCTACGGAGCGACCTTGCTCTGATGAACTGCTTCTCGCTAATGATGTAACCCCGTGGATGGGCCCAAAATCGTTGCCGTTGTGGGTACCAGGTGAACAGTTTCGCAACATCGCGCTACTCGATTGCACCGCAGCCTACGAAGCGGGCCTGCGGATTCGCCCGTTGAAAGAAACATTGGCGGATGCGCTGCGATTCGAAGAGGAACAACACGGTGAAAGACTTGCCGGGCTCAGCGATGAAGAAGAAGTCGTGCTTCGCCAGCGGTTAGAAGATGGTATTTAGTTTCGGCACCAACAGTTCTAGCTGCAGCCAGGACCGTGCTCAGTTGGTTTTCGTTCCGCGACTGACTGTGAGAATGAGTCCGAATCTGGCGTGAGGGCAACTTCGGCGGTGCCAGCTCTTCGTGACGGGGAGCGATCTAGCCTGCGGAGGTTGCCTTTCCGAGCAGAAAACGCCTTGCGGCACACTTTTCAGGTTTCTCGAATCGCTTACAACTGAGTGAGGTAGCCTTCTTTCGCCACTCCGTTGAATTCAAATTTAATGTGTAACGCGGAGCGTTAATGACGTTTCGCGTTATTGGGGGGAGGTTGAAGAGCGCTGTCTCTAACTCCGGTTTTCGTTCGGCCTCGGTCCATTCCGCTACCTCGTGTGTAGAATCTGCAAGCGGTATCGGGCCGTTGAACTATTAGGTTCACCCACAGTTCCCGTGCCTGCACGCATCGAGAAGGACCAGGTGGTGAACTCGAATGACTCGCCTGGTCCAACGTGTGTGCGCTCGGCGCGTGGTTTAACTCTTATAAGACTTGCCGGTCACAGCCTCAGCGTTTCGCTCGTGCAGCCCGCAGGCCGTTCAAGATCACGATGACTTCAGCGACTTCGTGAACCAACACGACGGCGGCCAGGCCCAGCACACCGCTGATCGCCAGTGGCATCAACACGATGATGATGGCCAGAGACAGCACGATGTTCTGGTTGATGATCCTGCTGCCTCGGCGGGCGTGCTGCAGCGCCTGCGGGATCAGCCGGAGGTCGTGGCCAGTGAAGGCGACGTCAGCGGACTCGATCGCGGCGTCAGAGCCGGTTGCTCCCATCGCAATGCCCACCGTCGCGCCCGCCAGTGCCGGCGCGTCGTTGATGCCGTCGCCGATCATCGCCGTCGGCGTCTTGGAGGAAAATTCGGCGACGATGCTTGCCTTGTCCTCAGGGCGCAGCTCGGCGCGCACGTCGTCGATTCCGGCGATTTCAGCCAGCGCCCGGGCGGTGCGAGTGTTGTCGCCGGTGAGCATGCTCACTTCCACATCGTTGGCGCGCAGGGTCTGCACGGCTTCGGGAACCTCGGGACGCAGCTCGTCGCGGACACCGATCGCCCCAGCGAGAGCGTCATCGACGGTGACCAGGACGCAGGTCTGGCCCTCGGACTCCATGCGCTCAACGTCTGCCTTCAACGGCCCGGCGTCGATCCACCGGGGGCTGCCCACCAGCACCCGTCGACCTTCGACGGTGCCGCTGATGCCGTGCCCGGCTTCCTCGCTGATGTCCAGGGCGGCGGGCGCTTCGGGCCCCGCTGCCGCGATCGCCGCGGCGAGGGGGTGCGTCGATTGCTGCTCAACTGCCGCCGCGAAAGTAAGCACCTGCGCCCGATCAAACCTGTCTGCCGGGACCACGCCGGTAACCTCGGGCTGGTTGCGGGTGAGGGTTCCGGTCTTGTCCACCGCCAGGTGACGGATGCCGCCGAGCCGCTCGAACGCCGCGCCAGACTTGATGACCACGCCGAACTGGCTGGCCGCGCCGATCGCGGCCACGACCGTCAGCGGCACGGAGATTGCCAGCGCGCACGGCGACGCTGCGACCAGAACCACCAACGCACGGGTGATCCACGTCTCGGGGTCGCCCAGCAGCGAGCCGATCACGCCGACTAGCACCGCCAGGATCATCACCCCGGGCACTAGGGGTTGGGCAATCCGGTCGGCGATCCGGGCGCGGTCGCCCTTTTCCGCCTGCGCCTGCTCGACCAGGTCCACGAGTGTGGTCAGCGAGTTGTCCGTTCCAGCTGCGGTCGTCTGGACTTCCAGCACACCGGCGGAGTTGATCGCTCCCGCGGGCACCTCGTCGCCGGGCGCAACCTCCTCCGGAATGGATTCTCCGGTGATCGCTGAGGTGTCAAGGCTGGAGCGCCCAGACCGAATGATGCCGTCCGTGGCGATCCGCTCCCCGGGGCGCACGAGCATCAGCTCGCGAGCCACGAGGTCCTTCGCTGCGACCTCGACCGCCGTGCCGTCGCGTAGCACTGTCGCGGTCTGCGGTACCAACTTCAACAGTGCCCGCAGTCCGCCCTGGGCCCGGTCCATCGCCTTGTCTTCCAGTGCCTCGGCGATCGAGTATAGGAACGCTAGCGCCGCGGCCTCTCCGACGAAGCCGAGGATCACCGCGCCGACCGCGCTGATCGTCATCAGCAAGCCAATGCCGAGCTTGCGCTTCATGACCAGGTTCCGTATTGCGCCGGGCGCGAAGGTATACGCCCCTAGCAGCAGGCCGACCCAGAACAGTACTGTTGCGGGTGTCTCTAGCCCGGACCAGTCCAGCGCCAGGCCTATGCAGAGGGCTACGCCGGAGAAGATTGGCAGTAGCAATTCGGGGTCCTTCCACCATGGCCGATCGAGCTCTTCGATCTCCTTGGCGGGTTCGTGTTCGCACCCACACGCCGAGCTCATGCGTCCGCTCCCTTCTCGCCGCAGCCGGGCACGGAGCACTCAGGGTCGATGCAGGGGGCGTTTTCATCGACAGCCAACGTCGCGTTCACCAGCGCGTCGAGCGCTGCCGCGAGGTGCGGATCGGCGATTTCGTAGCGGGTCTTGCGGCCCTCTGGCTCGGCGACGACGATGCCGCAGTCGCGCAGGCAGGTCAGGTGGTTCGAGACGTTCGAGCGGGTTAGGTCCAGGTCGCGCGAAAGCACGGCCGGGTAGCTCGGGCCGTCAAGTAGGGTCATCAGGATTCTGGAACGCGTCGGATCCGCCATGGCCCGGCCGAGCCGGTTCATGACGTCGAGGCGTGAAGCAATAGTCAGCATGTGCTGAACAATACACGGTACGCTGAACTATTCAACGTAGACTGTACTGACAGTTACGCGAAGGTCATGTGACCTGCAAGAATTAGTCGATGGGGTAGCCGATGACTAGTCCTTTGCGGTTTGGCTGGCACCCCAAGACGGGGGTGACGCGGGTGGCGAAGTTCTCCAGAATCTTCACGTTGGCGTCCACGCCCATCCCGCAAAACCAATGCGTGTTTCCGTGCGCCCCATATGTTCTCTGTGTACTGACGCAAATTACTGTTTTTTGATTGTTGCAGGCTAACGAGAAAGTAACTTTGCAACGACATACCGTGGAGTTCAAATTTAACGTGTAGCTAGGCTTCGGGGTTGCCCACGCAGAATTCGTTGCCTTCGGGATCCTGCATGACAGTCCACACCAATCCCGGCGCCTCGTGGGTAGTGAGTTCGGTAGCGCCTAGGTCTTTGAGGCGTTCGATAAAAGTTTCGCGCTCCGCCCCGCCAACGTCGATGTGCATGCGGTTTTTCCCAGGTGTCGGATCCTTAACGCGCTGAAATCCCAGCGCCGGGGTGGAATCAACCATCACAAAATCGCCGTAATCCGCGGCGATTTCGCAACCGGTTGCGGCGGACCAAAACTCGGCGAGCTTTGAGGGATCGTTGCAGTCGAAGGTGATCTGCCGGATCGTGAAATTGGGATCGCTCATGAGCATCATTTTAGGGGCGGGGCTTAAAATGCGCTGTCTGGTGTACGAGCGGAGTTAGAGCCTTCCGGCCTAATGGAGTGTTTTGTATCGCGAGGTTTTCTCCCGCGAGAAAGTAGGAACTCGATCTCGTAGCCATTTTCGGCTTCGGTGCCCCAAGTATCAACCTGATCTTCACTGATCGGCTTCCCTTGTATTGTCTTCACGGTAGTCACCGTAATGCGGAAACGGTGTTGTTGCGTGGGGTGGGAGTGTACTTGCATTCGGGTACGCTAAAGCTTAACGTTGTGCGTTATTGACGCTTTGCGTTATGGGGGGGGTAGGGTAAGGCATGATCCAGTCGTTCGGGAGCCGAGAGACCGAGCTGGTATTCCTGCGTGAACCAGTTCCGAAACTGGATCCTCGGATCCATAAGTCGGCGAACAAGAAGCTCCACCAGCTCGACGCTGCTGTATCCCTTGACGCTCTTCGCGTACCGCCCGGGAATCGCCTAGAGGCTCTCAAGGGAGATAGGAAAGGGACGTTTAGTATCCGAGTGAATGACCAGTGGAGAATTACATTCCGCTGGAAGGGCGCAGGGCCCGAACATGTGACCATTGAGGACTACCACTAAGGAATGCCATGTCGAACAAGCTGTACCCGCCGATTCATCCTGGGGAGATTCTCTTAGATGACTTCATTGAGGGATTCGGAATCACTCAGCACAAGCTTGCTGTGTCTATCGGGGTTCCGCCCCGTCGTATTAACGAGATTGTGCACGGCAAACGTGGAATCACGGCTGACACCGCTCTTAGGCTCGGAAAATATTTTGGGGTGGAGCCGATATTCTGGATGAATCTGCAGAACCAGTATGAGATTGAGCTGGCGGAAGATAAGGCCCTCGCCGAGATCGAGCAGATTCAACCGATCCAAGCTGTCTCGGCGTAGCGCCTAATCCACGTCCCCGGAGCCTATCGGGACGTATCGCGCGAGGGAATCCAGCTGCTGCGCCACGTTGCGCTCGAAGGCGTCGCCGACGTAGATGTCGAAGTGCCCGCCGGGCTGCATGCGAACCTCTCCCTTCGGGGCCTTCCGCACGTGCCGCAGGGTGGGGCGCGGCGGCGCCAGCGAATCGTCCTCGCACACCGCGAGGTGCGCGGGGCACTGGATTTTGCGGGCGTCGCGGCCGGGGAAGTAGCGCACGATGTCGGCGCCGAAGCGGGCGGTGATGCCCGACGG
Source organism: Corynebacterium sp. Marseille-P8863 (assembly GCF_946902955.1). Taxonomy (NCBI): domain Bacteria; kingdom Bacillati; phylum Actinomycetota; class Actinomycetes; order Mycobacteriales; family Corynebacteriaceae; genus Corynebacterium; species Corynebacterium sp. Marseille-P8863. The sequence continues at coordinate 118,303 of NZ_CAMPQC010000003.1, read as the reverse complement.
CGTCTGGTCTCCAGGTGGGATCAGTGCTTCGATGCCGGCGAGCGCGGCGATCTTGGCCAACACCTTCGGCGGGAGCGCAAATGTCGATGCGAACCCGTTGGTGAACGGGCACTGGGAAATCACGGCCGCAACCCGCGGGTCGCGTGCGGCGGTGCGGATGGCGTGCCCGCCGGCGAACGAGGTGCCCCACAGGACGATCCGGTCCGGATCGACGCCGTCGAGCTGCCGTGCGTATGTAATTGCGTTGCGCCAATCCTCCAGTTGGCGGCGCACCTAAAGCAGCTGCCGCGGCTCGCCTGCGCTGGCACCGAAGTGCCTGTAGTCGAACACCAGGCAGCGGTAGCCGGCGCTGCTGAAGCGTTCGGCGAAGGCGTCGAGACGCATCTGGCGCACCCCGCCGAGGCCGTGCGCCATCACAGGCATCGGCGAGCCGAGTCGGGGACAGACAGCCACGCGGCGCAGGAGCCGCCCCCGGAGGGGAAGGGCACGTCGGTTCTTGGCATAACGCGAGTCTATGGCGAGCGCTAGGGAATCTGGGGGCGCCGCCTCGTGGACTTGAGTTCTGAGCGCCGCATCTTCGCCTCTCGATGGCGCCGCACCGAGCCCCGCGTTGGCTTCGTTGTGCGACGCGGGGGAGGCGGCGGGGCGAGCGCCTCGCGCAAGAGCGCAGCCAGGCGGCGACGTGCCTCACTGCGGTTACGAATCTGCGATCGTTGCGTCGACGCGCTCACGGTAAGCACGGTGCCGTCAAGACGGTGTTCGAGGTTGCGCAAGATGCGGTGACGTTGGGCGTCGGTAAGCGATGCGCACGCAGCAATGTCGAGGGAAAGCTGGACCTTGCTGTCGGTGGTGTTGACGCCCTGGCCGCCCGGCCCCGATGATTTTGCAAACCGCTCCGTTAGATCGGTGGCAGCGATGACCGCGCCACCGGGGATCCCCGGGCCGGGGGCGATAGTCAGGTCGTTCATGTCACCCACCCTACGTTTGCACTGGCGTCTATGAAGAATGGTGAGCCTGCCGTGAGCACGATTAATCGCGGTAGATCTCGCGGCGATGGCCTATTGAAAGCACCTCGATTGTGATTGTGCCTTCGTTGATGAGGGCGAGGATTCGGTACGCGCCGACGCGATAGCGCCACTCTCCGGTGTGATTCGCGGAGAGCCCTTTCCCGAATGCTCGTGGGTCGGTGCAGCCCTCCAAGTTGTCTTTGATCCAGGAGGCGATGAGTCGTGCATCAAAGCGGTCCATCTTTTTGAGTTGCTTGCGTGCGCGGGCCGTGAATTCGACTTTGTAGTGGCCGGACGGTGTGGTCATCGGGAGCGCTACTGATCGAGGTCGGCCAGGATGTCATCAAGGCTGAACCGCTCACCGGTGTCGTGAGCGAGAGCGTCGCGAAGCTCCTGTACATCGTGCGCGTCTTCGATTTTCTCCAAGATCGCAGTGCGGGCGAAGTCGGAAAGAGTGACTCCTTCGAAGCGTGCGTACTTGCGCACGAGCTCCGCATCGTTGTCATCCATCCGGATCGTCATCGTTGCCATGGTTGCCCCCTTGGTGAGTTTGAATACAGTGTATTCAGTGGTTGAGCATCGCGCAATGGTTGGGGTGCTCGAACTGCGCAAGATGAGCAGAGCACGGCACACCTCGACACATCCGCCTAGCGTGGGATACTCGGACATGAACTCACAGATCCACTAAGGAGCAAGAGGGAAACGCGCATGAACGAACAGGCAAAGTTAGAGCGGGTCTTCGCTTACCCTTTTGGCGACATTTACGGCAACTACGTGGCCAAGGTCGAGAGGAAAGGGCACACGCGCGAGGAGCTCGAAGACGTCCTCGGCTGGTTCACTCAGTTGAGTCCCGCGGAGCTCCAGGCTGCGGCTGAGTCGGAGAAGACGTTGCGGGAGTTTTTCGCCGACCTCGCGCTTACCCCGAACGCGGAGTTGATTACCGGCAAAGTGTGCGGGGTGCGTGTGGAGGACGTCGAAAACGACCTCATGCGCCAGATCCGCATGATGGACTTGCTTGTCGACGAGCTCGCCCGCGGCAAGAAAATGGAAAACATCAAGCGCAGCTAGTTCAACATCGAGACAGGCGAGGATTCCCGGAAGCGCTGCTACATCCGGGGGTTCTGTCCCTTTAGGACACCGCGAAACCGGAGTCGGGCTCGACACCCAGCAGGGTCAGATCCACGGCGGTGCCGTGTTGATTGTGGGCGTTGACGATGGTCAGACCCAGCGGGGCTGCGTCTTCGACCTGGTTAAGCGCGGCGAAGGCCGCTGTTTGTTCGGTCTCGACGATCGAGCGGGTGAAAGCGGAGTCGGTCTGGGTGCCGTCCTCAAAGGCGATGACGTCAGCGTCTAAGGCCTTGAGCCCCGAGACGCCGTCGTTGACCAGACCTGCGGTGAGTCCAGAAATGATGACGACGAGCAGGGACATCAGCCCCAGCACGGCGCCCATTAAGAGAAAACGTGTGCGCGAAAAGCATTTCGCGCCAAGCGAGATACATGGTGAAACGTCCTGAAAATCCTGGTGGTAGTGCGACCGGGCGGCCGCGCACTACACGTAAGCAACAAGTTGTCGCCAAATATGGAAACAGGATGTCGCTACGGTGTTGGGGTGTCCATGCTCCGCTAGTGCTGCACGCCGAATGTCGCGCCGAATGACCTGCGAGCCCGCTGGATCTGCCACGCGAGGACAAGGCTTGTGATGCCGCAGACGATGCCCCAGATGCCCGCCGTCCACACCAAGGCGGTGACGGACTCGGCCGGATTGGAGATGATGAGCCAGATCATCAGTACTGCCAAAATGACGTAGATGATACCGATGCCCACGCCCCAGCCGCGGCTCGTACGCAGCAGGGTCACTGCACGGAACACCACGCTCAACGCGATGCACCACAGCACAAGCATTGCCGCGAAGAATCCGGTGCCGACCGGGGTAAAGAGGAGAATGATGCCGGCAATGATCGTCGCCACTGCAAAGAACGCATCCCAGCCCCAGCCGGGCAGGTCGTGGCGCAGGCGGAGGACAACCGCCAGCTCGCTTACCCCCGTCGTAAGGAGCCAGAATGCGATCACGTAGCCAATAAACGGGGTGAGTATCGCAGTGGCGCGAGCTGGCGAAGCGAGGACAAGCGCGCCGAAAATAAGGCCGATCGCCCCATGAGCGCAGAGCAGTCCGATGCTCCAGTTTATTGCGGAGCTGAGCCTGTTGCTGTGTGATTGTGGTGTGTAGGAGGTGGTCATGTTCTGTTCTCCTTTGAGCTGACGCGAGTAGACGGGCCGGTGGCGGCTCCTGCTATTCATTCTGCTCCGGGGGTAGGAAAATGCAACACATTTTTTGTATTGGGTATCCGCTTTTGGGGCCGCCGACGTGTGAACAGCTTGCGCTAAGGCACCACGGTGCGTCGATAAGCTGCAGTGCCGTAGCCTTGAGCACCATGGCCACGAAGTACAAGTTTTCCCTTCCGAATGAGCACTGGGCGCAGGTATCGACGCCCGCGAACATGGACTTTTTGCTCACCCGTCCCGAGGATGCCGAGCAGTCTGTGTTTTATGCCGCCGACGATCAGCGGGCTGACCGCCACGCTCGCCGAGGACGCCGATATGCAGGCGGTGATGAAGGACAACCTCGCGCGCTTAGAACAGGCCGGGCAGAAGCCGCGCGTGGAGCAGGGCGAGGTCAGCCCGGACGGCAACGCGGGCCTGCAGTAGGTCACGCTGAGTGCCTCCGCTGAGGACGGCACCCGCGGCGAGGTCGCCCAGCTGCAGAACTACCTCATCCTGCGCGAGCAGGGCGGTTCCACCCGCTGGGTGGTGATGGTGGTGCTCACCGCGGACGTGGGGCGGATCCAGGAGCTGGCACCGGAGTTTCAAAAGCTGCTCGACTCCATCGAGTTCGTCTAACCCACAATGTCACCGCGCTCCCGGTACAGGATGACGACGATGTTGTGCGACTGTTCGATGTGGGCGCAATGGATCTCTATGATGTAGATGGTATGGCTGCATAGCAGTATCACTTGAGGTACCCCGGTGGCTAACTTGTCCCCGGGGTACTTTTGTGTGGGTGCAATACCCCACATTCATATGTCTTATTTATGGTACATTACAGGGCCTTTCCTATATTGGTGACGCAGCGTATTAATCAGCGGCTTAGCTCTGCTCAGTCGCGCTGCGTCACCACCCCTTAGGCCCTTTCCTTCCTTTATCAGGGCGCCCTACAGGCGCCCTTAGGTGTTATAAGCGTTGACGCTGGGCATCGGTAAGCGATGCGCATGCAGCGACATCGAGGGAGAGCTGAACCTTGCTATCGGTGGTGTTGACGCCCTGGCCACCGGGTCCCGAGGATTTTGCGAATCGCTCCGTGAACTCAGCGCCAGCGACGATCGCACCGCCGGGGATCCCCGGGCCGGGCTGGATAAGCAGGTCCTTCATACCGCCCACCTTACGTTTGCACCGGTGCTGATGGAGAATCCGTAGTGACCTCGAACGCGCGGTAGTCTTGCACTTTGAATCTCAGCCGCATAGGCACACGCTTGCGTGAAAGAGGAGTACTTTTGAACGAACAAGCAAAGCTCGAGCGGGTTTTCGCCTACCCGTTTGGCGACATCTACGGCAACTACGTCGCCAAGGTAGAGCGCAAGGGCCACACACGCGAGGAGCTCGATGACGTCCTCGGCTGGTTCACGCTCCTTGAACCGAACGAGCTGCGGGTTGCAGCGGACTCGGGAAAGACGCTGCGCGAATTCTTCGCGGACCTCACGCTCACCCCGAATGCCAACTTGATTACCGGCAAGGTGTGCGGGGTGCGCGTGGAGGAGGTCGAGGACGAGCTCATGCGCCAGATCCGCATGATGGACTTGCTTGTCGACGAGCTCGCCCGCGGCAAGAAGATGGAAAACATCAAGCGCGGCGAGTAGGTGAATAAAGGACCTGACCCGCCTAGACGGGGCAGATGACGGGGACGCCGGAGTCGCTGAGGATCTTGGCGCGGATGCCGTAGACCTCATCGAGCAGGTCCGGGGTGAGCACCTCGGTCGGTGGGCCCTGCGTGACGCGCTGTCCGGCCTTCATGACGAGGAGCTCGTCGCAGTAGCGGGCCGCGAGGTTGAGGTCGTGGATTGCCACGATTGCCAGCTTGTTGGTACCGGCGATCTCCTCGCGGATCAGTCGCAGGACTTCCACTTGGTGGCGGAGGTCGAGGGCGGAGGTGGGCTCGTCGAGAAGCAAAATGCTCGGTTCACGTACGAGCATCTGCGCAATGCCAACCAGCTGTCGTTGGCCGCCGGACATCGCGGTGATCATGCGGTCGGCCAGGTGGGAGATGTTGAGGCGTTGCATGACGCGCGCAGTGGCGTCGACGGGGTCACCGCTTGTGCTGCCGCCGTGGTTGGCGGAGATCATGATGGATTCAAACGCCGTGAGCGACGCGCCGGAGAGTAGGTCTTGGGGGACGTAACCGACGTGGTTTGGGCGGTCCTTGTCCTTGACTTCCTGGCCGTCGATGGTGACGGTGCAGGAGCCGGATGCGGCTTTCTTTACACCGGCGAGAGTCTTCACCAGGGTTGACTTGCCGGCAGCGTTGGGCCCCAGCAGCCCGACGACTTTGCCGCCGTCGAGCGGGGCGAAGCTCATGGCGTCGATGATGGTGTTGCGGCCGTACTGGACGGTGAGGTCATCAGCCTGAATAGTCATGGCGTTATCCTTTCCGCTGGGCGCGGGTGAAAATCAGGAAGACGAAGAACGGGACGCCGACGAGCGCGGTGATGATGCCGATCGGGATGGCCACCCCGGGGATGATGGACAGCGAGACCGCGTACGCGATGCTGAGCAGCATCGACCCGGCAGCTGCCGCGGCGGGGAGGAAGAACTTCTGGTCCTCGCCGACGAGCATGCGGGCGACGTGCGGGCCGACCAGCCCGATGAAGCCGATGATGCCGGTGAACGCGACCGAGGCCGCGGCCAGCACAGAGGCGACGATGAGGGTGATGATGCGCAGGCGCTGCACGTCGACGCCGAGCGCGGCGGCGCGGTCCTCGCCCAGGCGCAGCGCGGTGAGCCGCCACGCGTTGACGATGCAGAAGGGGATCGCGCAGACGATGACGGCGGCGAGGATGATGTTGGCGGTCCAGTTGGCGCGCTGCAGCGAGCCCATGGTCCAGAAGACGATCTGCTGCAGCGCCTCGGTGTTCGCGCCGTACTGCAGGAGCGAGAGGAGCGCCTGGAAGAGGAAGGACAGCGCGATGCCGAGCAGGATCATCGACTGCGCGTTCGCGCCCTTCCACACGGACGCCGCCGCGACGATAAGTGCCGCGATCAGTGCGGTGAGCGCGGCCATGGTCGCCAGGTTGAACTGCGGGTTGGGGATGAGGGCCCAGCCCATGACGATCGACACCGCGGCGCCGAATGCGGCCGCCGCAGAGATGCCGAGGGTGAACGGCTCGGCCAGCGGGTTATCCAGAATGGTCTGCATCTGCCCGCCCGCGAGGCCCAGCGCGGCACCCACGAGAACGGCCATCACGGCCGCGGGCAGCCGCAGCGTCCGGATGACGGTCCGCGTCTGGTCGTCGACGCTTTCCGGGTCGAAGACGGCGTTCCAGACGTCGGCAAGCGACAGGTTCAGCGGGCCGACGATGATGGCGATGAGGAAGCTCACCGCCGCCGCGATAATCAGGCCCACGATCGCAAGTGCTTTTCGACGCCCACGCTTCCGGTACGAACGAATCGCGTCGTTCCGGGCGGTTTCCGCCGAGGCCGGGGCGTCTGCCCCGGCGCGCTCTGCGCCGCTGGGGTCGGTCTGTCGAAGGGTTGTCGAAGTGGTCATTTAAGAGGTTTCACTGTTGGGGTCGGCGAAAAACGCGCCGCTGTATTCGAAGGGGAGGAAGTCCTTGTGGAACTGCTCGAAGTCTGCGGCCGGGTCCATGTCCTCGAACTCCTCCGGGTGGAGCCACTTGGCAAAGGCCTCGAGTGCGAACACGTTGAAGGGGTTGTCGTAGAACTGGTGGTACACGGCAAAGTAATTACCGTTTTTCGGCGCGTCAAGCAGGTCAATGCCCGGGATCTTCAGCGGGCCGGAGCAGGACTCGATCGCGGTCTGTTCGTCCGCTTGGTAGCCCAGCTCGACGTGGTGGTAGGACTCGGACTTCGACGGGTCGCTTGCCCATTCGCCACCGGTGACGATGAGCTTCTCGGGGTTGATCTCCACGAGCTTTTCTGTAGTCAGCTGGGTGGAATCCGTGCCGAGCACCTCCGGGCCGAGGTTGTGGCCGCCCGCGGCCGTGACCAGGGTGCCGAGGTGGACGTCGCCAGCGACAGAGCAGCAGTCTTGGAAGCCGGCCGCGGTCCACACCAGCGTGTCTGGGCGGTCCTCGATGTTGGCTACGCGGTCTGTAATCGTCTTCACCTTCTCGTCGTAGAAGGCGTTGAACTTCTCCGCGCGCTCCTGCTGGCCCAAGAGCTCGCCCAGCATGGTCATCGATACGGTGGTGTTTTCCAGCGGCTTCTGGCGGAAGTCGATGAACGCGTACTTGATCCCCAGCGCGTCGAGGTTGGAGAGGAAGCCGTTCTCCTCGCTCGCCTTCTTTTGGTCGAGCGTCATGATGATGACGTCCGGCTTCTGTGCAAGGAGGTTCTCAGCGGTGACGTCGCCCTTCTGGATGGAGCCGATCATCGGCATATCCTCGGCTTCGGGGTAGTCTTCGAGCAGCCTTTCCTGCAGTGCCGGGGCCGCCTTGTTGAGGTCGTCGCCGTACGCGACCACGTTGTTGAATGGGTTGTCCTGCAGGGCCGCGGTGGCGTACACCGCGCGGCCCTCGGCGAGCACGATTCGCTCGGGGCGCGCCTCGAAGTCGAGCGTGCGTCCGGCGGCGTCGGTGATGTGGACGGCGTCCGCGCTCCGCGCGGCGGACGAGGAGGCGTTCTGCGTCTCGGTCACCGCGGCGGTGTCGTCATCACTTCCGGAGCAGGCGGCGAGCCCGAGGACCGTGGCTGCGGAGACAAGGAGTGCTCCGGCGCGTTGGAAAAGTTTCAACTGCAGACCTTTCTTGCTTTAGGTAAGGCTCGCCTTTGCAAGCACTCCTTCTAAAGTAAGGCAAACCTTTCTTTGGGTCAACCCCCTGGTTTTCATTGTGCAATCCAATCCTTCTCACCGGCCTGAGCGGTGCCCAACGGACGACCGACGATCCACGGATGTAGCGTTGTGCCGGCTGTATGAAACCCGAAAGAATAGGAGAGGAAACTCAAGTGGATCGCGTGCGTGATTTCGCGTTCGGCGCAAGACAGCAACCGAACTACTCCTGGTGGAAACCGTTGGCCGAAATGCTCACCGTGATCGTCATGGTGATCGCGATGACAGTGGTCGTCGGGCTCTCGCTCGAGGCGGCAGGGCTTGACACCTCATCTCCTGACGTCGACGGCTGGTTTACCTACGCCACCGTGATCGTCGAGATCATTGCGGTGCTCGTGGCAGTCAAACTGGTGGGGCGGCGCTCCGCGGCTTCGGTGCTGTTGAGTGGGAAAGCGCTGCGGCCGCTCGCGCTCGTCGCGGCATATCTGTTGGCGTTTGCCGTCATAGCCGTCACGCTGGGACTGATCAGCGTCTACGCGTTCGGCTCGTCGTGGGACAAGGCGTTCGCAGGCTTTTCCAGTACGTTCCCGCTCGAGCTCGTGGCGATTCTGCTTGCCGCGCTTGCCGAGGAAATGCTGTTCCGCGGGCTTGTCTTCCAGGCCTTTACCGCGTGGACGCGGCACCCGCTCGTCGGCGCGATCGCCGCTGCGCTCCTGTTCGTTGCCGTGCACCCCGCAGCTTGGAGCGAACCCCTCGCGTTCGCACACTTCTTCCTCGATGGCCTGCTCTACGCCTGGCTCGCCTGGTATTTCAACGGCATCGGCATCGCTGTCGCAGCACACGCGGCGTGGAATACTGCGGCAAGCCTGCAGGACTACGGGGTGCCGTTGTCGCTGGGCGGGACCGCAACGCAGTTCGTCGCGGCGGCGCTCGCGGTGGTCGTGCTCACCGTTGCGTTCCGTCGAGCACGGCGCCCCCTGCGCCCGTAACCTCCTCCGCCGGGCAACACCGGCGCTGTGCGTCTACGCTTGGCCGCATGGCAATTCACACATGCACCTATATCGCATTCCCCGGCAACGCTCGCGCGATGCTTGAGTTCTACCACTCCGTCTTCGGTGGCGAGCTCCGCATCCTCACCTACGGCGAGCAGCTGGACAACGGCGTGCAGTTCCCGTTCGAACCGCCCCGTGACAAGGTCGCGCACGCGTTGCTGCGCGGCCCGTTCACCATCTCCGGCGGCGACGACCTCGAGCACGACCGCGAGCAACTCAGCGCCAGCGAGTACGGCTTCACCGTCGAAGCGGACTCGCCCGAGGAGGCAAAGAAGCTTTACGACGCCCTCGCTGCAGACGGCGGCGAGGCGCGCATGCCGTTCGCCCAGGCGCCGTGGGGCGAGCACTTCGGCATGGTGGTCGACCGTTTTAACGTCGCGTGGAACGTCACCGCCCCGGGCGGCGACAACGGCGCCAACGCTGCGCAGGCGTAGCGCGGTTGCGATTGGACAGCGGGGCGGGGGTTGCCGTCGCGGGGGTTGACCGGGCGGGGAGCGTCGCAAAGCTCCTGCGCGACTTCAACGCGGAGTTTGCTACGCCGTGCCCGGGGCTGGACACGCTCACGCGGCGGTTCGCAGAGCTCATCGCTGGGGACCACGGGTACGTGGTGCTCGCGGAGTCGCCCGAGCCCGTCGGATTCGCGCTGCTGAGGCTGCGCCCGAGCCCGTATTACGACGGCCCGATCGCAACGCTCGATGAGCTCTACGTGCGGCCCGAACTCCGGGGAAAGGGCATCGGCACCCGAATCATGGACCGCGCGGAGGCTGAGGCGCGCGCACGGCACGTGGGCGAGGTGCAGATCAACGTGGACGCCGTTGATGCCGGTGCCCGTCAGTTCTACGAGCGGCGCGGATACACCAACATTGAGCCGGGCCAGGACGTGGCCATGCTGTGCTACATCCGGGAGTTTGGCTCGCCTGCCAGCACTGCGTAGCGATTCGCGGCCGTGCCGTACCCTTGGGCAGCATGGCCACGAAGTACAAATTTTCCCTTCCGAATAGCAACTGGGTCCAGGCGACCACGCCCGCGAACATGGACTTCCTCCTCGCCCGTGCGGCTGAGGCGGAGCAGTCCGTGTTCATGCCGCCGACCATCAGCGGGCTGACCGCGGCGCTGGCGGAGGACGCCGACATGCAGGCGGTCATGAAGGACAACCTCGCCCGGCTCGAGCAGGCGGGGCAGAATCCGCGCGTGGAGCAGGGGGAGGTTAGCCCCGACGGTAATGCGGGCCTGCAGCAGGTGACGCTGTCCGCCTCGGCGGAAGACGGCACGCGCGGCGAGGTCGCCCAGCTGCAGAACTACCTCATCTTGCGCGAGCAGGGCGGCGCGCAACGGTGGGTGGTCATGCTCGCGCTCACCGCGGACGTGGGCCGGATCCAGGAGCTCGCCCCGGAGTTTCAACAGCTCCTCGATTCGGTCGAGTTTGTCTAACTCGGGAAACGACCGACTGGAATGTCCTCGCGCTCGCCGGAAAACATCCTGTTGCGCCTCCCCGACACGGAGGAGGAGCAGGTCCGCAGGATCTTTGACGCGCTGGAGCAGCGGGGATTCCCGCGCCAGCACCAGCGCCCCCATATCTCGGTGACGTTTGCGCCACGGATGCGCCAGAGCGTGGTAGAAAGCGCGGCGGCGCTGCTGCCGCCGCTGCTCCCCGCGAGACTGGATCGGGTGGGCACCGTCGTCTTTGGCACCAAGTCCAAGCAGACGGTCGCGTGGTTACTCGAGGCGCCGGAGGCGCTCGAGCGCGCCGCCCGACAGCTCAGCGCAGAGAACCCTGAGGGGCGAGGGGAGCGGTGGGTACCGCACCTGACGCTGGGGCTGCGCCTGCCAAAGTCAATGGTGCCCGGGTATATCGGGGCGCTCGCCGAGGTGACGAACCCGCACCTCAGGGCGCTGACTGCGGATCGGGCTGTGTACTACCGGCCGACTGTTGTCCAGGACCTGCAGTTTTAGGGAGCACCACGGTGGGGTACTTGCGCACGTAGCCAATCGCGATGATCGCCAGCGCCGCGGCCGCGCCCAGAATGGTCTCAGCCGTGCGGGCAAGCAGCATCGGCGCGACGGGGGCAGCCTGCACCGTCTGGATCATCAGCAACGCGGTCGGGGTGATGAAGCTGCCGGCGATGGTGTAATTGCGGGTCACGTACATCTCGGTGAGGTACTGCAGCACAATGATCCACACCACGATCTGCCACCCCTGCATCGGGTGCGAGAGCAGGAAGCCCGCGACCAGGATGCCCGACAGCGTGCCCAGCACGCGCTCGATCGCGCGGAAGTACTGCACCTTGAACCGCGAGTTCACCAGCGGCGCGACCGCGGCCACCATCGCCCAGTAGAAGTGCGAGAGGGGGTCGATGAGCATCACCGAGAGCAGGCCGATCACGCCCGCGAGGAGCGGGGAGAAGAAGAAGCGGGCGGCCTCCACGCGCAGCCGCTTGCGGGGCACGGGGCCGGCGTCGGGGGCGCGCGACGGGCGCTCGGGGGCCTTCGCGTTGCCGCCGGGCCCTTCGCCGATGTACTGGGAACACTGGCCGAGCACCAGGCAGAGCAGCGCCGAGCTGCCCGCGATGCCGAACGCCATGAGCGGGTGCACCGGGTCGCGCAGCGAACCGACCGCGGCGACCGAGAAGATCACAAAGACGGAACCGGTCGGCTTCATGTCGGCGGCGAGCGCAATCGTCGCCCACACCGAGGACACCACCGAGCTGACCAGCAACAAGATCCAGGGGCTGAGACCCAACCAGGCAATTGTTGCGCCGATTGTCACCGACAGGGTCAGCGCGCTCCCGGCCAGCAGATGGTGCTTGCGCCGCACCTGCGGGGTGGCGTGGCGGCCGTACACGCCGGTGAACGCGCCGAAGTTTGCGTAAATTGCCAGGTCAAGTCGTCCAAGCGCCAGCAGTGTAAACATCGGGATCGCCACGCCGAGCGCGGTGCGGAACGCGGGAATATGGTCGCGCTTCGCAGGCCCCATCTGAAACAGCGGGCTGAAATGGTGCAACGTTGGCCTCCTGTCGCTTCGCTTCGGGAACTCGCAACACTGTAATCAGTCGCGGAGTGGGGCGCACTCGTTGACGTCGATAAGCAAGGCCCCGTCGAGCGCAATGCTGCTTGTCGACGCCCCCACGACCACATTCCCGTACCCCCGACCCTCGGAGCGGGCGGCGGTGTGGCCGAAGACGAGTTCCAGGCCGGCGAGCTCGGCGCGGGTGCGCGGCAGCCCCTCCGTGTCGCCGATGTTGGCCATGAACAGACCGCCAGGGCGCAGCGCGCGCCGCGCGGCGGTGAAGAACTCGACGGTGGTCAGCGCGCGGGGCGTGTCCGGCCCCGCGAAGACGTCGCGGACGATCACGTCGACGGAGCCGGGCGCAAGCGCGTGCGTGAACGCCCGGGCTTCTGCAACCGCGAGCTGTACCGGCGGGTCGAACGCCCAGCGCACGAGGTCGGCGAGTGCGCTGTCCAGTTCGACGGCAACGTTGGTGGAATCCGGGTAGCGCTGTTGGAGATACGATGCGAACGTGCAGCCCGCGGCGCCGAGGTGCACGGCGGTGAACGGGCGCGGGAGGTGGCCGGCCGCCTCGTGCGCGCTGATGAGCTGGGCGAACCAGCGAATGTAGTCGTACTCCAGCACCTCGGGCGCGCCGGGGACTACGTAGGAAGACGGGACGTTGTTGACCTCGAGGGTGTAGCCACCGTCGCGGGACGGGTCCGCCACGATCGCGGCGGTGCCCGTGTCGATGGAATAGGTGCCGGTGATGTGCCGTTTCTCGGCGCGCGGCTTACCGCGGCCCATGCGCATCACCGGCAGTCATGAGCGGAGTGGCCTTAACGCTTGGCAATCGGTCCGAGCACCTGGTCGACCTGCTGTGGCAGAAGCAGCGCGATGAGGCTGCCCAGGCCCGCGAGGCCGGCGAGCGCAACCGGCAGGATCCAGGCGAGGTCCGCGGCGGAGCTCCCTGCGGGGGCTGGGGTGCCCGGCTCGTCGGCGTCCTGCGCCGGTGCGACCTCGACCGGGACGGTCGCGTCGGTGCCCGCGTCGGTGGTGACGTGCAGTTCCTGGGTACCGGACATGTCGGCCGGGACGTCGAGAGCCACGGTCGCCTTGCCCTTTTCATTCATCCCCTCCGGGCCGTAGGCCGGGTCGATGTCTGCGGTTGCCGTCGCATCACCGAGCGACACGGTGACCTGCTTCGCGGTCTCGCCAAGTGTGTACTGCAGCGAGGAGAGGTTGATCGTCGCGGGCGTGCCCGCGGTCAGCGGGGCGTCCAGGTGCACGCCGACGTTGGACTGGCCGCCGCGCGGGGCCTTCGCCTTGCCTGCCCCGAGCGCCTCGACGAGGGCGTTGAGGTCCAAGTAGCCCAGGCTGGCCGGTGCGGTGCCGCGAGTGAACGCCTCAAAGTGGTCGCCGCCGCCCAGGATGAAGGTGGAGCCGGCGATGACGTACTTCTTCGCCGGGTCGATCGGCGCGCCATCGACGGTGACCGAGGTGATGCGCGAGCCCTGCGGCGCCTCCGGATCGTAGGTGTAGGTGACGTTGTCGGACACACCGAGCGCGGCGAACGGCATGGAGTCGCCGTCGCGCCACTGCTGCTCGAGCGCGTCGACGAAGTCCTTGCCGGTGATCTCCACGTAGGTGTTCTCGCCGCCGAACGGCTGGACTGCGAAGGCGTCGGCGTAGGTCACGTCGCCCTGCTCCAGGTCCGAGCGCACGCCGCCCGCGTTCATCACACCGATGTCGGGGGTGATCGCGGAGTTCTGGTCCACACCCCAGCGGGTGATCTCCGCGACGAAGTTGTTCAGTTGGGATTCCACGCCCACGGAGGAGCCGGATTCCTTGCCCTCCTTCGCGCCGCGGTAGAAATCCGTGCCCGCGTTGCCCACGATGCGCTCGCCCTCCGCGCCAGCTTTCTCCTCGGCCTGCTGCATGATGGCGTCGACCTCCGGTTCGGGGGTGTCGCAGGCGCGGATAGCGTCGGCGTCGAGAAGCTCTGCGTGCTTGACGGTCGCCTTCTTGGTCGCGCGATCGAAGGAAAGATCGACGTTGGCCAGGTGCTTGCCGTACTCGCCGGCCTGGATAACCACGGGACTGGTCTGACCAGGCTCGATGACCTGGTGGGTGTGGCCGAGGAACGCGAGGTCGACGTCTTTGCTGAAGTCGTCCGGCCCGAGGTTGCCCTCGTGCACGAGCGCGACGACAACGTCTGCCTCGCCGGAGTCCTTCAGCTTTTTCGCCAGCGCGTTGGTGGTCTCGACCGGGTTATCCCAGGTAATGCCCTTGATGTTGTCGGGGGAGACCAAGTTCGGCATGTCGTCGGTCACGGTACCCACGAAGGCGACCTTCACGCCGTCGAGCTCCTCGACCGTGTAGTCCTTGACGCCGTCGATGGTGTGGGCGTTCGCGCCCAGGTAGTCAAAGTCGGCCTGCTTGACCACGCGCTCCTCGACGTCCGATGCGCCGTGGTCAAACTCGTGGTTACCAATCGCGGAGACTTTTAGCCCCATGAGATTGAGCAGGTCCAGCGTCGGCTGGTCATCCAGCAGCATCGACTCGAAGGGAGAGGCGCCGATGTTGTCGCCCGCGGAGGTGAAGATGTGGGTCTTGCCTTCGGCGACCTTGTCCACGGAGCACTTCAGCGCCGCCGCGCCGGGCACCTTGTCGGTGGGCTTCCAATAACCGTGGAAGTCGGTGATGTTGGAGATGGTGAACTCTGCGGTGTCATCGGCAGCGAGCGCAGCGGGCGCCAGCGAGACGGCGAGCGCGGCGGCTGTGGTGGTGGCGAGGAGTTGGACGTTGCGGCGGAAGCGCACGGGTCGGGCCTTTCTGACGAACTGGTGGGAGCAGCACAAAACGCTGCCATAAAACTTAGAAAGCCTTGCTTTCCGCAGGGTGACATGCCGGTAAATTTCGGGTGACCGTTAGGGGCTTGGTGCTTCTCGACGCCCCGCTGCCCCCACCCGTATGTCCTAGAGTTCAGTGACCTCGTAGTCTGCTCCTTCGGGGGTGAACCTGAGTGAGCCGAGTGGGTAGCTCACGTCACTTGGCCACGACAACGTGCTGGGATCGAGCGAAACTTTCACGCGCTTGCCCACGTACTGTGCCCACTCAGTGCCGGCATCGCTACTCCCTGAGGAGGTGATCTCCGAATACCCCAACCGCAAGTACTCCGTAGTCTGCGTCACCGGCCCCCGCGACCCACCCTTGCTTGCCGAGATGTCCTGTGGGCCATCGAAGTGCAGCACCCAGTACTTACTGCCGGATTCAGGCGCCGACGGATCATCAGCGCCAGCTTGGGCCAGTGCTTCCTCGATGGTGAGCTCCTCGACGGTGCCCACGAACTCACCTTCGCCGAGAACCTCGTCATCCGCGGGAGCCTCATCCTGCGCACCTTCTGCCGGGGCTGCTGCTGCAGGTGCCCCCTGCTGCAGCGCCGACGGATCAGTCGTCGAGGTCCATGTGACCTGCTGGTACTTCTCCGGGATGGCATCGATGTGGGCTTCCTCTGGGGCACCAACCTTGGTCAACGTGTCGCCGTCGACGGAGTAGAGCTGGAAGTTCGCATCCGGTTGGGTGGAGTAGTGGTCCTCCTGGTAGAGGCCGTTTTGCGACGCGGACGCGAACACCGCAGCGCGGCTGCCGCCAGCGGAGCGCACCCCGTCCAACAACACCGGCGACGAGGGGCGGGCCTTGCCCTCCTCATCCAGGTGAAAGACCAACACGGGCGCGAACTCGCGCGAGTCCTTCTTCAGCAGCAACTCGGGCGTCCCGTCGCCGGTTGCTTCGATCAGGGCGTAGCTGTACTCGCCCGTGGGCTCTACCAGCGCGTCGGTGTCAAACGCGTAATCGTCCGGGTGCGCGATGACGTTCTCGTACTCGCTCTTCCAATCGCCCTCGCCGGACTGCTGTGAAGAGCTGGGCTCCTTCGCCCACTCGGGGAAGTCCGCGGGGTCGACCTCGGACCCGTCCGGGTTCACAAAGGTCGTGGACTTCACCACTACGGTCTCGCGCTCCCCGTCGCCGGAGCTACAGGCGGTGAGGGAGACGGCGGTGAGCACAGCAACGAGAAGTGCGCTCGTGGAGGCAGGAAGGCGTCGAAAGTTCACACGCCACAGTGTACAAGCAGCCTGTACACATGTCGGTGCGTTGAGGGGAGTCTACTTGCCCAGTTCCTTGCGGCGCTCGTAGGCGATGCGGAGTCGCTCCGCCCGCTCCGACTTATCCTTCTTCTCTATCTCTTCGAGCACGTCGTACTCTTCATCGGAGATTCCGGCGATGGTGTAAACCGCGAGTGCCGCAATGGCCGCGACCGGCCAGGCGACCCAGGCCAGCGACACGTGGAAGGCGAACTGCAGCAGGAAAAACACGGCCGCACCGCAGCTGACGATGGCGCCTGCAGCAATATCGCAGTTGCGCTTCACCTTCAGCTTCCGCTCCAGTTCAGCCTCGCGCGCTGCGTTCACCGCGGGGGAATCGTCGCGCTGCTTGAGGTCGCTGCCGCTGGTGGGGTCCGGGAGGTCGGTGAAAAGCGCAGCGAGCTCACCGCGAGTGGTTGCGGACGCGGCGCGGGCGGTGCGGGCGTCGAACTCGGCGACGTCGAGGTAGCCGTCGGCGAAGTGCTCGCCGAGGCGATCGAGGGCGGAGGTACGCTCTGGGTCGCCGATACGCATCTCAGGACTCTCGGCCACTGGGACATCCTTTCGTTCGGGAACTGCTTCCGACACCCTAACTTAAGGCGTGATCGCCGCCCACCGCGCCTTATCGAGGCAGTCTCCCTAGAGGCCGAGTTTTTGCTGGCGATCGTATGCGATGCGGAGCCTCTCGGCCTTTTCCGTGTTTACCAGCTGCTGCAACTCTCCGACGAGCGCTTCTTCCTCTCGAGTGCGGCCAGCGAATGCCACAATTGCAATGCACGCGAGGCCGATGATTGGCCACGACAGCCAGGCGAAACTTATGCCGAACCCGAACTTGAGCAGGAAAAACAATGCGGTACCGAGGCCGAATGTAAGGCAAAGGGCGGAGTCCCGATTTTCCCGGCGGAACAGCTTGTTCTCCAATTCCCTCTCGCGGGAAAACGCGGTCAGGGACCTGGCCCGTTTCAGTTCCTTGAGCTCCTCCTGGGGCGGCGGTGAAGGGAGGTCGCTGAAAATGCCGTCAAGCTCTCCTCGGGTGGTAGCGGCTGCAACACGCTGAGCCCGCTCATCAAACTCGTCGACGCTGAGGTGGCCGTCGGTGAAATGGATGCTCAACCGGGACAGGGCGCAGGATCGCTCGCGGTCGCCAACGCGAATGCTGGGATGTTCGGTCATGGTGTTTCGTTCCGTTGCGGTGCGGTGTGCATCTCGGGGTGGAGACTAGCGGGAGGGGTGAACATCAGGACCGACATTCCACCAATGATTCGTACGAGCGTGCGAACGTGGGGTGGTCGGATGCGACAGCAGCCGGAGGGCGCCTAGTCGTTCCAGCTCTTCGTTCGTGCGAAGAAGCAGGCCATCACGGCACCCAGCAGCGAGACTGCGGCCGGGAGGAGCAGCGAGTGTGACATGGCGAGTGCGAACGGGGCGTGGAGCGCCTCCGGCATCCCGCTGCTGGCACCGGCGCCGTCGACGGAAGCCTCGCCCGCGCCGGGGCCGAGCTGGGCGTTGAGCTGCGCGTCCATGAGCGCGGCGATCGCGGCGGAGCCAATGACGGCGCCCACCTGGCGCAGCGTGTTGTACACGCTGGAGCCGGCGCCGGCGAGCGCGGGCTCGAGGTTGCGCGTGGCAATCATGGACAGCGGTCCCCACACCATCGAGTTCGCCACGCCGTTGAGCACGGAGATGGCGAGCAGCCAGTACGGGCTGTTCGTGGGGTCGGCGATCCAGGCGGTCATCGCCACCGAAAGGCCCAACATGGTCAGGCCCGCGATGGCGAATGGCTTGGGCTGGTGCGTGTTGGTGAGCTTGCCAATCCAGGGCGACAGCACGCCCGAGACCAGCCCCGCGGGCACGAGGAGGAGCGCGGCGCGGGTGGGGGAGAAGCCCTGGACGGACTGGATGTAGATCATCCACGGGATCATGTACGTCGACACGGTAAAGCCCACCGTGGCGATCGTGACCGCGGAGAGCGAGAAGTTGCGGTCCGCAAAGAGGGCGAGGGGCACAAGTGCGTCGCGACGAGTGCGCGACTGCCACGCAACGAACGTACCGAGCAGGACCAGGCCGCCGGCGATGAGACCGAGCGCGCGCCAGTCCCAGTTGAAGCGCTCACCCTCCTGGATACCCAGGATGAGGCAGAACATGCCCGCTGCGCTCAGCACCACGCCGAGCCAGTCGAGGCTGCGGGAGGTGAGCTCGAGGCGCGGGACGTAGATCCACGCGAGCACCAGGCCGATCACGCCGATGGGGACGTTGACAAAGAAGATCCAGGGCCAGCCGGAAGCGTCGACAAGCAGCCCGCCCAACAGCGGGCCGACGATGGTGGCGACACCCGCGGTCGCGCCCCAGACACCCATGGCGCTGCCGCGCTCGCGGGGGCTGAAGGTACGGATCATCACCGCCATCGTCTGCGGGGTGACCATTGCGCCGCCGAGGCCTTGGAAGACGCGGGCGACGATGAGCGCCTCGATTGTGTCGGCCAGTCCGCACGCCAGCGAGGACAGCGTGAAGAGGGTGAGGCCGGAGATGTAGAGGGCGCGGGGGCCGAAGCGGTCGCCAAGCCTGCCGGTGATCAGCAGCGGCACCGCGTATGCGAGCAGATACGCGCTGTTGACCCAGATCACCGAGCTGTAGCTCGCGCCGAGCCCGGCGGTGATCGCGGGGATCGCTACGGAAACGATGGTCGAATCGACCAGGATCATGAAAAAGCCCAGCATCATGGACCACAATGCGGGCCAGGGGGATCGTTGTTGCGTCACCTCGGACACTCTACCCCGCGGCGCGCAATATGCTTTCTCGCATGAACCGCACCTTCTCCGGCATTGACCTCGCCGCCGACCCGGCCAAGACCGGCACCGCAACCATCCAGGAAACGCCCGCCGGGCTCACGCTTATCGACGCCACCGCCTCCGCCACCGACGCCACCCTCATCGCACTCGTGACCGGCGCCGAGCTCACCGGCGTGGACGTGCCCGTCGGATGGCCGCGCGCGTTTCGGGAGTTCGTGAGTGCGCACGCGGACCAGCGCATGGCTGCCGCGGCGACCTACGGCCCGGACGAGCGCCGCCGCTTGGTCAACCGCTTCACCGACCTAGAGGTGCGCCGCAACGCCGGGGTGACCCCGCTGCCGGTGGCCGCCGAGCGCATCGCGCACCCGGCGCTGCGCTGGGCCGGCGTGGAGTCGCGGTTGCGCGCGGCGGGCGCCAACGTGGACCGCGCCGGGCGCGGCCGGGTCGCCGAGGTCTATCCGGCGGCTGCGCTGAAGCAGTGGGGGCTGCGCCACCGCGGGTACAAGGGCGCGGACGTCGCGGGGCGCGGTGCTCGCGAGGAGATTGCGGCGGGACTCACCGAGCGCTTCGAGCTGGACTGGGGTGGGATGCAGCGCCGTGCCGTCGAGAATGCGGACTGCCTCGACGCGGTCATTGCCGCGCTCGTCGCGCGAGAGGTGCGTGCCGGGCGTTGCATAGCACCGCCGTCTGACCAGGCGGAACTCGTCGCGGAAGAGGGCTGGGTCTGGGTGCCGCGCCCGTCCGCTTGACCTTGTCCCTACGGCAACCTGTTCACT
Organism: Corynebacterium sp. Marseille-P8863; assembly: GCF_946902955.1. Lineage (NCBI taxonomy): Bacteria > Bacillati > Actinomycetota > Actinomycetes > Mycobacteriales > Corynebacteriaceae > Corynebacterium > Corynebacterium sp. Marseille-P8863. The sequence continues at coordinate 98,491 of NZ_CAMPQC010000003.1, read as the reverse complement.
GATCACCATGACCGCAACCACCATCGGAGAGGCCGCCGAGATCCTCGGCGTCACGCCGAAAGCTCTGCGCCACTGGGAGGCGCTCGGACTCATACAGCCGGAGCGCACCAGCACCGGCTACCGCCTATACCACGCATCCGACCTCGAGCGGGGCGCCGCGATTGCCCTCTACCAGGGAATCGGGGTCCCACTCGCACAGGTCGCAGCGCTTCTCGACGCCTCCCCGTCCCACCTCGCACGCGCCCTTAGCGCCCACCGCGAGGCCCTGGTGCACCAGCGCGACTCCCTCGAGGCGCAGCTGGACGCGGTCGAGACATTGATCCGCAAACACAAGAAAGGAACGCTCAGCATGTCTGACATGAAGCACTATTTCGGCGAGGAGTTCGCCGCCCACCAGGAGGAGGCGCAGCAGCGCTGGGGCGACACCGCGGAGTGGCAGCAGTCCCAGGACGCGCTGGCCCGCATGGATGCATCGAAGGCGGAACAGCTCAAGCGCGAGCAAGAGGAGCTGGCCGCCGAGCTGGTCGCCGCCCGCGACGCAGGCGTCGAACCTGGCTCGGAGGAGGCAGAACGCATTGTGGCGAAACACCGCGACTCGATCGCGCAGTGGTACGAGGTCACCCCGGCGCGCCAGCTGATCCTCGCCCGCATGTACGTCGGCGACGAGCGCTTCCACAAGCCATTCGACGGAGCCCAGGACTACCTTCTCGAGCTCATCACCACGCACGCCGAGGCCGCGGGCGTGGATCTGGACGCTCCGCAGTGGTAGGCACCCACCGCGTAGGGTAGGGGCCATGAACGAAAAGTACTCAGCAGACGTTTCGCAAACTGTCATCCTTCCCCAGTCCAAGGACGCGATCTTCCTCACCGTCACGCTCAACGAGGGCACCGAGAAGCAGGCGCTCGAGGTCATCACCGGCCTGAAGGGCCTGGTCAACGGCGTTGGGTTCCGCTGGCCCGAGGCACAGCTGAGCGCCGTGGTGGGCATCGGCGCGAACCTGTGGGACCGCCTGTTCACCACCCCGAAGCCGGAGGGCCTGCACCCCTTCCGCGAGCTGCAGGGGGCGAAGCACCACGCGCCGTCCACCCCCGGCGACCTTTTCTTCCACATTCGCGCCGACGAGTACGACGTCGCGTTCGAGCTCGCCCGGCGTATCAACGCGCAGTTGGAGGGCGCGGTGGCCGAGTACGACGAGGTCCACGCGTTCCAGTACCAGGACTTCCGTGACCCGCTCGGTTTTGTCGACGGCACCGAGTCCCCGCGCGGGCAGGCCGGCGTGGAAACCGCGCTGATCAAGGACGGCGACTGGGCCGGCGGTTCCTACATTGTGGCGCAGAAGTACATCCACAACCTCAAGGCGTGGAACGACCTGCCGGTAGAGGAGCAGGAGAAGGTCATCGGTCGCACCAAGCACTCGGACGTGGAGATGGGCGAAGATGTCAAGCCCGCCAACTCCCACGTGGCGCTGAACTCCGTGAAGGACGAAAAGGGCGAGTCGCTAGAGATCGTGCGCAACAACCTGAGCTTCGGCGACGCCATGGGCAACCAGGGCACCTACTTCATGAGCTACGCCAAGGACGTGCGCATCACCGAGCTCATGCTGCGCCGCATGTTCATCGGCGAGCCGGAAGGCAACTACGACCGCATCCTGGACTTCTCCGAGGCGCTCACCGGCGTGAACTTCTTCGCCCCCTCCGCGAAGTTCCTGGAGGAGGCTGCCAGCCACGCCAAGCAGGAGTTCCTCCCGGAGGAGGAGACCCCGGCCGCGCCCCAGCCCGCCACCACGGCCTCTCAGGGCAAGGTCATCTACGGCGAGTAAACCGGGGCGCGTCGCCCGGCGCAGCTAGATGTGCAGGAACTCGCGCAGCTGCGGCGGGAGCGCCCCGCGCCAGTACGGGAAGGACATCGCGGCGAGCGCGGCGATGCCGGCAAGCACGCCGACGATGGTGACGATGCGCTCCGTCTCTTCATCCATGTTGGCGCTCAGGGACGCGCCACCGCCGCCACCATTACCGCGGCCAGTCGGCTCGTCCTTTGCCGGGACTACCTCGCGCAGCGGCGGCAGCTTGCTCGAGTCGATGCCGTAGAACGTGTCCAGCCCGCGCACGTTGAACTGCGTGGACATGTAGCGCTTGTTGGTGTTGGTATTCCACTGCGAGACGACGACGTCCAAGTTGTCGATGGTGGAGCCCGGAACGATGTAGCCGCCGTAGGGCTGCGACCAGTTGGTGGGGGACTGCTTGTCGCTCCAGCTTCCCGCCTTGGCAATGGTGGAGACCGGCACGTCGTTCCAGTCGCGCTCCAGCGTGTCCGAGATGCGCACCTCGATCGCGTCGGTCGCGTCATTGAACATCACCAGCACCCAGTACCCCTGGATGTAGCGCAGGTTCATCTCACCGGCCTGGACGTTCTTGGACAGGATCGGGGCGGCCTCATCGGTCCAGTTGTCCGTGTCCGGGTCGTAGAGCTCCCACTTCGTGCGATCGTCGATGTCCTCGAGCTTGAAGCGGGACAGGTAGACCGGGTCGGCGCGCTTGAAGGAGGAGGAGACGGCGTAGATGTAGCCGTCGTCGCCCTCCTCCCAGCTGATCAGGTCGCCCATGCCGCCCATGTAACTGTTGCCGGTGTAGCCGATCGACGTCCACTCGCGGCCGCGGGACGTGGACTTCCAGATCTGGGTGTTGCTCACGTTGCCGATGCCGTTGTTCCACATCGCCTGCATGTACAGCGTGCCGTCGATATTGATGATGTCCGACGGGATGAGCGTGAGGTTGCCCTCCTGGTAGTAGCTGATCAGCTTTTCCACCTTGCTGCCGCTGTTCATCGGCCGCTGAACAGTAACGAAGCCGTCGCTGTCGGTTTGGGCGATGACGCCGGTGGGGCTCATCCAGGTGCCCTTGCCAAACGCCTTGCCGGTGAAGGAATCGCCGAAGACCATCGCGTACTCGCGGTCATCCAGCGGCGCCATCACGCCGAGGTCGGTCGCGCCCATCCCGATGCCCTCCGTCCAGGGGCCGAGGATGTCGCCCTTGACCTGGACAGTCGTGCCGTTTGGCATCGCCACCGGGCGGGAGGTATTTACGGCCGCCTGGCCGGCAAAGTTCTCGACGTGCAGTTCCGCCGCGGATTCAGGGTCGGAGCTGATCGCATCGCTCGTCTCCTCTGCATTGTCCAGGGTATCCAAGAAGTCAGCCGGGCCTTCAAGCTGAATCTTCTGCGCCTGGGCTGCCTGCGGGGCGGCGACTGAGGAGAGGGCGATGGAACTGGCGACGGCGGCGCACAGCAGTGCGCGGCGGCGGGAAGAGGAGTGCATGCTGTCTCTGTTCAAACTTGGGGTGAGTAAGGGCACTTATAAGAAGCACAATGAATGTATCAAAGTGGCTGCGATTGCGTAGGGCATTGTGAAACGGGGGTACCACGTGTCTGTGTATCGGGTGTGAAACTCGTCGAAGGCGCGAAACTTGGCTAATCTGAGGGGCATGTCTCGTTTCAGCCCCTTGAACTGGCCGGTGGTGCGCCAGGTGCGGGACGGTGACCTTTTCGCTCGTGGAGCGAATACGGAATCGTCGAAAAGCAAAGACCTGAAGGGCCGCATTGAAGATGCGGACCGGGTGGTCAAGAGCGTGTGCCCGTACTGCGCCGTCGGCTGCGGTCAGCGCGTGTACGTCAAGGATGAGAAAGTCATCCAGATCGAGGGCGACCCGGATTCGCCGCACTCCCGCGGGCGTCTCTGCCCCAAGGGTGCTGCCTCCGAGCAGCTGGTGAACGCGCCGGGGCGCCTCACCGAGATTCTCTACCGCGCCCCCGGTGCCACGGAATGGCAGACGCTGGACCGCGACACCGCGCTGGACATGGTCACCGACCGCTTTATGGAGGCGCGCAAGAACGGGTGGCAGGATTTTGACGAGGAAGGGCGGCCGCTGCGCCGCACCATGGGCATCGCCGGGCTCGGCGGCGCGGCCATGGATAACGAGGAAAACTACCTGATCAAAAAGCTCTGGACCGCCTCTGGCGCGGTGCAGATTGAGAACCAGGCCCGCATATGACACTCGTCCACGGTTCCCAGTTTGGGATCCTCGTTTGGACGCGGCGGCGCAACCCAGCCGCTGCAGGACATGGCCAATGCGGACTGCATTGTGATCCAAGGCTCGAACATGGCCGAGGCACACCCGGTCGGGTTCCAGTGGGTCATTGAGGCGAAGGCGCGCGGTGCCAGGATCATTCACGTTGATCCGCGGTTTACGCGGACGTCGGCAATCGCTCACAAGCACGTGCCCATCCGCGGCGGCTCGGACGTCGTGCTGCTCGGCGCGGTGATCAACTACGTGCTGCAGAACGACCTGTTCTTCCGCGACTACGTCACCGCGTTCACGAACGCCTCGACGCTGATCAGCGAGGAATTCCAGGACACCGAGGACCTCGACGGGCTGTTCTCCGGGTACGACCCGGAGACCGGTGCCTACGACAACGCGACGTGGCAGCCGCAGAAGGCGTGGGATGCGAAGGTGTCGTGGGACAATAAGACGGACCCGACGCTGGAGGACCCCAACACGGTCTTCCAGATTCTCAAGCGCCACTACTCGCGCTACACGCCCGAGGTGGTGGAGCAGGCCTGCGGTATCTCGCAGGAGGACTTCTTCTACCTGGCGGACTCCATCGTGGAAAACTCCGGGCGCGAGCGCACCACCTGCTTCGCGTACGCACTCGGCTGGACCCAGCACACCATGGGCGCGCAGTTCATCCGCACCTGCGCGATCCTGCAGCTGCTCATGGGCAACGTGGGCCGCCCCGGATCCGGCATCATGGCGCTGCGCGGGCACGCCTCCATCCAGGGCTCCACGGACGTGCCCACGCTGTTCCACCTACTGCCCGGCTACCTGCCCATGCCGCAGTCCACGGTGCAGACGTGGGACCAGTACCTCGACGCCGTGTCCAAGCGCGACCAGAAGGGCTTCTGGCAGCAAGGCGAGAACTACGCGGTCTCGCTGATGAAGGCCTACTGGGGCGATGCCGCCACCGAGGACAACAACTGGGGCATGGACCTCATGCCGCGCTTGACGGGCGCGCACTCCACCTACCACACCCTGCAGCTCATGGACCAGGGGCTTATCGACGGCTACTTCGTCTTCGGCCAGAACCCCGCCGTTGCGCAGTCGAACGGGCGGATGCAGCGACTGGCCATGTCCAAGCTCAAGTGGATGGTCGTGCGCGACTTCCAAGAGATCGAGACCGCGACGTTTTGGAAGGACTCGCCCGAGATCAAGTCCGGCGAGCTGGTCACCGAGGAGATCGACACGGAGGTGTTCCTCTTCCCGGCGGCGAACCACGTGGAGAAGGCGGGCACGTTTACCCAGACCCAGCGCCTCCTGCAGTGGCGCTTCAAGGCGAAGGACGCGCCGGGGGATGCGGACAGTGACCTGCAGTTCTTCTACGAGCTGGGGCAGCGCATCAAGGAACGCGTGAAGGACTCGACGGATCCGCGCGACATCCCGCTGCAGCGGATCACGTGGGACTACGAGACGGATGCCGAGGGCGAGATCGATCCCGAGTCCGTGCTGCGCGAGATCAACGGCTACTACATCGACGGCCCGCGCAAGGGCCAGATGGTGGACAAATTCGCAGACCTCAAGGCGGACGGCTCGACGGCGTCCGGCTGCTGGATCTACTGCGGCGTGTTCGCCGGCGACGTGAACCGTTCGGCGAAGAAGCGCCCCGGCCAGGAGCAGGACGAGATGGCCCTGGACTGGGGCTGGGCGTGGCCGATGAACCGCCGCGTGCTGTACAACCGCGCATCGGCGGACGAGGACGGTAAGCCCTGGTCCGAGCGCAAGCGCCTCGCCTGGTGGGATGAAGACGAGGAGCGGTGGGTCTCCAAGGACATCGTGGACTTCCCCGTGGACCGCGCCCCCGGCTATAAGCCGGAGCGCGACGCCGTGGGGCCCGCCGCTATCGCGGGCAACGACGCCTTCATCATGCAAGACGACGGCCGCGCATGGCTCTTCGCGCCCACCGGCATGGTGGACGGCCCGATGCCCACGCACTACGAGCCGCAGGAGTCGCCGTTCCCCAACGTGCTCTACGGCCAGCAGCAGTCGCCGTCGCGCATCGTGATGCGCGGGGAGCACAACCTGTCGGCGCCGAACTACGGCGAGCCGGGCACGGACGTCTACCCGTACATGCTCAACACCTACCGGTTGACCGAGATGTACACCTCCGGCGCGATGACGCGCACGCTGCCGTTTTTGGCGGAGCTGCAGCCGGAGCTGTTCTGCGAGGTCTCGCCGGAGCTGGCGGAGCGCGTCGGGCTGAGCAACGGCGAGTGGGCGACGATCATCTCGCCGCGTAACGCCATCGAGGCGCGCGTCCTGGTCACCGACCGCATCAAGACGCTCACCGTCGGCGACCGCGCGTTTGAGCAGATCGGCATGCCGTTCCACTACGGCCGCGGCAACTACGCTGAGGTGGCTGGCGACGGGCCGAACGACCTGCTGGGCATCATGCTGGACCCGAACGTGAACATCCAGGCCTCCAAGGTCTCGGCCGTGGACATCCGCCCCGGCCGCCGGCCCCGCGGTGCCGCGCGCGTCGAGTTGGTGCGCGAGTACCAGCAGCGCGCCGGCCTGGACGAGAACACGGGCACAGTGCTTCACGACGCCACGTCGCAGGCCGCCGTCCGCCAGGGACAAGGCGACGCCTCGGCAGCCAAGGACGACCCCACGAAGCACAACATGTCGAACCAGGAGGGCTAAGACCAGTTGCAGACGAAAAACCGGATCACAGAATCGCCCTCCAATGTGGGCTACGACGGTGAGCAGCGCAAAGCGTTTTTCACCGACACCTCAATCTGCATCGGCTGCAAGGCCTGCGAGGTGGCCTGCAAGGAGTGGAACCGCAACCCGCAGGACGGCGACTACGCCATGTCGGGCATGTCGTACGACAACACCGGCTCCCTCGGGGCGAACACGTGGCGCCACGTGGCGTTCATCGAACAGAGCGAGGAGCAGATCCAGCAGGCCCGCGAGGAAGGCAAGAAGCTGGTCACACTCGGAATGCCGGGGATGCCGGGTGCATCGGGAGCATCGGGGGAGGGTGACGGTGGCGTCGATAGGCATGAGTCCCAGCTGCCGGACACCCCGGACTTCCGTTGGCTGATGTCCTCGGACGTGTGCAAGCACTGCACCAACGCGGGCTGCCTGGATGTGTGCCCGACGGGCGCGCTGTTCCGCACTGAGCACGGCACCGTGGTGGTGCAGGACGACGTGTGCAACGGCTGCGGAACGTGCGTGGCCGGCTGCCCGTTCGGCGTAATCGAGCGGCGCGCCGACGGCGGAGTGCAAAAGCGCAACGAGCGCGCGAAGGTGGGGGAGGACTTCACGGTCGGCGAGGTCGCGCCAATCAAGAACGTCGGCGTGGCGCAGAAGTGCACGATGTGCTTCGACCGCCAGCAGGTCGGCGAGGGCCCGGCGTGCGCGAAGACGTGCCCGACCAACTCCATCCAGTACGGCACCTACACCGAGATGCTCGCCGCCGCGAAGGCGCGCGTGGCCGAGCTGCACGCCCAGGGCATGACCGAGGCACGCCTCTACGGCGCCAACAGCGACGATGGCGTCGGCGGCACCGGTTCGATCTTCCTGCTTCTCGACGCCCCCGAGGTCTACGGCCTGCCGCCGGACCCCGAGGTGCCCACCGCAAACCTGCCCGAGATGGCCAAGCGGGCCGTCGTCGCGGCCGCGGGGCTCGTCGGCGCCGCCGCGGCGGCATTCGTGATCGGAGGAAAGTAGATGGCAGAGTTCGATTCCTTCCGCCCACCGGAGCCGCCGCGCGGACCGAAGCGACGGGGCGGCTCGACCCGCTACGGCGGCAAGAAGCGGCGGCGCGGCGAGGAGCTCATGGTGCCGCGCGCGGACTTTGAGCAGTACGACTCCTACTACGGGCGGCCGATTGTGAAATTCCCGCCGTGGGAATGGCCGATCGGCGTCTACCTATTCCTGGGCGGCATGGCGGGCGGGTCCTCGCTGCTGGCCGTGGGTGCCGGCGCGACCGGCAACAGGGAGCTGCAGCGCAACACGCGCCTGACCGCGGCGGTTGCCGCGGCGGTGGGATCCGGCTGCCTGGTCATCGACCTCGGGCGCCCCGAGCGCCTGCTCAACATGTTCCGCGTGTTCAAGCTGTCCTCGCCGATGTCGGTGGGGTCCTGGATCCTCGGTGCCTTCTCCGGCGGCGCGATGGTCGCCGCCGCGGCGGAGGCGGACGCGCTCACCGGCGAGCGGGCCCCGCTGCCGGGGCCGACACGGAAGCTCCTGCACGCGCTGGCCACCCCGGCCGGCGTCGCCTCCGGGCTGATGGGCGCGCCACTGGCCGTCTACACCGCGGTGCTGCTTGGTAACACGTCCGTGCCCATGTGGCAGGACGCGCACAAGGAGCTGCCCAACCTGTTCGTCTCCTCGGCGGCGTGCGCGTCCGCGGGTGCTGCGTTGGTGACGACTTCCACCGCGAACAACGGCCCGGCCCGCGCGCTGGCCGGGGTTGGTGCGGTGGCGGACGTGGTGGCGTCGTCAGTGCTCACCCGCAGGCTGACCGAACCGTTGGAAGAGACGGTGGAGCACGGCAAGGCGGGGAAGTTCCTCAAGGCCGCGGAGGCGTTGGTCATCGCCGGCGGGCTCGGGGCGGTGTTCGGTGGGAAGCGCCGCGCGGTCGCGGCGGCGAGCGGTGTCGCGCTGGCGGCGGCGTCGTGCCTGACCCGTTTCGGCATCATTGCCGCGGGCAAGCGCTCCACCGAGGACCCGAAATACGTGGTGGAGCCGCAGCGCGCCAGGTTGCGCGCCCGGCAGGAGGCCGGACAGGTCGGCGACTCCATCACCACCGCGTCCTAGCTAGCGCACGCGCACGCGCCCGGTGCCCTCGGTGGTTTCGCCGATGATGGGGTAGCCGGGCACCTCGCCGATAACCAGGAGGCCGCCGGAGGTCTGCGCGTCGGCGAGCAGGAGCAATTCTTCTTCGTTGATGCCGTCAGCATCTACGTGCGGGCGCACCCAGTCCAGGTTGCGCTGCGAACCGCCCGGGATGAAGCCTTGCGCGAGGGTGTCACGCGCGCCGTCGATAAGCGGCACCTTCGTGTGGTCGATGACCGCGTCGACGCCGGAGGCGCGCGCCATCTTGTACAGGTGGCCGAGTAGGCCAAAGCCGGTGACGTCGGTAGCGGCGCGCACACCGGCGTCGACGGCGGCGCGGGAGGCGTCGCGGTTGAGCGTGGTCATGACCTCGACCGCCTCGTCGAACCACTCGCCGGTGGCCTTGTGGCGGTTGTTCAGCAGGCCCGAGCCGATCGGCTTGGTCAGCGTGATCGGCAGGCCCGGGGCGGCGGCGTCGTTGCGCATCAGGCGTGCGGGGTCGATCGTGCCGGTGGCGGACATGCCGTAGATCGGTTCGGGTGCGGAGATGGAGTGCCCGCCGGTGACAGAGATGCCGGCAGCGCTCGCGCCGTCGAGCCCGCCGTGGAGGACCTCGCGGATGAGCTCCTGCGGCAGGACGTCGCGCGGCCAGCCAAGCAGGTTGATCGCGGTGATGGGGGTGCCGCCCATGGCGTAGACGTCGGAAAGCGCGTTGACCGCGGCGATCTTTCCCCAGGTGTACGCGTCGTCCACGACGGGGGTGAAGAAGTCGGCGGTGGAAATGACGGCAAGGTCGTCGCGCACGCGGATCGCGGAGGCGTCATCGCCGTCGTCCAGGCCGACGATCACGCTGGGGTCGTGCACGCCGACGAGGCCCTTGACGGCGTCTTCCAGCTCGCCGGGCGGGATCTTGCAGGCACAGCCGCCGCCGGCGGCGAATTGGGTGAGGCGAATCTTGGGGTTCGTGGTGCTCATGTGGCCTATGGTAGCGTTTTGCGCGGAGGCGTACGTGTCCTGGTGGGCGCCCCAGTCTTCAAAACTGGTGAGGCCGAGCAGCTCGACCTGGCAGGTTCGATTCCTGTCCGTCTCCGCCACGCTTTTCGAGGAGGACACGAGCTTGACCGACCCGCGCCGCCACATCCCCCGCACCGACGCGCTGCTGGCGTTGGCGCAGGACACGCCGCTCGCCGCGCACGCGCTCAAGTCCCTCGCGCGCACAACGCAAGACGCTTGTCGACGCCGCCTTATCCCACCCCACGCCGCCGAGGCCTACTTCCTCGCCCTGGTTGCCAAGGGCGTCGCCTCCATGACGCCGGTGCTCAACGCGACGGGCGTGGTGGTGCACACCAACGTGGGGCGCGCGGCACTCGCGCCGGAGGCCGTCGACGCCCTCGTCGACGCCGCGGGCTACGTGGACGTGGAGATGGACCTCGCGACCGGCCGCAGGTCGCGCAACCGCGGGGCGGGCGCGCGCGACGCGCTGCTCGCGGCGTGCCCGGCGGCGGAGGATGCGCTGGTGGTCAACAACGGCGCGGGCGCGCTCCTGCTGGCCAACGCGGCGCTGGCGGAGCACGGCCGCGTGCTCATCTCGCGGGGCGAGCTCATCGAGATCGGGGCGGGGTTCCGCCTGCCGGAGCTCATCGAGTCGGCCCGCGTCGAGCTCGTCGAGGTGGGCGCAACGAACCGGACGCACCCGCACGACTACGAGCGCGCCGCCGCGGGCGCGAGCGCCATCCTGAAGGTGCACCCGTCCAACTACCGAGTCCACGGCTTCACCGCCGAGGCGAGCGTGGCTCAGCTGCGCCACATCGCCGACGCGCACGAGCTGTCCCTCATCGTGGACACGGGCTCCGGGCTGCTGCACCCGGACCCGGCGCTTCCCGACGAGCCCGACGCCACCACCGCGCTGCGCGCCGGCGCCGACATCGTCCTCTTCTCCGGCGACAAGCTGCTCGGCGGGCCGCAGGCGGGCGTGATCCTGGGGCGCAAGGACGCCGTCGAGCGGCTGCGGCGGCACCCGCTGGCGCGCGCGGTGCGCGTGGACAAGCTGCGCCTCGCCGCGCTCGAAGCGACCGTCCGGCTGCGGAACACACCCACCTCAGCGGCGCTGCACGCCGACCCCGACAAGCTGCGCACCCGCGCCGACGCGCTCGCCGCGGCGCTGCGGGAAGGCGGCACGGAGGCGTGCGTCGTGCCGCACGACGGCCGCGTCGGCGGCGGGGGAGCGCCCGGCGTGCCGCTCGCCGGCTGGGCGGTGGCGGTTGACCAGTCGCTCGCCGAGCCACTCCGCCTCCAACGCCCCGCCGTCCTCGGCCGCGTCCACGACGGCGCGCTGCTGCTCGACCTGCGCTGCATCCCACCCGCGCGGGACGCCGAGCTCGCCCGCGCCGTCGCCGAAGCGGGGCAGCAATGACGCCCCCGACGTACGTCATGGCAACCGCGGGCCACGTCGACCATGGCAAGTCCACCCTGGTCAAGGCGCTCACCGGGATGGAGCCGGACCGCTGGGAAGAGGAGAAGCAGCGCGGACTCACCATCGACCTCGGCTTCGTCTGGGCGCGCCTGCCGCAGGGAGCCGGCGACCCCGTCGACGTGGCCTTCGTCGACGTGCCCGGCCACGAGCGCTTCATTGCCAACATGCTCGCCGGCGTCGGCCCCGCGCCCGCCGTCCTCTTCGTCGTCGCGGCCGACGAGGGGTGGATGGCGCAGTCCACCGACCACGCCGCCGCCATCGACGCCTTCGGCATCACCGACGCAGTCATCGCGATGACCAGGGCCGATCGCGCCGGCCGCGCGCGCCGAGACGAGGTGCGCGCCGAGATCGCGCGCCACGTCGCCGGCACCACGCTGGAGGGCGCGCCGGTCGTCGAGGTCTCAGCGCACACGGGCGAGGGGATGGTGGAGTTGGGGCGCGTGTGCGTCGATAAGCTGCGAAATGCGCCGCGGCCCGACCCGGACGCGCGCGTGCGACTGTGGGTCGACCGCGCATTCACCATCAAGGGGGCGGGCACCGTGGTCACCGGCACGCTCACCGCGGGCACGATCCGCCCTGGCGACACGCTGCGGCTCGGCGCGCGGGACGTGCAGGTGCGCGGCATCCAGTCCGAGGACACGCCGATCGGCGCGGCTGCCCCCGCGATGCGCGTCGCGCTCAACCTGCGCGGGGTCAGCGCCGAGGACCTCGGTCGCGGCGACGCGCTGTGCACCCCGGGCGCGTGGGAGCAGACCTCGCTTATCGACGCCCACATCACCACCGGCCAACCTGCCACCAACCTCCCGCACGAACTGGTCGCGCACGTCGGCACCGCGCAGATCCCGGCGAAGGTGCGGCCGTTCGGCGCCGACTACGTGCGGCTGGTGCTCGACCGGCCGCTGTCCCTGACGCTCGGCGACGCGCTCGTGCTCCGCGGTCCCGGCGCACAGCACATCTTGGCGGGCGTGCGCGTGGTCGACGCGGACCCGCCGGAGCTGCGGCGCCGCGGCGACGGCAGGCGCCGCTCCGAGCAGCTGCCCGCGCTGCCGTTGTTGGATGCGGAGATTGCGCGGCGCGTGGCGGTCACGCCCGCGCACCTGGCTCGGCTCGGCTTCGACGTGCCGGCGGCGCCGCCGGTGGGCGCGGTGGCGTTCGCCGGGTACTGGGTCCGCGCGAGCCAGGTGATGGCGTGGAAGCGCGAGCTGGCGGCGGCGGTGGCGGAGCACGAGCGCGACAACCCGCTCTCCGCGGGCCTCTCGGCTGGCGCGGCGTCCGACCTGCTTGGGCTGCCCGACCCGAAGCTGCTCGCGCTGGCGGCCGCGGCGGCCAAGCTCACGCTCGCCGGCGGAGTGGTGACCAGCGGCGCGCAGCGGGACCTGGGGCCGGGCGTGGCCCGCCTGGAGGAGCGCTTGCGCGCCCAGCCGTTCCGCGCGCCGGAGGCGGCGGACCTCGCGCGCTGGAACGTGGGCGAGAAGGAGTTGGCGGCGGCGGAGCGCGCCGGCCGCATCGTGCGCCTCGGCGACGGCGTCGTACTGCTCGCCTCGGCCCCCGCTCGCGCCGCGGAGCTGTTGCGCGACCTCGACTCGCCCTTCACCGCCTCGCAGGCGCGCCGCGCGTGGGACACGACCCGCCGCGTGGCGATTCCGCTGCTCGAGCTTCTCGACGCCCACGGCATCACCCGCCGCCTCGACGGCAACCTCCGGGCGCTGCGTTGAAATCCCGAAACCTAATTAGACGTTGGAAACACCCCGCCGGTTCCCTGGTTGGCCGAAAGTGGAATCCTTCTCACAAACCATTGAACCCGCAGGTCAGGGGAGTTTATGCTGTGTGGCATGACGCTTCTCGACGACCTGATCACCCTCGACAGCCGCGGCATCGACCTTGTTGCCGCGGCCGCGTCGTCAAGCGCCGAGACCCTGATCTCCCGCGGTATGGACCCCGACCGCGCCGCCCAACTGACCACCGCCGCCGAGGTCTTCTTCGCCCCGGTACGCAACCGCCGGGCGCAGACCGCCTGCGTCGACGCCGCACGCAGCCGCAGCCACCGGATCGACACCCTTGCTTTTATCGCCCGCTCCTCTCGCAGCCTGCCCACCGACGCCGCACGCTGGAAATACCGCACCACCCTGTGCGAGACCCACGGCGATTTGCGCACCATCATGCGCGCGGCGAAGAAACTGAAAAAGACACTCGCCCCACCTCCACCGCGGGCACCGAAAGCACACATCACCTACCACGACAAGGGCCTGTCCACCCTGCATGTAACGGGGCGTACCAGCGACGTGCTCGCCGCCTACCACGCAGCACGCCTTGACCCGGCAGCCTGGCTGACCGGTGATGCCACCACCCGTGCTGCCGCACCTGCGATCACCACGGTGCTCAACATGGACATCGGCGAGTTCGCCACCTGGCGCACCCACCCCAACAACGCCGCCGAGATCCAGGTGCAGCTGACCAACGGCGAGTGGCTTGACGGTGCCGAGTTGGTCAACCGGAAGCTCAACAAGGCGGGCTACATCGCGCTGATCTCGCCGACTGACGGGCCGGTCAACCTGTATGCGACCACGCTGGCTGGGGATGACCCGGCCAACCCGAGGCGGGCGACCCGGGAGCTGCGGCTGTTGATGAGTGCGGACGGGCCGACATGCGCCTGGGCGGATTGCCACCAGCCGGCGGATGTCTCCGAGGCACACCATCTCACCGAGTGGGCCAGCGGGGGTGGGACGGAGATTGGGAACCTGTGCTGGTTGTGCACCTACCATAATCGGCAAAACGGCAGGCCATCCCGTGGCCGGATGGGCAGGCACCGCGGGCGCATCACCTGGCAGAGCCCGAGTGGGTATCGAATACCCGGCGGGGTTGATCACGCCGACCCCGACAGACGCGAACAACGCCTCGCCCACATTTGACACACGCCCGCCTAGTCGGCCGGCGTGACTCCGTCGCGCTCTGCTATGAAATGCTGCAGCGTGCGGTCGGGGGCGCGGTGGTGCCCCTCGGCCTCGAGACCCGACGCTGCCTGTGCGCGCTGTTGGCGGCGCAGCTGCACCTTCTCCACTTCGGTGAGATAGTCACCCGCGCCGCTCCACGAGTGCTGGGGCGCGAACCCCGCGAGGCGCGCGCTGTGCAGGTCCGCGAACGATTCGGTTGGCGTGGGGTCCGGTTCCGGTGCTGGCGCTGGTGCTGGTTCCGGTTCCGGGTCCGGGTCGGGGGCGGGAGTGTCGTCGACGATGCCGAAAATCTCCGTCGGCGCGGCCATCTCGGCCGGACGGTCGCCGCCGGTGAGCGAGACGTAGCGCGCCGTGTGCAGTGGCTTGACCTCCTCGTCTGGGTCCGTCGCGTAGTCGTGTTCCACGGTGACAGCCCACGAGCCGTCGGGGAAGTCGACCACGGACCAGGGGCGGCGCGGGCGCGAGTCGGGGACGCTCAGCGCGGGGACGAGTACGGGCCCTTCGCCCGGTGAAGCGACGTCGAGGGCGGCCATGGCGTCGATAAGCACTGCCCTGGCGTAGACCTCTGGGGCGCCGAGGGCCGTGGCTTCTTCGACGAACTCGACGAGGTCGAGCGCGTCGTCGCCGGTGAAGCCGCCGAGCACGCGGCCGTCGTAGACCGCGACGACGGTGTCGGCGATGCGGTGCAGGGCCACGAGCCACTGGCCGGGGGAGAGCATCTCCAGCTCCTCGGCGGAGAACTCGCCCGCGGCGGTGTCGATGACCATCATGTCGCCGGGCGGGAGGACCCACGCGCCGGCCGGGGTGTCGTTGCGTGGCACGGCGAGCTGGGTGGGAGGCAGGATCACGGCCACGTCGAACTGGCCGGTGGCGGCGTTGAACCGCAGCTCTGCGGTCGTGCCCGGGCGGAGCAGCGACTTGTGCACGCGTTCGATGTCGGGGAAGCGGGCGCGGTCCTCGGCGGGGACGGTGCCGATCACCGCGCCGTTGTAGCGGACGCGCCACGACCCGGTCAGGGGGTTCGCCTCGAGGTCGACGTCGATGTACGAGGTGGCGCGGTTGGCTTCGAAGTCGGTGAAGAGCGCGGCCTGCACCACGTGGGTGAGCCGGATCTCTTCGCCCGCGCCCCAGATAGCGGGGGAGAGGGGGTAGCGCTGGAGTCCCACGGCCTTGGCCTCCTTCGGCTTGTGTCGTTCGTTGCCGTTTACTTTAGGCGCTCCGACACACTACGCGGCCTGGTGCCCCGCTTCCTTGTCGCGAGACGGCAGCACCTTCTTCACGCCGGAGACAATGGCCAGCACGATGAGCCCCACGATGAGGCCGGTGACCAGGGAGATGCCGGTGTCGACGAGCCAGCCGAGCGCGCCGCCGCCGACGGCCTCGACGCCGCGCTCGATGAGGTCGTGCGGCCAGTGCCAGCCGAAGACCTCGTGGAAGCCGCGGATGATCAGGTGTCCGCCGACCCACAGCATGGCGACGGTGCCGATGATGCCGATCGCGGCGAGCACGTACGGCATGCCCTTGACCAGCGCGCGGCCGAGTCCTGGCGTGCGGCCGCGTTCGATCATGCCGTGGCCGATGTCGTCGACTTTCACCAGCAGCGCAACGGCACCGTAGACCAGCACGGTAAGGAAAAAGCCCACCGCGATGAGGACGGCTGCTTCCATCCAGATGGGCTGGTCGGCGACCTCATCGAGCGAGATGATCATGATTTCGGCGCTGAGGATGAGGTCGGTCGTAATGGCGGACTTCACCAGCGAGTCTTCGTCCGCAGCCGACTTGTTCGCCGCGCGCTCCTGCTCGGCTTTGTCGTCAGCGGTGAGCTTGTGCACGATCTTTTCGGCGCCCTCGAAGCAGAGGTAGGTGCCGCCGACCATGAGGAGCGGCACGAGCGCCCACGGCGCGACCGCGTTGAGGAGCAACGCGATCGGCAGGATGATGAGCAGCTTGTTACGCAGCGAGCCCTTGGTGATCTTCCAGATCATTGGCAGCTCGCGCGCGGGCGTGACGCCTGAGACGTACTGCGGGGTCACGGCGGCGTCGTCGATGATGACGCCGACCGCCTTGCTCGAGGTTTTCGCGGTCATCGCGGCCACGTCGTCTGTTGATGCAGCGGCGGTGCGCGCGATCAGCGCGACGTCGTCAAGCAGTGCGAGGAGGCCACCAGCCATATTCTTACCTTTCTGTTGACAGCGCTCCAAGCTTATCGACGATCACCCGCCCCCGCCCACTCCGCACGAATCGGGCGGTTCCGGCGGCCCCGTTGCGCTCGGGTACGCTAATGGTGCACTACACGGGAGCTGGGCGCGCGCCTGGCTGAGATTCCGCGATACGCGGTAAACCGTCGAACCTGATCCGGGTAATACCGGCGATAAGGAAGGAAGATTCGCATGACTGCGACCCCTGCCCGCGCTGCGGCGCCGAAATCCAACTCCTGGCGCGTGATCGATATTGTCACCGCCGCCGTCCTCGGCGTGGCCTGCGGCCTGCTGTTCGTGCTGTGGAACGGTGTGGGTTACGCGGGCTACAAGGCTATCGACGCCGTCACCCCCGGCCTCGGCGGCCTGTTTACCGGCATCTGGCTGATCGGCGGCGTGCTGGGCGGGCTTATCATCCGCAAGCCGGGCGCGGCCGTGTTCGTGGAGGTACTCGCGGCGTCGGTCTCCGCGCTGCTGGGCAGCCAGTGGGCGATCGAGACCGTGTACTCCGGACTTGCCCAGGGCTTCGGCGCGGAGCTCATCTTCCTCATCTTTATGTACAAGCGCTTCTCGCTGGACGTCGCGGTGCTCTCCGGCATCGGTGCGGGCGTGGGCGCGTTCGTGCTCGAGCTGTTCACCTCCGGGAACCTGGCGATGAGCCTGAGCTACAACCTGATTTACCTCGTGTGCACGGCCATCTCCGGCGCGGTGCTCGCGGGCCTGCTCGGCTTCGTCCTGGTCAAGGCGCTGGCGAAGACCGGCGCGCTGGATCGCTTCGGCGCGGGCCGTGAACGGCTGCGCGCACAGGCAGGCGCGCCGAACCCGGGCCGCTAGATGCCCGCGATCCTGGCCGAGGGCCTGAGCTACCAGTACGCCACCCGCGCCGAGCCCGCGTTCACGGGCGTGGACCTGCGCATCGAGCGCGGAGAGCGCGTCATCCTCACCGGCGACTCCGGCTCCGGGAAGTCGACGCTGCTTGCCGTGCTCGCCGGTCTGGCGGGCGGCGACGACGAGGACGGCCACAGCACCGGCACGCTGACCGTCGACGGCACGGTCGGCATGGTGATGCAGGACCCGGAGGCGCAGACCATCCTCACCCGCGTGGGCGACGACGTCGCCTTCGGCGCGGAGAACCTCGGCGTGCCCCGCGAGGAGATCTGGCAGCGGGTGCGCGCCTCCCTCGACGCAGTGGGCCTTGACGTGCCGCTGGATCACAACACCGCCTACCTCTCGGGCGGGCAGAAGCAGCGCCTCGCGCTCGCCGGCGTGCTGGCGATGGGCGCGGACATCCTCATCCTCGACGAGCCGACCGCCAACCTGGACCCGGCGGGTCGCGACGAGGTCATCGCTGCGGTGGAGCGGGTGTGCAACGACACCGGCGCCACGCTCATCGTCGTGGAGCACCGCCCGCGGCCGTGGGCGCACTTCGCCACGCGCGTGTTGCACTTGGGTGACGGAGGGGTGGAAGAGGTGGGCGTCGACAAGCTGCCCGGCGCCCCGCAGCTGCCTCCCGCACGCGGCGTGCCGAGCGCAACTCCAGCGGCGCTGACGACGCGCGGCGTGCACACCCGCGTAGGCCGGCAGCCCGACCTGGCCATCCCCGAGGGTGCGTCGACCGTGATCACGGGCCCGAACGGGGTCGGCAAAACGACGCTCGCGCACGTGTTGGCGGGCTTGGATGCGCCGAAGGCGGGCGAGATCATCTACGCGGAATCGATCACCCGTGGGCTGACCACGCCAGCGATCCGCTGGAAGTCGGCGCAGCTCGCCGAGCGCATCGGCTTCGTCTTCCAGGAACCGGAGCACCAATTTGTCACCTCGACGGTGCGCGAGGAGATGGCCCTGTCCGGCGCGTCGCAGGCGCGCGTCGACGAGCTGTTGCGGCGGCTGCGCCTCGAGCACCTCGTCGGCGCGAACCCGTTTACCCTCTCGGGCGGGGAGAAGCGCCGGCTGTCGGTGGCGACCGCGCTGGTCAACGCGCCGAGCCTCGTGCTTTTCGACGAGCCCACGTTCGGCCAAGACGACCGCACCTTTGCCGAGCTGGCGCGGCTGATCCGCGAGCTGACCAACAACGGCGTGACAGTGGTGTCGATTACGCACGACGAGGTGTTCATCGACTCGCTCGGCGACCACATCATCCGCTTGGAACCGGAGGCCGCATCGTGAACCTGCTCGATGGGATGAACCCGGTCACCCGCATCCTGGGCCTTGCGCTGATGACGACGCCGCTGTTGGTGAGCATCGATTGGGTCTCTGCGACCGTCGCGATTGTGGCGACGCTCGTACTCGCGCCGCTGTGCGGGGTGGGCTACGGCCGGTTCGCGCGCCGCGCCTGGCCGATTCTCCTGCTCGCCCCGGTCGCGGGTATTCCGATGGCGCTGTACGGCCAGTCGGGTGGCGAGGTGTACCTGGATTACGGGTTGATCCAGGTCTCGGAGCTGTCGCTGTCGCTGGCGTGGGCGATTACGCTGCGCGTGCTGGCGGTGGCGCTGCCGGTGGTGGTGCTCTCGGCCGATGTGGACCCGACGGATCTTGGCGACGGACTCGCCCAGGTGCTGCGTCTGCCCGCGCGCTTTGTGCTGGGGTCAGTCGCCGCGCTGCGCATGCTCACGCTGCTACGCGAGGACGTGGAGGCGATGCGGCGGGCGCGCCGCTCGCGCGGGATCGCGGACATGAACCGGGTGCGCTACGCGTTTTCGCTGGCCTTCGGTCTGCTCGTAATGTCGCTGCGCCGCGCCGGCAAGCTCGCCACCGCCATGGAGGCGCGTGCGTTCGGGCGGACGGGGGCGCGCACGTGGGCGCGCGAGTCCAAGATGCACGCGCGCGACTGGGTGGTGCTCGCGGTGTGCGTGGCGCTCGCCGCCGTCGCGCTCGGCGCAGCCTCTGTGGCCGGGGAATTTCGCCCGGTGTGGGCGGTGGGCTAAGTGCCGTACACGCTGCTTATCGACGGCCCCTCCGGCGCCGGAAAGACCTCGCTGGCCAACCAGATCGGCGCAGCACTCGGCATTCGCGTGGTGCACCTGGACGACTTCTACCCGGGCTGGTCGGGCCTCGCGGAGGGGGCGGCGATGGTGGCCCGCGACGTCCTCGACCCGGTCTCGCCGGGCTACTGGCGGTGGGACTGGGAGCGCGACAGGCGAGGGGAATGGGTGCCGCTTGAGCCGCGCGCGGATGTGATTGTGGAGGGAGTGGGGGCGGTCACGTGGGCGTCGATAAGCAGAGCCCGGGCGCGGGGGAGCGTGGACACGCTGCGGGTGAGCGCCGACGAGAGCTTGCGCAAGCGACGGGCGCTTGCGCGGGACCCGTACTACGCCGAGTATTGGGACATGTGGGCCGCGCAGGAGACGCAGCTCGCCGGTGTTCCGGTGGACGTGGAAGTGCGGCGCGTTTAGCCGACCGGGGTGAGCTCGACCTCGTCGGCCCAGGTGAGCTCGATGCCGAGGGCGCGGAGCCACTCCATCGCGTCGTCGTCGTGGCGGGTGATGCCCTCGACCGCGCGTAGAGTGACGTCGATCGCCTTTTCGGCTTCTTCGGCGGTGATGAGGCCGGCGGAGCAGGCGGCGGCAAGCTCGTCGATGTCCACGACGTCGATCGGGTTGCCGGTCAGCGACACAAGGTCGACGTAGAGGTCGCGGGTGCGCCAGACGTCGCCGTCAACGTCAATGTCCGCGACGTCGAAGTAGAAGTCTTGCTCCTTCTCCGCGCCCTCGCGGAAGTGGAAGATGTTGGCGCGCAAACCAAGCTCGGGCAGCAGCCAGCTCTCCAGGTAGCCGAAGCGGGGGTGGTTCGCGCCGCGGGCCATGTAGAGGCCGAAGTCCGTCACCTTGTACGTGTCCACCTCGCGGAGGAAGCCCTTCGGGTCGGTGTTGGTGTTCGACGCGGTGTCGAAGCTTTCCTGCTTCACGGGGTGAAGGTCGGCGCTCATGGTTACTACCTCACGTGGAAACTAGCTGCGGTTGGGGCGAACTTGCAGACGTTGTCGGCGGTGCGGGCACTGCCGTCAATGACTGCCAGGACGCGGCCGGGGCCCGTCGCGGCGGTGCCGGTCAAGGTGGTCGGTCCTGTTGGGTTTATCCCGTGGTTGCCCAACGGTGTTACACCGGTGCGGAAATTGTCCAGGTTGATCCAGTACGCATTCATGAGGCCCTGGTCCTGCGCCGCCGCCGGCGTGCCGAGCGCCGTGAAGACGAATGTGGCCTCGCCCGCGGCCGCGCCAGGCTGGGGGCTCGTGGCGGGGCCGGGGACCACGAGCGCGGAGGCGGTGGAGTGCATACCGGGGCCGATGCAGTTGGAGGAGACGGTCGGCCAGGCGAACTGCGTGAACGCGGGGGCGTCCTGCGGCAACTCGGGGCCGCCGAGCTCGCCCTGGCCGGCGTAGAAGGCGAGGGCGGTGCGCAGCAGGTTGGCCGCGTCAGCGGGGACGAACGGCTGGCTGGCAAACGCCTCGACGCGCGCAATGGTCTCGTCGTTGGGGCGGCCCAGCGAGTCGAGCGGGTTTGAGGACGTCGTGGAGCCGACGGTAATGGGCCCCGCGGAGGGGGCGGCGTGCGCGGCCGGGGCGACGGCGAGCGTGGCGGCGGCAAGTGCGCTAGCAGCGGCGATGGCGGTGGTTCGCACGGCGGTGACGTCTTCCTTCGGGGTCTCGGGGCTGGGGGCTCGACGCGGGGTCTGGCGCGCACGAACGCGCGCAACACACCCGCACCTTGCGCAGCTACAGCAACAGTAGTCACTTTTGTCACACTGTCAAGGTGGGGTGGAGGGGCGTCGATAAGCGAAATGCTCCAAACGTGCGAGTTGGGCGCGGCAGGGGTAAGGTTTAAGCGTTCTACCGCCTATGTATAAGGAGCACCGGATCAGTGTCGCATCCTGAATTTCGTAACGTCGCCATCGTCGCCCACGTTGACCACGGCAAGACCACCCTGGTGAACGGCATGCTGGAGCAGTCCGGTGTGTTCGGCGACCACGGCGAGCACGGCGACCGTGTGATGGACTCCGGCGAGCTTGAATCCGAGCGTGGCATCACCATCCTGGCCAAGAACACGGCGATTCGCCGTAAGGGCAAGGGCAAGGACGGCCGCGACCTGGTCATCAACGTTATCGACACCCCGGGCCACGCCGACTTCGGCGGCGAGGTCGAGCGCGGCCTGTCCATGGTGGACGGCGTGGTGCTGCTTATCGACGCCTCCGAGGGCCCCCTCCCGCAGACCCGCTTCGTCCTTGGCAAGGCCCTCGAGGCCAAGAAGCCGGTGATCATCTGCGTGAACAAGACCGACCGCCCGGACGCGCGTATCGACGAAGTCGTGGAGGAAGCACAGGACCTTCTCCTCGAGCTCGGCGCGTCCCTGGAAGACCCGGAGGCCGCAGAGGCCGCCGAGAACCTGCTCGAGCTGCCGGTGCTCTACGCCTCCGGCCGCGAGGGCCGCGCGTCGCTGGAGAACCCGGGCAACGGCAACGTCCCGGAGAATGAGGACCTCCAACCGCTCTTCGACGTCATTTACGACACCCTGCCGGAGCCGTCCGCCGAGATCGACGCGCCGCTGCAGGCCCAGGTGACCAACCTGGACTCCTCCTCCTTCCTCGGCCGTATCGCGCTGATCCGCGTGTACAAGGGCACCGTGAAGAAGGGCGACACCGTCGCGTGGGTGCACTACGACGCCGAGGGCGAGCAGCACGTGAAGAACGTGAAGATCGCCGAGCTGCTGGTCACCGAGGGGCTCGACCGCGTCCCGGCGACCGACGACGTGGTTGCCGGCGACATCGCCGCGGTCTCCGGTATCGACGAGATCATGATCGGCGATACGCTGTGCGACCCGGAGCACGTCGAGCCGCTGCCGCGCATCAAGATCGATGACCCGGCGATCTCCATGACCATCGGCGTGAACACCTCCCCGATGGCCGGCCGTAACGGCGGCGACAAGCTCACCGCGCGTATGGTCAAGGCCCGACTCGACCAGGAGCTCATCGGTAACGTCTCCATTAAGGTGCTGCCGACCGAGCGCCCGGACGCCTGGGAGGTCCAGGGCCGTGGCGAGATGGCGCTGACCGTGCTCATTGAGACGATGCGCCGCGAGGGCTTCGAGCTCACCGTGGGCAAGCCGCAGGTGGTGACCAAGGAGGTCGACGGCAAGACCTACGAGCCGTACGACCACATGATCATTGACGTCCCGTCCGAGCACCAGGGTGCCGTCACCCAGCTCATGGCCAACCGCAAGGGCCAGATGACGACCATGGGCAACGCCGGTTCCGGCGACTGGGTCCGCATGGAGTTCGACGTGCCGTCGCGCGGCCTCATCGGCTTCCGCACCACCTTCCTCACCGAGACCCGCGGCGCTGGCATTGCCAACTCGTACTCCATCGAGCACCGCCAGTGGGCCGGCGAGATCAAGGGCCGCCCGACCGGCTCGCTCGTGGCCGACCGCTCCGGCCAGGTCACCGCGTACGCGCTGCAGAACCTCGCAGACCGTGGCGACTTCTTCGTCGAGCCGGGCGCCGAGGCGTACGAGGGCATGGTCGTCGGCGCGAACAACCGCGACGAGGACATGGACGTCAACATCACCAAGGAAAAGAAGCTGACCAACATGCGCTCCGCCACCGCGGACGCGACCGTCACCCTGGCGAAGGCGCGCACCCTGTCCCTGGACGAGGCCATCGAGTTCTGTGACGACGACGAGTGCGTCGAGGTTGCCCCGGAGGCCATGCGCGTGCGCAAGATCATCCTCGACGCCACCGAGCGCGGCCGCGCACGTTCCCGCGCGAAGGCAAAGAACAAGTAAGCGGTCTCCCCATGCACGTCCCCGCACGCAGGTGGTGTGCCGCGTTCGGCGCAGCGCTGCTGCTCGCGGGGAGTGCCGGGTGCGCCGCCAACCCAGGTCCGCCGCCACTGGTGGACCCCGCCGAGGTGCAGGACGCCCCCGGCGGCGACACCAGCGCCAACGATGCTGGTGACAGCGCCGCGGAGCCGGACGAGGAGACGTCGACAAGCAAGCCCACGCAAGGCCCCGAGCGGACCCAGATCACGGTCGGCACGGACACGCTGCGCAACGGCCTGAACCCGCACCTGCGCGCCGACGAGTCCGCGATGGTGCGCAGCATTGCCAACCTCGTGCTGCCCAGCGCGTTTGTGGACGGCGTCCGCAACGACGAGCTGCTCGTCGCGGCGACGCGGCTGCCCACCTCGAGCTACGCCATGACGGTGCGCTACGTCATCGCGCCGGAGGCGCAGTGGTCCGACGGCACGCCGATTACCGGCGCTGACTTCGCCTACCTGTGGCGCGGGATGTCGCACACCCCGGGCGCGATCGACGCGGAAGGCTACGGCGCGATCGTGGGCGTGCGCGTCAGCGGCGACGGCGGAAAGGTCGTCGACGTGGACTTCGCCCGCCCGGTGGGGCAGTGGCAGAGCCTGTTCCAGCACCTGCTTCCCGCGCACCTCTTCGCGGCGGACGCGTCGGACTTCCGCGCGGCGCTGCACGACACGATCCCGGCGTCGGCCGGCCGCTACATGGTGCGTGAGGTGGACCGCGGCCGCGGCACGGTCACGCTCAACCGCAACGACAGGTTTTGGGGCGAGTCGCCCGCGCAGATTGACATCATTAACCTCCAGGAGGTGCGCACGACCACTCAGGTTGCGGACCAGCTGCGCGCGGGCCAGCTCGCGTTCCTGGACAAGACGCCGCAAGAGACGTCGTCGCGAGTGCTCGACCTGCTGCCATCAACGCAGACGCGCCTGATCAGCACCCCGCGCACGCTCGGCGTGAACGTGTCAGTGAACTCGGGCCTGTCCCGCGGGATGCGCGAGGAGCTTCGCTCGCTTATCGACGTTCCACTGCTCGCCCCCATCAGCGCCGGCCGCTCCGCGGACCTGGACCCAGCCGAGCCTACCCCGCCCCTGGAAGGCGAGCCTGTGCGGCTGCAACAGTTCGTGGAGAAGTACCGGCCGCTGCGCATCGGCGTGGACGCCTCCGACACGGCCGCGTCCGCCGCGGCGCGCTCGCTCGCGGACATCCTCAACGGCCGCGGAGTGCGCGCGAGCGTCGTGTCCACCGATACCGCGTCGCTGCTGTCCAGCAGCATGCCCGATGGCAACGTTGACGTGCTGGTGGGGTGGCGGTACGACGCGGGGACCACCACCCAGCTGGCCGGGCGCGTGGCCTGCCCTACAGGCAAGTACTTGGAGGAGAACGTTTCCGGGCTGTGCACGCAGGAAAACCAGCTACTGGCCAGCGCCATCCTTTCCGGCGAGGTGGGCCAAGGCGAGGCGGCGCGGCGCGTCGCCGACATCGAGCAGCAGGAGGTGCTCTGGGTGCCGGTGGTGCGGGAGCGCCGCATCCTGGCGCTCGGGACTACAATCGACGGCCCCGACGCGGACCTGCAACGATGGAACCAAGGCCTGTCGAGCGCCGCGCAGTGGACGCTCACCGGCACTGAGTAGCAGCCGAGCAGCGCACGCCGCCCAAACCAATTCAACGCAAGGAGGAGACAATGCACACCACCAACAGGGACCTCGCCGGCTACCGCGTGGTGGCGGTCCACGCACACCCGGACGACGAGGCGATCACGATGGGCGGCACGCTCGCGGACCTGGCGGCCCGCGGGGCGGACGTGCTTGTGGTGACCTGCACGCTGGGTGAGGAAGGCGAGGTCATCGGCGAGCCCTACCAGCAGCTCACCGTGGACCACGCCGACCAGCTTGGGGGCTTCCGGATCCGGGAGCTGCAGGAGTCGCTCGCGGCGATGGGCGTGCGCGGCGCGTTCCTCGGCGGCGCGGGCTGCTACCGCGACAGCGGGATGGCCGGGTCCAAGGCGCACGAGAATCCGCGGGCGTTTGTGCATGGGGGGCAGGGGAGCGTCGATAAGCTTGCTGCCCTGCTCGAGGCCGAGCGGCCGCACCTGGTGCTGACCTACGGACCGGACGGTGGGTACGGGCACCCCGACCACATCCGCGCGCACGAGATTGCGCACGCGGCCGCCGAGCAGGTTGGCGTGCCGCGCATCCTGTGGGCAGTGCGGCTGGCGGAGGAGACCAACGCGCTGCTTCCCGCCGAGGCTCCGGAAGGCTGGCGGCTGCCGGAGGACGGCGAGCTCGACGGCGTTGCGCATTCCGACGTCGCGGTGCGGCTTTCCCACACCGCGTACAGCGCGAAGGTGGCGGCGATGCGCGCGCACGCCACCCAGCTGTGGATCGCGGACGGGCGCACCAGCGCCACCAACCCGCACTCGGTCGTGGGGCAGGGGCCGGTGGTGTACTACGCGTTGTCCAACCTCATCGTGCAGCCGATTCAGCCGTACGAGCACTTCCAGCTTGGCGCGGGCGTGCCGATTGAGCGCCCGGAGGACGGGGTGCTCGGGGGTCTGGCTCGGTGACGGAGCCGGCCGTGCGCACGGACTACTCGCGCGGCGAGGTCGTCGCCGCGATGGTGTGGCTGGGCATCGGCGCGCTGGTGTCACTGCTGCTTGAGGTGGTCTACCTGGGCGCGCGCGTGGGCAGCGTCCCCGTGCCCGCGACGGTGCTGGTGGCGCTCGCGTTCAATGTGGTGCTGACCAGGACCGCCCGGTTGTGGGCGCGCGGTGGAGCGTGGATCGCCTTCGTACCCCTGGCGGTGTGGCTGGGCGGGTTCTTCGCCCTCATGTTCGTGCTTCCAGCTGGCGGCCCGCAGCTCGTGCCGGATAATATTCTGACGTTGCTCCTGCTGTTCGCCGGAATTTTGGGTGGCGTTTTCCCGATGCTCCGAGCGAAGTGACATACTGGACAGCATGACTTACGTGATTGCTCAACCATGCGTGGACGTGCTGGACCGCAGCTGCGTCGAGGAGTGCCCCGTCGACTGCATCTATGAAGGCAAGCGCATGCTCTACATCCACCCGGACGAGTGCGTCGACTGCGGCGCGTGCGAGCCGGCTTGCCCCGTCGAGGCCATCTTCTACGAGGACGACACCCCGGACGAGTGGGCGGAGTACTACGACGTCAACGTCAGCTTCTTTGACAAGCTGGGCTCCCCAGGCGGCGCGGCCAAGACGGGCCCGACCGGCTACGACCACCCGTTTGTCGCAGCCCTGCCGCCGCAGAACCAGGACTAGGCGTATGCCGGTTACACCCAAGCGTCAGCCCCTTGGTCAGCGCCTGCCGGAGTTTCCTTGGGACACCATCGCCGAGGTCAAGGCGAAGGCGGCCGCGCACCCCGACGGTATTATCGACCTCTCTGTGGGCACCCCGGTCGACGACGTCGCGCCGTCGATCCAGCTCGCGTTAGTCGAGCACGCGGCCGAGCCCGGCTACCCGCAGACGGTGGGTACGCCGGAGCTGCGCGAGGCGATTGTGGGCGCGATGGCGCGACGTTTCGCGGTCACCGGCCTTGACGAGCGCTCGGTCTTGCCCGTTATCGGCACGAAAGAGGCTATAGCCTGGCTGCCGACGCTGTTGGGGCTGGCCGGCCAGAAAGTGATCATCCCGGAACTTGCGTACCCCACCTACGAGGTCGGCGCGCTGCTCGCCGGTGCGGAGCCGGTGCGTTCCGATACTCCGGTTGAGGGGGCGGCGCTTGCGTTTATCAACTCGCCGTCGAATCCATCCGGCCGGGTGATGAGCGTTGCCGAGATGCGCGAGTGGGTGGAGTTCTCCCGCGACACGGGCGCGATCATTGCGTCCGACGAGTGCTACCTGGGCCTGCCGTGGTCTGCTGAGCCGGTGAGCATCCTCGATCCGCGTGTCTGCGGCGAGGATATGACTGGTCTGCTTGCGCTGCACTCGCTGTCGAAGACGTCGAATTTGGCATCGTATCGCGCGGGCTGGATCGCGGGCGATACAGACTTGGTGCAGGAGCTCCTGTTCGTGCGCAAGCATTCCGGGCTCATGGTGCCCGGGCCCGTGCAGCACGCCATGCGGGCCGCGCTTATCGACGACGCGCATGAGCAGCTCCAAGCCGCCACCTACGCGAAGCGACGCGCCACGTTGCTCGCTGCGCTCGTGGACAGCGGTTTCACCGTCGACCATTCTGAGGCCGGCCTGTACCTGTGGTCGTGCCGCGAGGGCATGGGTGCGCGCGACACACTCGACTGGCTCGCTGAGCGCGGGATCCTGGCCGCTCCGGGCGACTTCTACGGACCGGCGGGGGAGCAGCACGTGCGCATTGGGCTCACTGCCCCGGACGCGCGTATCGACGCTGCGGTGGCGCGCCTGCAGGACTAATAGCGCGCGACGCAGTTTTCGCGTTTTTCTTTCACAGACGGCCACGTACTAGACTGGACAGGTTAGTACGTGGCCGTTGGCGTAGTTGAAGGAGGCATGCGCGCGTGTCGAAGTCGCACATCACCCCGGGGGAGCAGCGAGCCACCCCACCGACCAAAGGGCAACGCGTGGCCACCGGGCTGCGGGAGTTTTTCAAGTTCGGTGTGGTCGGCGGCTCCGGCGTTGTGGTCAACCTGGTGGTGTTCTACCTTGCGAAGAAGGCGCTCGACGCCGGCTGGGATCTGCACGAGGCAGACGCACTGGTGGCGATCTCGGGCACGCGATTTAATGTGCGCTGGTACCACGTCATGTCCACCATCGCGTTCCTGCTGGCGAACGTGTGGAATTACCAACTCAACCGTTCTTGGACCTTCCGCAAGCTCGAGCAGCGCAACTGGTTTGCCGGCTTCTTTCCGTTCCTCGCGACCGGTGGTATTGCGTTTTTGGTGTCGCTGACGTTTATGACGCTGTTCATGAACCCGAACTCGCCGATCGCGCTGCCGGATCACATCCTCGACGACTCCACAGGCTTGCGCACCAAGTCGTATTGGGCGCAGGCGTTGTCCACCTTGATCGCGATGCCGGTGAACTTCATCATCAACAAGGTCTGGGCTTTCAGGAAGCCGAAGGAGATCTCAGCTGCGTGACCTGCGGTATTGCAGGTGGCGGCCATGTTCAACCGCGAACGTGTAGCCGTTGCTTTCCGCGACGTGGCGAGAGGCGGAGTTGCCCGGAAGCATCTCGATCTTGAGCGTCTCGGCCCCGCGCGCAAAGGCATGATCAGTCACGAGGCGCACCGCGCGCGTCATGAGGCCACGTCCGCGTGCCCATGGTGCGGTGTTGTAACCAAAGTTCGCCGCGCCGTCTGGCTCGAGGCGCAGTTCGATGTTGCCCGCGTATCGAGCGTCCACCACTAACGCCCACCGAAACACGCCATCTGGAACGTGGGCGAGGAATTCGTCGAGCATCTCCTCGGTGAACGGCGAAGGCACAGTGGTCCACTCAACCATTCGATCATCAGTGGAGGCAGCGAAGAGGTCCTCGCGCACACCAGGGACAGTGTGTACATGGGACCACGGCAAAAGGGTAAGGCCGCCGTCGACGAGTGCGTCGTCGCGCGGCGGCCACCAGGAAGTGCTAGTTGGCGTGCAGCGCCTCGTTGAGCTCGATGCCCTTTGCGGCAACGACCTCGATGGCTCCGGAGGTGGAGTTGCGTCGGAACTGCAGGCCGTTGGCGCCGGAGAGCTCGAGCGCCTTGATGGTGGCACCCGCCTCCTTGCCCAGCGCCTCGGCGACCTCTGCGGTGAGCACGACCTTCGCGCCTGCGGTGACGTAGAGGCCGGCTTCGACCACGCAGTCGTCGCCGAGCGAAATGCCGATACCCGCATTCGCGCCGAGCAGGCAGCGCTCGCCGAGGGTGATGGTTTCCTTGCCACCGCCGGACAGGGTGCCCATGATGGAGGCGCCGCCGCCGATGTCGGTGCCGTCGCCGACGGTCACGCCGGCGGAGATGCGGCCCTCGACCATGGAGGCACCGAGCGTGCCGGCGTTGAAGTTGACAAAGCCCTCGTGCATGACGGTGGTGCCCTCGGCGAGGTGGGCGCCGAGGCGGATGCGGTCGGCGTCGCCGATGCGCACGCCGGAGGGCACCACGTAGTCGACCATGCGGGGGAACTTGTCCACGGAGTAGACGATGACGGGGCCGCGGGCGGCGAGGCGGCCGCGGGTCATCTGGAAGTCGGAGACCTCGCAGGGGCCGTAGTTGGTCCACACCACGTTTGCGAGCAGCCCGAACACGCCGTCCATGTTCGCGCCGTGCGGCTTGACCAGGCGGTGGGAGAGCAGGTGCAGGCGGAGGTAGACATCGTAGGCGTCGATCGCCGGCTCGTTGATGTCAGCGATCGCGGTCTCCACGGCCACGCGGGCAACACCGCGGTCCTCGTCGGGGCCGATCAGGTGGGAGAAGCGAGCATCGGCCTCGTCCAGGCGCTTCGTGCCACTTTCGGCAACGGTTTCGCCCAGCTTAGGGGCGGGGAACCAGACGTCGAGGACAGTGCCGTCATGAGTAACCGTGGCAATTCCACGTGCAATCGCTGAAGTCATGCCTGTTAGCTTAGATCATCCTGTCGGAGCGCTGCAGCCCTGCCCCGTGTGAATAGGGACGCGACAACAAGTGCTGCGGAAACGATAAGGACGGCGAGGATCTGACCGCGCGCGGAGGCGTCGATAAGCATGAGCCCCACGAGCGCGAGCAGGGCGGCGAGCGTAGCCCACGGCACGAACATCCCACCTTGTACCTCGACGGCGGAATGGCCTTCGCCCGCGCGCATTTCCGGGCGCAGGCGGATGTAGCTCAGCGTGATCATGATCCAGGTGACGATGAGGCAGCCGCCGACCGCGTTCATGAGGAAGCTGAGCAGCCCCGGCGGGTTCCACCACTGCAGACCGACCGCGACGAACGCGAAGAACATGGAAACCAGCACCGAGTTGAAGGGGACGCCACTCGCGTTGGTCTTGGCAAGCCACTTCGGGGCGTCGCCCTCGAGCGCTTGCTGATACGCCAGGCGAGAGGTGCCGAAGATCTGCGCGTTGAACGCCGAGAGCAGCGCGAGCACGATCACGACTTCCATGAAACCGACAACACCGGGCAGGTTTGCCATGGACAAGACCTGGGTAAACGGCGAGTCCGCGGCGGAATCGGCGGCGTCGATCTGCGCGTAGGGCAGTAGGAGGATGATCACCACGACGGAGCCGACGTAGAACAGCGCGATACGCCAGATAATGGAGTTGACCGCGTTCTTCACGGCCTGGGCGGGGTTTTCGGACTCAGCCGCCGCGATGGTGACGACCTCGATGCCGCCGAATGCGAAGGCGACGGCGAGCAAGCCGGCGGCGATACCCGGGATGCCGTTCGGCGCAAAGCCGGATTCCTTCACGTGGGTGAGCCCGACAAAGTCGCTGCCCGGCAGCACGCCCAAGAAGAGGAGGGCACCAATGACCAAAAAGCCCATGATGACCACGATCTTGATCATGGCAAACCAGTACTCAAACTCGCCGAAGCCCTTGACCTGGGCGAGGTTGACCACGGCGAAAAACACCACGGCGACCAGTGCCGGGATCCACTGCGGGATGCCGAACCAGCCGGCCATGATGGCGGCCGCGCCCGTGATTTCGGCACCACCGACCATGATGAGCAGGAACCAGTACAGCCAGCCGAGCAGGAACCCGGCCCAGTGGCCGAACGCCTGGCGCCCGTATGTGGCAAACGAGCCGGAGGAGGGGCGCGACGCCGCCATCTCGCCGAGCATGCGCATCACAGCGATGACGATAAGACCGGCGATGAAGTAGGCGATCAGGATCGCGGGCCCGGCGGCGCGGATGCCCTCGCCGACGCCCAGGAAGAGGCCGGCGCCGACCGCCATGCCCAGCCCCATCAGGGTGAGGTGGCGGGACTTCAGGCCGGTGCCGAGCTCGGAATCAGGGCCGTTGTGGGTGGTAGCGCTGCTCATCGGATGTTCCTTTCGGCCGCCTTCGCGGCGTTGATGCGGAAGGAGTCGGTGCGCGTCCACAGCACACCTGCAATGGCGGCCACGCCGACGACGACGGCCACCGCGAGTAGCTGCGTGCGCCCGTCGGGTGTGGTGAGCATGAGGACGACGAGCGCTGCAGCGAGCGCGATGGTCGCCCAGGGCAGCACGGACGGCGCCCACATGCGCACCTGCGTGATCTCGCCCGTGGCCACGAGTCGCGGGTGGAGGCGCAGGAAGGAGAAGCTGATGGTAAACCAGATCACGATCAGGCAGCCGCCGACCGCGTTGAGCAGGAATGCGAGCAGCCCCGGTGGGTTCCAGTACTGCAGGGCGACGGCGCCGAACCCGAAGCAGACGGAGACGATGACCGCGCGCATGGGCACCCCGCGCGTGTCCGTGGTGGCAAACATCTGCGGGGCGTCGCCGCGCAGCGCCAGGTTGTGCAGGAAGCGGGAGGAGCCGTAGATCTGCGTATTGCACGCCGACAGCAGCGCAACCACGATGACGACCTCCATGATGCCCACCGCGCCCGGGACGTTGGCCAGGTGGAGAACGGCGGTGAAGAGGGACTCGGAGGCGTCCTCGGCTCCGCCGATCTGCCCGAACGGCAGCAGCATGACGATGAGCAGCACGGAGCCGATGTAGAAGAAGCCGATGCGCCAGATGATGGAGCGGATCGCGGCGTGGACCGCCACCTCGGGGTCTTCCGACTCGGCGGCGGCGATGGTGACCAGCTCGATGCCGCCGAAGGCGAATGCGACGGCGAGCATGGCGGTGGCCACGCCGCCCCAGCCGTTGGGCATGAACCCGACCTCGGCGATGTTGCTTGTGCCGACGAAACTGGTGCCGGGCAGCACTCCCAACCACAGGGCCACGCCCAGGATCAGGAACGCGATGATGACGGAGACCTTGATGAGGGCGAACCAGAACTCGAATTCCCCGAAATTCTTCACCGCGGCGAAGTTGATCACGGTAAACACCACGATGGCCACGAGCGCCGGGATCCACGGCGAGATGCCAAACCAGGCGGCGATGATGGCGGAGGCGCCGGTGATCTCCACGGCCATGATCATGATCATCATGAACCAGTACAGCCAGCCGATGGCAAACCCGGCCCAGGGGCCGAGTGCCTGCTCCGCGTAGGTGGAAAAGGTGCCGGAGGACGGCCGCGCCGCCACCATCTCTGCAAGCATCTGCATGATGCACACGGTGATCGCGCCGGCGATGAGGTAGGCGATGATCACCGCTGGCCCGGCAGCGGCGATGCCCACGCCGGTACCGAGGAAGAGCCCGGCGCCGATTGCGGAACCGAGCCCCATCATGGTCAGGTGGCGGGTTTTGAGGCCACGCTCAAGCGAGACGGAGGCAGAAGTCGGTGCGATGACCGACGCGCTGCCAGGGGAATCCTGAGAAGACATGGTCTTACTCTAATCGTTGGCACCGCGTCGCGGGCCAATAAGGCTCGCATCGTCCCAGCTGGGGGCTTGAATGCTAATCGACGCTTCCCTGATCCCTCACAACCGGACAATTGCTCATCGCCTCGCGCCGGATGAGCAAGTCGTCCTGCCCGGCGATCTCTTTGGCGGGGATCTCGCGGTCCAGGCGGGCGTCGTACACCACCGATTCCGGCTCGATCATGACGTTGACGCCGACGGTGCAGTTATCGCCCAGGTCCACGCCGAACACGCCGGCTGAGGGGTGCATCGTGCAGTGCTTGCCCACCCGCATTGGGCCGCGGGTGCGTTGCGTGGCGCGCGACGCCATGAGCACGGATGACAACGCCAGGTCCGCGCCCTCGCCGACCACCACGGACGAGGACAGGCGCCCCTCCACCCGCGAGGGGCCGAGCGTGCCCGCGTTAAAGGAGACGTAGCCCTCGCGCAGAACCGACGTGCCCGGCGCGAGGTAGGCGCCGAGGCGGACGCGCTCGGCCTGCGCGATGGACACACCCGAGGGAACGACGTAGTCCACCATGCGCGGCACTCGCTCGATGCCCCAGACGTGGATCGTGCCGCGGGAGCGCAGGTTGGTGCGGATGAACTCGAAGTTGTCCGTCAGGCACGGGCCCTTGTTGGTCCACACCACGGGCACGAGGTGGCTGAGGCAGTCCTCCATGTTCAACTCGAGCGGCTTGACCAGGCGGTGGGAGAGCAGGTGCAGCCGCAGGTAGACGTCGTGCGCGTCCACCGGTGGCTGTGACAGGTCCGGGATGCGGGTGCGCACCGGGACGAGCTCCACCAGCCGGTCGCGGTCCAGGCCGACGAGGTTGAGGAACCGGTCGGACAGCTCGTTCGCGCTGACGCGCTCGGTGCTCGCGGGGGCGGGTGGCTCGGACGGTGTGGCGTCGATAAGCGCTGGGCTCGGGTACCAGGTGTCCAAGACGGTCCCGTCCATAGCGATGTTGGCAATTCCGGTTGCTTCCGCTCCAATGGGCATGTCCTCATCCTAGGCGGATTGCCGCCCGTAGGATGAGTGAGGTGAACACGCTAGACCTCTTTGCAGACCCAGTCGATCTCACCGCCGCGCTCGTGGACATCGATTCGCCGTCCCACCACGAGGAGGCGATCGCCGACGCCGTCGAGGGGGCGCTTCGGGCGCTTGCCGACGCCTCCGGGGACGGCGCAGTCGACGTGCAGCGGATTGGCAACACCGTCGTCGCCCGCACGCACTTCGGGCGCGAGCAGCGCGTCGTGCTGGCGGGACACATCGACACGGTGCCGCTGGCAGACAACACGCCGCACCGCATTGAGGGCGACACCATGTTTGGCTGCGGGACCGTGGACATGAAAAGTGGCATGGCGTGCTACCTCGGGGCGTTCGCGCGGCTCGTGCGTGGCGAGGCCGAGGCACCGGGGGAGCGCGCGGCGTTTGATATGACTGTCATTGCCTACGAGGCCGAGGAGGTCGCCCAGGAATACAACGGGCTGTTCCACCTCGAGCGGGACCACCCGGAGCTGCTTGCGGGCGACATCGCGCTGCTTGGCGAGCCGTCCGGCGGGGTGATCGAGGCCGGCTGCCAGGGCACGATCCGCGTCTTCGTAGACGCGCACGGCACCCGAGCGCACTCCGCGCGCTCGTGGCTGGGTCACAACGCGGCCCACGACCTCGCGGGTGTGCTGACCCGCATCGCCGCCTACGAACCGCGCCGTGTCACCATCGCCGGGTGCGAGTACCGCGAGGGCATCAACGTCGTCGGCATGGAGGGGTTCGTGGCCACCAATACGATCCCGGACCACGCCCGTCTGATTGTCAACTTCCGCTACGCGCCGGACCGTGACGTGGAGAACGCGAAGGCGCACCTCGAGGAGGTGCTCGCCCTGGAAGACGGGTTGACGCTTGCGTACGACGACGTGGCGCCGGCCGCGCTACCGGGGCTGGACCACCCGGTGGCGGCCAACCTGGTGAAGGCCGTGGGTGGGAACTTCCGTGCGAAGTTCGGATGGACGGACGTGTCCAGGTTCTCTAACCTTGGTGTTCCGGCCGTGAACTTCGGCCCCGGCGATCCGGGCTTTGCTCACAAGAAGGACGAGCAGTGCCCGATCAGCCAGATCCGTGAGGTGTTCGCGCAGCTCATGGACTACCTGTCCCTTCACTGAACATAGAAAACTTTCCTCACACAATTACTATGGCACCGCACACCACACCCCGCCCCGACCGTGACCGCAAGCTCCGCGGCCCGCTCATGCTGCGCAGCGACAACGAGCAGGCGTCCACGCACGACCGCCGCCTGCTCGAATCGCTCGGCTCCTCCGACCACGACTGGAAGCACGCAGACCCGTGGCGCGTCATGCGCATCCAGTCCGAGTTCGTGGCCGGCTTCGACGCACTCAGCGAGCTGCCGAAGGCCGTGACTGTCTTCGGTTCCGCGCGGCTGGGCGAGGGCACGCCGGAATACGAGCAGGCGTACCAGGTTGGCCACGGGCTGGTCGAGGCCGGCTACGCCGTGATCACCGGCGGCGGCCCGGGCCTGATGGAGGGGCCGAACCGCGGTGCGCATAACGCCGGCGGCATGTCGGTCGGCCTGGGCATCGAGCTGCCGTTCGAGCAGGGGCTGAACGACTGGGTCGACCTCGGCCTGAACTTCCGCTACTTCTTCGCCCGCAAGACCATGTTCCTGAAGTACGCGCAGGCGTTTATCGCGCTGCCCGGTGGCTTCGGCACGATGGACGAGGTCTTCGAGGTGCTGTGCATGGTGCAGACCGGCAAGGTGACCAACTTCCCGATCGTGCTCATCGGCACCGACTTCTGGTCCGGCCTGGTCGATTGGATGGTCAACCAGCAGCTCGAGCGCGGGCTCATTTCGCCTGGCGACGAAAAACTGTTCCTGGTCACTGACTCGGTTGAGGAGGCCATCGCGCACATCGTGGAGACGCACCAAGTGATGACGGATGAGCGCCTCGGCGACGCGCAACGCGCTGGTGGACATGAGTAACTCGCTCGCGCGGGTGATGGCCATTGTGAACCGCACCCCGGACTCCTTTTACGACAAGGGCGCGACCTTTGCCATTGAAAAGGCAGCTCAGCGCGCGGACGAGGTCATCGCGGCGGGCGCGTCCATCGTGGACGTCGGCGGCGTCAAAGCCGGGCCGGGGGATGAAGTGGACGTCGACGAAGAGATCGATCGCGTTGTCCCGCTGATTGCCGAGGTCCGCGCGCGCCACCCCGAGGTGTCCATCAGCGTGGACACATGGCGAGCGAGCGTCGCCGAAGCGGCTATCGACGCCGGCGCGGACCTGATCAATGACACCTGGGCGGGCTGGGACCCCGAGCTCGTCGAGGTGGCGGGCCGCCACGCGGTCGGCTACGTCTGCTCCCATACCGGCGGGGTAGTGCCGCGCACCCGCCCGCACCGCGTGCATTTTGATGACGTCGTCGCCGACGTGATCCGCGAAACTTCAGCGCTGGCCGAGCGCGCCGTGGACTGCGGCGTGCCCGCCGAGCGCGTGTTCATCGATCCCACCCACGACTTTGGCAAGAACACGTTCCACGGCCTGGAAATCCTGCGCCGGATCGACGAGCTCGTTGCCACCGGCTGGCCGGTGCTCATGGCGCTGTCTAACAAGGACTTCGTGGGCGAGACCGTGGGCCGCACCGACCCAGCGCAACGCGTCGCGGGCACGCTCGCTGCCACTGCCTGGTCGGCCGCCCGCGGCGTCGCCGCCTTCCGCGTCCACAACGTCGCGGAAACCGTGGACGTGATCCGCATGACCGCGGCGATCCAGGGTACCGCCGCGCCGCTTGCCACCGTCCGGGGGCTCGCGTGAGCAGCCCGCGCGTGAGCGTGGTCATCCCGGCGCTGAACGAGGAGCGCACCGTCGCCGGCGTGGTGCGGACCTGCTTCGAGTCGCGCGCCGCGCGCGACGGCGGGGAGGTGCTGGTCATCGACTCCGACTCCACCGACTCCACCGCCAGCGAGGCCGCAGCGGCGGGCGCCCGCGTGGTGAACTGGCGAGACGTTGGTCCCGCCGAGACCGTTCCCGGCAAGGGCGAGGCCCTGTGGCGCGGGGTGCGCGCCGCGAGCGGCGACGTCGTCGTCTTCGTCGACGCGGACGTGACCTCGCTGCGACCCGGCTGGATCGACGCGCTCGCCGCGCCGTTTGCGGACCCGGCGATCCACCTGGTCAAGGCCGCCTACACCCGCGAGCTCAACGGCGGCCCCGGCGGCGGCCGCGTCACCGAGCTCACGGCGAAGCCGCTGCTGCGCGCGCTGTTCCCCGAGCTCGGCCACATCTCCCAGCCGCTCGCCGGAGAGTACGCCATCCGTCGCAGCACCGCGCTGAGCCTGCCGTTTGTCGCCGGCTACGGGGTCGAGGTGGGCTTGCTCCTCGATGTCGCGTCCTCCCACACGCCCGCCGCCGTCACCGAAGTGCAGCTCAGCGCGCGGCGACACCGGAACCGTCCGCTGGAGGAGCTCGCGCCGATGGCGGATATGATCGTGGCGACGATCCTGGATCGGGCCGCGGGGCGCGGCGCGCTGGGCGAGGTACAGCAGCGCGCTGCGTGGGGCGGGAAGTAGAATAGCGCCCATGCTCTCTTGGATTATCCTGATTCTTGTCTTGGCACTGTTCAGCGTGCTGGGGACGCTGCTGGCGTCGTCGATTTTTGGGCGCGGTGAGACGCAGCCGCCGATGCCTGATACGGAAGATGTGAAGGCGGCGAATCGCCGCGCGGTTGAGGACGGCAACTTTGACGACATTCAGTTGGAGGTTGTCCACCGCGGGTACCGGATGGACCAGGTCGACGCACTCATCGCGCAGCTGACCGGCCAGGACACCGCGGAGTGGCGCGACGACGAGGCCGCTGAGGCTCGCCCGGCGCAACCCCGCAACCCGCAGAAGGTGGACTCGCACTCGCTCACCGAGGGCGTGAGCGCGGCGGAGTTTGAGGCGCCCGCGACGCTGGAGCCGGCACCGAAAGCTGGGGAAAATCCGTACGGAAAGGCATAGTTAGCTACGGAAATGCTGCTTGGCCCGGATGGTCGGGCCCATACAGGCGTATCATTGACTCCATACGTCATTGAGTTCAAAGGAGAGAATACGCATGGCAGCAATGAAGCCGCGCACCGGTAGCGGCCCGATGGAAGCTGTAGAAGAGAGCCGAAAGATTGTGATGCGCATTCCATCCGACGGCGGCGGGCGGCTCGTCGTGGAGATGAGCAAGGAAGAGGCAGCCGAGCTGGGCCAGCTGCTTATCGACGCCGCGGGGCAGTAACCCACGCCGTCACCGCATTCACCCTGCACCGCTTGGCCCGGCCGGCGGTGCGGTAAGCTTTCCACATGCTCAAAGACATCGTGGACGTGCTTGCAGACCCGGCAGATCTTTCCCCGTTGCGGGGCGAGGACGACTTTTCGCGCCTCGTCTCCGAGACGGGGCATTCTTATGACGTGGCCAAGCAGGGCTACGTTACGCTGGCCAGCGGAAAGGGCCTGAACCACGAGGGCGACTCGATCGAGATGATCCACGCCCGCGAAGCCTTCCTCTCGCAGGGGCACTTCGCGCCGTTCGTCGAGGCGGTGACGGAGCAGGTGCATCACGTGTTGGAGCACAGTGCGCCCGAGCCGGGCGACCCGTCAGTTGGGGAGGCGCGCGGCGTGGCCGAACCGGCCGTGCTGGAGGTGGGTGCCGGCACCGGCTACTACCTGGCGCACACGCTGGACAGCGTCGGCGGCGCGCGCGGCATTGGGCTGGATATTTCTGTGCCCGCCGCGAAGCACCTGGCAAAGTCCCACCCGCGCGTCGGCGCCGTGGTGGCCGACGTGTGGAGCCAGCTGCCGGTTCGCGACGGCAGCGTTCACGCCATCATGGATGTCTTCGCGCCCCGGAACCCGGCGGAGTTCGCCCGCGTCCTTGCGCCCGGCGGTGAGGTCGTAGCGCTCATCGCGCACCAGGGGCACCTGGACGAGCTGCGCGAACCGCTGGGCATCCTCGGCGTTGAGGCGGGCAAACTCGAGCGCATGGTGGAGCAGGCCAAGGGCCACCTGGAGTTGGCCGCGGAGCCGCAGCTCATCGAGTACACGATGCGCCTGGAGCGCGACGCGATTGCCGCGCAGGTAGGGATGAGCCCGTCGGCGCGCCACGTGGCGCCGGACGTGCTGCAGGAGCGCCTCGCGGCGCTGCCGGAGCACATGGACGTGACGGCGCGCGGCCAGCTAGTCCGGCTGCGCAAGGCGTAGGCCGGAGCGGGCGCCTACCGGGCGCTGGGGAACCCCCGGCGCCACTCGTTGTAGATCTCGGCGTCGCCCGCCGCGCGGGAGCGGATTCCGCTGTAGCCGGTGGCGGACCAGATGCGGGATGCGGTGACGACGCTGCCGCCGCCCGCGTAGACCTCGAGGGTGGAGCCGTCGACGATGACGGTGATGTTGTCCTCATCGTCGTCGTGGATCTCCGCGACCGCAGGGGCGCCATCCAGACGGTCGACGGTGAGGGTCTCCCCGTTATGGGTGATCACAGCCACCGGCTCGCCGTTGCCGTCCAGTACCTCGGCCTCCACGGACGAGCCCGCGGGGATGTCGCACAGCGCCGTCCACATCAGTGCGTGGCGCGACGACTGCACCGCCTCCGGCAGCCCGCCGGCGGGGACCTGGTAGAGCTGCCCGTGCTGCAGGGTCGCGCGGCGCGGCAGCGTCAGCGTGTTCGCCCAGCCCTCGGACTCCCAGTTCGGTTCCTTGGTGGGGTCGCCGTGGCGGCCGGAGTCCGTCATGAAACCGAACAGGTAGGTCCGCTCGTAGCGGTCCTCGGCGTTCGACGGCTCCAGGGTGTAGGCGGAGTTGCGGGGGCGGGTGAAGTCGTGGCCGTAATCTAGCGGCTTCGCCTGGGAGGTCACGGTGAAGACGCTGCCCTTGAGCACGCCGACGAGGTACACGGTGCGGTCCTTGCCGTCGATCTCGGCGGTGAGGAAGAGGACATCGTAGATCTCGCCGTCCACTTCGTCGCGCAGGCGGGAGATGCGCGGGGCGACGAGCGGCTTGGTTACATCGAGGCCGGGGTCGCCGTCGAAGGTCAGCGCGCCGTCGACAAGCCAGCTCTGGCCGTCGTGCGAGGAAAGGACGACGGGCACGGGTGCCTCGAGCGAGCCGGTGACCGCGAGCATGAGCCAGCCGTCGTGGCCGCGCTCGCGGTTGCCATCTTCCTCCCAGTCAGGGACGACGCAAGGGGAGCGGAAGTTGGTGTATACCTGGCCGTCGACCTCCGTGTCCTGGACCACCGCGCCGAGGCGCTTGACGCCGGAGGAGGGGAGCAGTTGGCCGGTTTCGGACTCCTCCAGCTCCTCGCAGAGCGCGGCCAGGTCGTCGGCGTGCGCGCGCTGCACGGTGTCGCCCGCAGCGGTGTTGGAGGTGAAGTACAGGTCCGCGCCGTCATCGGTGGCGACGACCGCACCGGCGCGGACGTTGAGCTCACCGCCGATGGCGACGAGGGCGTCGTTGCACTCGAGCCAGCTGAACGGGTCCTGCTCGCTCATGTCGTGCCCCCACGCGCTCGGGGCGTCTGGGGTGAGCTTGTACTGGTAGAACATGTGCCACACGCGCTCGCCGCGCTCGCCGGCGCGAATGACACCTGCGGGGCCCTCGAGGATGCCGCGCTCGGCGGTCACGTGCAGTTCGGGTCTGTAAACGCTCATACTTAGTTCTGTTTCCTCTACAGCAGCTTCTTGTATACGTCCACGGTTTCCTGCGCGATAGTAGACCAGGAGAACGTGTCGCGGGCGCGCGCCAGGCCCGCGGCACCCATGCGCTTCGCCGTCTCCGGGTCCCCGGCCAGCGCGTTGACTGCCTCGGCGAGGGCCTGCTCAAAGGCCTCCGGATCGTGCTCGTCGTAATCAACGAGGGTGCCGGTCTCGCCGTCAACCACGACCTCCGGGATGCCGCCGACTCGCGACGCCACCACGGCGGTCTCGCACGCCATGGCCTCCAGGTTGACGATGCCCAGCGGCTCGTAGATCGACGGGCAGACGAACACGTCCGACGAAGCGTAGACCTCGCGGATCTTCTCCGGCGGCAGCATGTCCTGCACCCAGAAGATGCCGTCGCGCTGCGCGCGCAGCTTCTCGACGAGCCCCTGCGTCTCCGCCGCAATCTCCGGGGTGTCCGGGGCGCCGGCGCAGAGGATCAGTTGCACGTCCTCGTCGAACTGCTGCGCCGCCTTGAGCAGGTGGGGCACACCCTTCTGGCGGGTGATTCGGCCGACGAACGAGACGACCGGCTTCGCCGGGTCCACCCCGAGCTCCTCTAGAATCGTCGCCTGGCCGGGGTACCAGTTATCGGTGTCGATCCCGTTGAGCACCACGTGGACCTTGTCCGGCTCAATGCGCGGGTACGCCCGCAGGATCGCGTCCTTCATGCCGGAGGACACCGCGATGACCGCGTCGGCGTATTCCATGGCATTCCGCTCGCTCCAGGAGGAGACGTTGTAGCCTCCGCCGAGCTGCTCGCGCTTCCACGGGCGGTCCGGCTCCAGCGAGTGCGCGGTGACCACGTGCGGGATTTCGTGGAGCTGGGATGCCAGGTGGCCGCCCAGGCCCGCGTACCAGGTGTGGGAGTGCACCAGGTCCAACCCGCTCGCCGCGTTGGCCATGCGCAGGCCGGTGGACAGCGTCTTGATCGCGCCGTTCGCGTCGGTGAGCTCCGGGTCTACGCCGTGGACGTAGACGTTGTCCATCTCGCGCGGCGTCCCCATGCAGTGCACGTCGACGTCGATAAGCTCGCGCATAAAGCGCGTCAGCTCAGTGACGTGCACGCCGGCACCACCGTAGACCTCCGGTGGGTACTCTCTGGTCATCATTCCGACTCTCATGAGCCCCAACAGTAGTGAGGAATGCGCGACGCTGCAGGAACCTGAACGGGAGGTGTGGTGCGTCCCCCTAAAGTGGTGAAAATGTGTACATAGCCACTGCGGGAGACGTTGCTTTTCAATACTCTGGTGGGCGTGAAAAGCCAGCCAAGAGTCCTCGCCATCGTCCTCGCGGGCGGCGAAGGGAAGCGACTGTTCCCCCTGACCGCCGACCGTGCCAAGCCTGCAGTCCCGTTTGGCGGTAACTACCGCCTCATCGACTTCGTTCTGTCCAACCTGGTCAACGCGGGGTACATGCGCATCGCCGTGTTGACGCAGTACAAGTCCCACTCGCTCGACCGCCACGTCGCCACCGCGTGGAACGTGTCCGGCCCAACCCCGCAGTACATCGCGTCCGTGCCCGCGCAGCAGCGCCGCGGCAAGCGCTGGTACAACGGCTCGGCGGACGCGATCGTGCAGTCACTCAACCTCATTTATGACGACAAACCGGACTACGTCCTCGTCTTCGGCGCGGACCACGTCTACCGCATGGACCCGTCGCAGATGGTGGAAAACCACATCGCCTCGGGTAAGTCAGCCACCGTCGCCGGCATCCGCGTGCCGCGTGCGGAGGCCACCGCGTTCGGCTGCATTCAGT
This sequence comes from Corynebacterium sp. Marseille-P8863, assembly GCF_946902955.1. NCBI lineage: Bacteria > Bacillati > Actinomycetota > Actinomycetes > Mycobacteriales > Corynebacteriaceae > Corynebacterium > Corynebacterium sp. Marseille-P8863. The sequence continues at coordinate 56,299 of NZ_CAMPQC010000003.1, read as the reverse complement.
CCGACGAAAACGGCACGATCACGGAGTTCCTGGAAAAGCCGGCCAACCCGCCGGGCACCCCGGATGACCCGAACGTGACGTTCGCATCCATGGGCAACTACGTCTTTTCCACCGAGGCGCTCGTGCAGGCCTTGCTGGAGGACGAGCAGAACGAGGACTCCGCCCACGACATGGGCGGGGACATCATCCCGTACTTTGTGAACCAGAGCGAGGCGAACGTCTACGACTTCTCCGAGAACCACGTGCCGGGCGCGACCGAGCGCGACAAGGGGTACTGGCGCGACGTCGGCACCATCGACTCGTTCTACGAGGCGCACATGGACCTGATCTCCTCGCACCCGATCTTCAACCTCTACAACAACGCGTGGCCGATCCACTCCACCGAGGACGGCAACCTCCCGCCCGCCAAGTTCGTCATGGGCGGCATCGCACAGGAGTCCATCGTGGCCTCCGGTTCCATCATCTCCGGCGCGACGGTGCGCAATTCCGTCCTGTCCACGGACGTGCGCGTGGAAGAGGGCGCGACCGTGGAGGGGTCCGTGCTCATGCCGGGCGTGCGCGTGGGCAAGGGGGCAGTGGTGCGCCACTGCATTCTGGACAAAAACGTCTACGTGTCCGATGGTGAGATCATCGGCGTGGACCCGCAGCGCGATCGCGAGCGCTACAAGGTCTCCGACAACGGCGTGGTCGCCGTTGGCAAGAACGAAGTGATCTAGCGCTTCGTCACAAGCGTTAGGCCCCCGTCGAGGGGCAGACGCGTGACGATGCCACCGTGCTCCGCCGCGAACGTCTCCGCGTAGTCGTCCGCTTCGCGGGCGGCCGCGGTCTCGCGGTCGCGGCGGGTGGCGTCGGCGACCGTGCCGTCCAGCAGTGAGCCGGCGAGCACGAGGGTGCCGCCGGGGGTGAGGAGGGGCCACGCGGCGTCGATGATCGCCCCGAGCTCAACGGGCGAGACGTCCGCGTAGATGACCTGATAGGCGTCATTGGCCAGGCGGCCCATCACATCGAGCGGGCGGGCGGTGAGGAAGCGGACCCGCGAGGGTGCGTACCCCGCGGCGCGCACCGCCGCCTTCGTGCCGGACTGCAGCGCGGCCTCGGGCTCGATGCAGGTCAGGGTGGACTTTTCCGGCAGGCCGCGCAGCAGGTGCAGGCCCACGGTGCCCGCGGCCGGGGTGACGGCGACGGCGCCCTGCGCGGCGTCTGCACGCGCGCCCACCGCGGCGAGGGTTGTCAGCAGCGTGCCCACGGTCGGGGAGGGCAGGCTCACGCCGTTCTCCTCGGCCTCAACGCGGGCGACCTCGAGCCCGTGGCTGAACGGGTCCGCGTCCGCCGCGCCCTTCGCGTGGTTCGCGCGCTGGTCGATGTAGGCGATCATTTGGGAAAAAGCTGTCTCACTCACACCGCACATCATAGCGAGCTGCGGATCGTGAGCGGATTGTTACCCGCCACCAGGCAAAGTGCCGGGCAAAGTGTTGCCCAGGCTTAGTTATCTCTGCCACAATAGAGCAATGACTTCACCGCGCGAGCAGCCCACCCCGAACGCCGACACGCTGACGGGCACTGCGGCGTTTGACGCTGGCCAGGGCGGGATGCCCACCTGGGCCGAGTTGGTTGCGGAGCACGCGGACAGCGTCTACCGCCTTGCGTTCCGCCTCTCCGGCAACCAACAGGACGCGGAGGACCTCACGCAGGAGACGTTCATGCGCGTCTTCCGCAACCTGAAGAGCTACAAGCCCGGCACATTCGAGGGCTGGCTGCACCGCATCACCACCAATTTGTTCCTGGACATGGTGCGCCACCGCGCCACGATCCGGATGGAGGCGCTGCCGGAGGACTACGAGCGCGTCCCCGGCACCGACATGACGCCGGAGCAGGCGTACACGGTGGCCAACCTCGATCCCGCGCTCCAGCACGCGCTGGACGAGCTCGGTCCGGACTTCCGCGTCGCCGTGGTGCTTTGTGACGTCGTCGGGATGACCTACGAGGAGATCGCCGACACCCTCGGCGTGAAGATGGGTACGGTCCGCTCGCGCATCCACCGCGGCCGACAGCAGCTGCGCGCGTCGCTGGAGGCGCAGGCACAGCACGATCAAGCGGCGAAGGACCTGATCCGGGCGCGGTAGTTTTATCTGCTGCGCGGGGCGGTCAGCGCATTCGGCGCCGGACGGGCGTACGCTAGGTGCAAATTGGGCCAGTGGCCTGAACATGCGATCGAGCGAGAACGAGGAGTAAAGGAGCGCGCTGAGTGGGCGAGGTGAGCAGGGTGAGCAAGAAGATGCCGTCGACCGCCGCGTCATCCGGCGCACCCCGGCGCAAGCAGTTTTCCTCCACCGAGCACCTCGGCCCCGAGGCCATCGCCGCATTCACCGACAACGAGCTCAGCGCCACGGCGGCGCGTCGCGCCCGTTCGCACCTGATGCAGTGCGCGGAATGCTTCGCCGAGGTGCAGGCGCAACGCGTCACCTCCCAGCGGGTGCGCCGTTGCAACGACGATGACTTGCACGCCCCGGACTCGCTGGTCGAGCGGCTGGCGCAATTGTGCAGCGACGACGTCGCCGACCGTCCGGGGGCGGATCCCTCCGCGCAGTCTCACGGCAGCATGTTGGACAAGATGGAAGTAGTTTTCCGTACGCTGAGGCGCCGCGGGTAGAGGGAGCAGGCAGTGTTTTCCAACATCGGCTGGGGCGAGATTTTCTTCATCCTCATCATCGGCCTCATCGTCATCGGTCCCGAGCGCCTGCCGGGCGTGATCCAGGACGTCCGCGCCGCCATTTACGCGGCTCGCAAAGCCATCAACAATGCAAAGGCGGAGTTGAACGGCGAATTCGAGGAGTTTGAAGAGTTCCGCGCGCCCATGCAGAAGGTAAGCAAGTACGCCGCCATGGGACCTAAGCGTGCGATGGCGCAGATGCTTTTCGACGATGACGTTAAGGACGCGAACGCCCCCGGACACACCGACCCGCGCGCGGCGCTTCGCGACGACCCGCAGGCCCGGACCCCCAAGCCGCCCGTCAACCCGGGCGAGCCGGGCGGGGGCTCCACCCGCCAGGTGGCGCGGCGCGACGCCCAAGGAAAGCGCAAGCCGGACACCTCCGGCGGCGGATTCTCCTGGGCCGACATCACCTAGGCGCAGGCAGCGCCAGGGGCTACTTCACGCCGAGGTTCAAGCTCTTGCGCGCCAGCGAGGTGCGGCGGATCTTTAGTTTGTTTGCAACCTCCGTGATGGCCTTGGCGGCGGGGGAGTCGGGCTCATCGAGCACGACCGGCGTGCCCGTGTCCCCGTGCTCGCGCAGCTTCGGGTCCAGCGGGATCGACCCGAGCAGCGGGACCTCATTATCCGTCAGCGCGGTGAGGCGCTCGGCGACCTGCTCGCCGCCGCCCTCGCCGAAGATGTGCATGGTGGAGCCGTCCGGCATGACCATGCCCGCCATGTTCTCAATCACGCCCGCGATCGGCTGATCCGTCTGCTGCGAAATAGTGCCCGCGCGCTCCGCCACCTCCGCGGCTGCGGCTTGCGGGGTGGTGACGATGAGCAGCTCGGCGTTGGGCACCAGCTGCGCCACGGTGATGGCCACGTCGCCGGTCCCCGGCGGCAGGTCCATGAACAGGACGTCGAGGTCGCCCCAGTACACGTCCGCGAGGAACTGCTGGATGGCGCGGGTGAGCATCGGGCCGCGCCACACGATCGGGGCGTTGCCCTCCACGAACTGGCCGACGGAGATGTGGCGGACGCCGTGCGCGATCGGCGGCATGAGCATCTCGTCCACCACAGTCGGGCCCTGCCCCGCGGAGCCCATGAGGCCGGGGATGGAGTGGCCGTAGATGTCGGCGTCGATAATGCCCACGGAAAGCCCCTGCTTGGCCAGCGACGTGGCGAGATTGACGGTCATGGAGCTCTTGCCCACGCCACCCTTGCCCGAAGCGACCGCGAAGACGCGAGTCCGCGAGTTCGGGTCGGCGAACGGGATCGCGGGGCCGCTCTGCTGGCCGCGGAGGGACTGCGCGAGCTCGCGCCGCTGCTCGTCGCTCATTGTGTGCAAGGTGACCGAGACTTCGCCTATGCCCTCGAGGTCCTCGAGCACCGCGCGCGTGTTGGACTCGATGGTGTCTCGCATCGGGCAGCCGGCGATGGTCAGGTATACGCCCACGGCGACATCGTTGCCGTCAATGGACACGGACTCGACCATGTTGAGCTGCGTGATCGGCTTGCCAATCTCGGGGTCCTCGACACGCGAGAGGGCCTCGTAGACGGCGTCTTTGGTAATCGGGGAAGTGTCAGTCATAACGCCTACCAAGTATAGGGTGGCGCGCGACGTGGCAGAAACGGCGTAGCGCGGTCCAGCCATGAGCGCGGGCGGTAAGATGTGGACGTTGCACGCGCAGGCCGCTGACTCCCCGGAAAGGACACCGACCATGACTTCTCCCTCGCTCCGAAGCCCGCAGAACCGCGAGATCCCAACCGGCTGGCCGGTGGGTAGCTTTGGCACCTACCAGGACGCGCAATCGGCCGTGGACAACCTGTCCGACAACGAGTTCCCGGTGGAAAAGCTCACGATCGTCGGCGTCGACCTGATGCAGGTGGAAAACATCACGGGGCGGCTCACCTGGCCGCGCGTGCTCGGCGGCGGTGCGCTCTCCGGCATGTGGTTCGGGCTGTTCATCGGCCTCATTATGGGGATGTTCGCGTCCGAGGGCAGCACTTGGCTGCTGGTGTCTATGTGCGTCATCGGCGGTGCTGTGTTTGGGCTGATCTCCGCGGCGTTTGCGTACGGGTTCACCGGCGGCAAGCGCGACTTCGCCTCCGCGACCACGATCGTGGCGGGCCGCTACGACGTGCTTGCGGAGCAGGACGTGGCCACTCGCGCCCGCGACATGATCGCCGCGATGGGGCAGCCGCAGCGCCCGTTACCGGGGGCCGACGGCGACGAGCGTTAGGATCAAGAGGACCAAACGGCCGAACGTACTGACCGAGAGGACGGGATCTGTGTGGGCAAGGTGAATCAGCGGTGGCGACGCGTCGCCACCGCGGCGATAGTGACAGCGAGCGCGCTGTCCCTCGCGTCCTGCACGCCGTTTGAGCGGCCGGAGATTGCCACCGTACTCAACGTCGGAGCAGAGGGGACGCTCGCTATCGCCGTCGACCCGGCGTCGCCGGAGCAGCTGGTCATCGGAGAGATCTACAACCAGGTCCTCGCCGCGTACGGCCGCCCGGTCGGCCTCGCGGCGAACTCGTCGTTTGCGTCGCGCAGCCCGTTGGACATCCTGAAGGAGGACAACGTCGACATCGTGGTCGGCTGCACGGGCCAGGTCCTCACGCAGCTGGATCCGCAGACCGCGGCAAGTTTCGCGCAGCCGAGCGACGAGGCGGCCGGAGCCGCGGACGAGAACACGACGAGTAGCGCGTCCGAGGCCGAGCGCCAAGATGAGGTGTATGCCGCCATGGTCGCCACGTTCCCCGCAAACGTTCGCTCGGTGGATCCCTCGCCCGCGCAGGCCTGCCAGGACAGCGAGGCCGCGAAGCAGGGGCTGCCGGAGAACATCGTCCCCATCATCAAAGACGGCAGGCTCACCCGCACCGAGTCGACCCGGTTGAACTTTATTACGCGCGTGATGTCCACCAAGGACATCGAGGAGATGACGGAGCGCGTAGAAGCGGGGGAGACTGTGCGTTCCGCGGTGGCGGAATGGTTGATGGAATACGCGAGCATCAACATCAACGCCCCGAAAACCAAGGACGAGGACGAGAAGGACGGGACGCAGCGCGCGGCGTAGCGGGAGGCGTCGAGAAGCGCGCGCCCTAGGTGCGACCAAGAAGAAAGGCCCCCAGGACGGGGGCCTTTGTGCTGCGAGGCGTTACTTGGCGAATGCCTCCTCGAGCAGCGCCTTCTCCTCCTGCTGGTGCACCTTGGCCACACCGGTGGCGGTGGTGGACTGTGCACGGCGGGAGACGCGAACCATCTTCGGCATGTCCGGGATCAGCTCGCGCAGGTGCTCGTTGTAGAACGGCCAAGCGCCCTGGTTGGCGGGCTCGTCCTGGACCCAGCGGATCTCCTTCGCGTTCGGGTAGTTGGCAAACGCGTCGCGGAGGCGGTTGAACGGGATCGGGTGGAGCATCTCCACACGGATGATCGCGATGTCGTCGCGGCCGTCCTTCTCGCGCTTCTTCTCCAGCTCCCAGTAGATCTTGCCGGAGCAGAGCATGATCGTGGTGACCTTGTCAGTGTCGGCGATCTTCTTGTTGCCGCGCTCGACAAAGTTCGGGTCGTCGATAACGGACTGGAAGCGGTTGACCTCGATGAAGTCAGCCGGCTGGGAGACCGCGGCCTTGTTACGCAGCATCGACTTCGGGCTGAAGACGATGAGCGGACGCTTCATCTCACCCATCGCCTGGCGGCGCAGGAGGTGGAAGTGGTTTGCCGGGGTGGACGGCTGCGCGATGGTCATGGAGCCCTCCGCGACGAGTTGCAGGTAGCGCTCGATGCGGGCGGAGGAGTGGTCCGGGCCCTGGCCCTCGTAGCCGTGCGGGAGCAGCAGCGTCAGGGAGGACAGCTGGCCCCACTTGGTCTCGCTGGAGGAGACGTACTCGTCGATGATGGTCTGCGCGCCGTTGGCAAAGTCGCCGAACTGCGCCTCCCACGCGACCATGGCGTCCTGGTTGCCCAGGGTGTAGCCATACTCGAAGCCCATGCCCGCGAACTCGGTGAGGGCGGAGTTGAAGACCTCGAAGCGGCCGCCGTTGCCGGACTCGATCGCGTTGTGGTCGAGCGGGTTGTACGCCTCGCCGTTCTCCGGGTTGTACAGGACCGCGTGGCGCTGGGTGAAGGTGCCGCGCTGGGAATCCTCGCCCGCCAGGCGGATGAACTTTCCTTCCTCGGCCAGGGAGCCGAAGGCGAGCAGCTCGCCCCAGCCCCAGTCGATGTTGCCGTCCTCAAAGGAGCCGCCGCGCTTCTTCATCACGGACTTCAGGCGCTTGTTGGAGGTGAAGTCCTCTGGCAGGTCCACAAACGCGCCAGCGAGGCGCTTGAAGGTCGCCTCGTCGATGGAGGTATCCAGGCCGTGGGTGAGCTCCTGGGAATCGGTGATGCCGGTCTGCTCGCTCGGGTGGCCCTCGTGCTCCTTGACGTCGGCGAACACGGAGTCCAGCTGATCGTGGAAGTCCTGGGCCGCCTTCTCAGCCTCGTCGGCGTTGATGTCGCCGCGGCCGACGAGGTCCTTGGTGTAGCGGGTACGGACCGAATCGTGGCTGTGGATGCGGTCGTACATCACCGGCTGGGTCACGGTCGGGTCGTCGGCCTCATTGTGGCCACGCAGGCGGTAGCAGATGAGGTCAATGAAGACGTCCTTGCCAAACTCGCGGCGGTACTCGGTAGCCAGCTGGGCAACCCAGGCTGCCGCCTCCGGGTCGTCGCCGTTGACGTGGAAGACCGGGCAGTCGAAGCCCTTGGCCAGGTCGGTGGCGTAGAAGGAGGAACGTCCAGAGTCCGGGGTGGTGGTGAAGCCGATCTGGTTGTTCACCACGATGTGGACGGTGCCGCCGACGGTGTAGCCGGGCAGGCGGGACAGGTTCAGGGTTTCCTGGACCACGCCCAGGCCGGTGAAGGAGGCGTCGCCGTGCAGCATGATGGGCACGACCGGGTGGTCCTCGCGTACGCCGGCTTCCTTGAGGATGTCGGCCTTCGCGCGGGCCATGCCGACGAGGACCGGGTCGACGGCCTCGAGGTGCGACGGGTTAGCGGCCAGGGAGACCTTGATCTCGCCGTCGCCGAACATCTGGATGTGCTCGCCCTGGAAGCCGAGGTGGTACTTCACGTCGCCGGAGCCGCCCTGCTGTGCGGACTGCATGTTGCCCTCAAACTCGTTGAAGATGGTGGCAACCGGCTTGCCCACGATGTTGAACAGCACGTTGAGGCGGCCGCGGTGCGGCATGCCGATGACGACCTCGTCCAGGCCCTGGCCAGCGGCGGTGTCAATGACCGCGTCCATGAGCGGGATAAGGGTCTCGGCGCCCTCGAGCGAGAAGCGCTTCTGGCCGAGGTACTTGGTCTGCAGGAAGTTCTCAAAGGCCTCTGCGGCGTTGAGCTTCTGCAGGATGTACTTCTGCTCGGCGTTGGTGGGCTTCGGCATGCCGACCTCGAGGCGGTCGCGCAGCCACTCGCGCTCGTCGCGGTCCATGATGTGGGTGAACTCCGCGCCGATGTGCAGGGTGTAGGCCGCGCGCAGGCGAGACATGACCTCACGCAGCGTCATGGTCTCCTTGCCGCCGAACCCGCCGACGTGGAAGGTGCGGTCCAGGTCCCAGATGGTCAGGCCGTGGGACTCCATGAGCAGGTCGCGGGAGTCCGGCATGGGCAGGCCCGGCTGGTGCCAGCGCAGCGGGTTGGTATCCGCGATGAGGTGGCCGCGGGAGCGGTACGCCTGGATCAGCTGCATCACGCGGGTGTCCTTGTTCACACCGGTGTTGGGCTGGTCCTGTGCCCAGCGCATCGGGGAGAACGGGATTTCCAGGGCGGTGAAGATGTCGTCCCAGAACTTGTCGTCGATAAGCAGCTGCGAGATGTCGCGGAGGAACTCGCCGGATTCCGCGCCCTGGATAACGCGGTGGTCGTAGGTGGAGGTCAGCGTGACCAGCTTGCCCACGCCGAGCTCGGCGAGGCGGTCCTCGGACGCGCCGGCAAACTCAGCCGGGTAGTCCATGGCGCCGACACCGACGATGGTGCCCTGGCCCTTGGTCAGGCGCGGGATGGAGTGGCGGGTGCCAATGCCGCCCGGGTTGGTCAGCTGGATGGTCACACCGGAGAAGTCATCCATGGTCAGCTTGCCGTCGCGGGCGCGCTTGACGATGTCCTCGTACGCGTCGATGAACTCGTTGAACGCGAGCTTCTCGGTCTCCTTGATGGCGGCGACGACGAGGGAGCGGGAGCCATCCTTGCCCGGCAGGTCGATCGCCAGGCCGAGGTTGATGTGCTCCGGCTGGACGGCGAAGAACTTGTTGCCGTCCTCCTTGTAGTTCTTGTTCATGTCCGGGTGCAGCTTGGCTGCCTGGACGATGGCGTAGCCGATGATGTGGGTGAAGGAGATTTTGCCACCGCGGGTGCGCTTGAGGTGGTCGTTCACCAGCGCGCGGTTCTCAAACATGAGCTTGACCGGCATGTCTCGCACGGTCGTCGCCGTCGGGACCTCGAGGGACTCGTTCATGTTCTTAGCAATCGCCTTGAACGCGCCCTTGAGCTGGAACTCGCCGGGCTCAACCTCAATGTTGTTGATGTTGTCCAGCGGGGACTTCTTCGGCTTCGGCAGCGTTGCCTTCTCCTTGGACGCGGTGGCCTTCGCGGCGGTGGCGGCGCGGTCGATCTGGGTCTCGCGGCCGTCCTGGCTCGGCGCGGCGGTGGAGGAGGAAACCTTCGGGTCGGTCTTCGCCGTCTCCTGCTTCGCAGCCGGCGCAGCGGAGGCCTTGGCGGCCTTGGGCGCCTGCTGAGCCTTCGACGCCTGCTGAGCCTTCGGTGCCTTGGGAGCACCCTCTGCATCGAAGAGCTTGCGCCATTCCGGATCAACGGAATCCGGGTTCTCCTGGTACTGCTGGAACATCTCGTCAACCAGCCAGCTGTTCTGGCCGAACGTGTTATCGCTGCTCACGGCAGGTCCTCGCCTCTTTCTGTCGGGTCTTTACTCGAACTAAATCTTGACTGTAATTCGCTTGATAGCCAGAGCGTTAAAACTCTCTCGCATTCTTCCACGACGCCACCATGGCCTACCCCCGATTTCGGTTGACTGCCCACATCCGGGCATATTTTCCGTCCGATTTCAGGAGGGTCTCGTGGGAACCATCTTCTATGATACGTCCTCCTTCAACGACAACTATGCGGTCGGCCCGTTGCGCGGTGAGCAAACGGTGCGCGACGATGATGGAGGTCCTCCCAGCAGTGGTACGACCAGCAGCGTTGAGGACGGTGTGCTCGGTGGCCGGGTCAAGCGTCGCGGTCGCCTCGTCCAGCAACACCACATCTGGGTGGAGCAGTTCCGCCCGCGCCAGCGCAATGATTTGCCGTTGCCCCGAGCTGAGCCCGCGGCCGCGCTCGCCGACCGGGGCGCGGAACCCACCGGGGATCGCCGCGATCACGCCGAGGGCACCGAGCCTTCGCACTGCGTCTTCGATCTCAGCCTGCGAGGCGCCCGGCGCGCCGTACGCGATGTTGTCGGCCACGGTGCCGGGGAAAAGATAGGACTCCTGGGGCACCTGCGCGAGCGCGCGCCGCCATGCCGGCAGCGGGAACTCGGCGATGTCCGTGCCTGAGGCGGTGATCCGCCCGGCGGTCGGGTCGTAGAAGCGAGCCAGCAGCTTGACCACGGTCGACTTGCCCGCGCCCGTCGGCCCCACCAGGGCAACAGTCTCGCCGGGCCGTAGGTCGAGGTCCAGGTCTTTCACCACCAGGGTTGGGGTGTCGCGCTTGTCGACGCCCCCGTAGCCGAAGCTCACGCCCTCGAGGGCAAGCGGACCGCGGGCGGCGTCGGCCGCACGTGGGTTGGTGCCAGTATCGGGAACGGTCGTGCGCTCCGCCAGGAGCTCCGTGATGCGGTCGAAGCTGACGGTGGCCTGCTGCCAGGAGTCGAAGATCTGGCCCAGTTGCTGGATCGGCCCGTAGAGCTGGCTGAGGTACATGGTGAAGGCGACGAGTACGCCGACGGAGAGGTCGCCCTCGGACACGCGCGTCGCGCCCACGCCGACGACGGCGGCCGTCATGATCTGCGAGATGGCCTGCATGCCCGGGAAGTAGGCGGCGAGGAGCGTCACGGAGCGCATACGGAGGCGTCGATAGGCGAGCGAAGCGTCTGTGAACGCCGCCTCGGCGCGGCGCTCCGCGGTGTACATCTGCGTGACGCGGATGCCGCCGATGAGCTCGGCGAAATCGCCGTTGACCACCGAGATCTGGGCGCGGGCGGCCGTGAAGTAGCGGCGCGAGAGGCGGCGGAAGATGAGCGTGGCGACGACGATGACGGGCACCGCGCTCATCGCGGTGAGCGTGAGCTGGCCGTCCGTGGCAAGCAGCATGGCGGAGACGCCGACGAGGCTGCCCACCGCCACGATCGCTTGCGCCAGCCCGGTCTGGAGGAAGCTAGAGAGGGTGTCAATGTCCGTGGTCAGGCGGGTGATGATGCGCCCGGACAGGTGCCGCTCGAAAAAGCTCAGCCCCAGCTGCTGCAGGTGCGCGTAGGTGCGCAGGCGCAGGCCGTAGAGGAGCCGCTCGCCGGAGCGGGAGGACAGGACGGTCAGGCACGCGTCGGCGGCCCAGCCGATGAGGACGACGGCGAGCGTCGCGCCCGCGATGGCACAGAGCGCGCGGAAGTCGTTCGGTGCGATGCCGCGGTCGATCGAGGCGCGGATGAGCGTGGGAAACGCGAGGTCGGCGAGCACGCCGACGATGAGGAGCGCGACGCTGCCTGCGATCAGCCAGCGCACCGCGCGGAAGAGCTGCGAAACCTTGAACTCGTTGCCGCTGCCCGTCGGGGTGCGCAGCCGCGCAAGCGTCGCCTCGTTGAGGTTCGGCTGCTCTCGCGCGGGCGGGAGCTTTGCCACGTCAGCCAGCAACCCCGCGTCAGCCATGATGGTATGCCGGCCGCCCCCGCTGCTGGTCGCGCGGGCGGCGGATGCCGCGGCCAGGTCGGGGTTCGCGGATGTGGAGTGCTCGTCCGGCCAGAGCAGGTGCTCGGGCGGCTCCGCCTCCGCGCTCGCGGGGGCCTGCGTCGCCTCGGGGGCCATGAGTGCGCGGTAGGCGGGTGTGGCGACGACGTCCGCGCGGGGGCCGTGCTCGGTGACGCGGCCGGCATCGAGGATGAGGACGGTGTCGGCGTGGTCGACCGTGGATTGGCGGTGGGCCACTGTGAGGACGGCAACGTCGCCGAGCTCGGTGCGAAGGTTGTGCAGGATCTCGGCTTCGGTGATGGCGTCGATGGCGCTGGTGGCGTCGTCAAGCACGAGCACCCGCGGCTGCGAGAGGAGCGCGCGGGCGAGGGCGACGCGCTGGCGCTGCCCGCCGGACAGGGTGAGCCCGCGCTCGCCGACGAGCGTGTCGTAGCCGTCGTCGAGGCGCTCGATGAACTCGTCCGCGCGCGCCAGCCTGGCCGCGCGGTGCACCGCCTCCGTGAGCGCCTCGCCCGATAGCGCCGCGGGCGCGCCGAGGGCGATGTTGTCAAAGACGGAGAAGGAGAAGAGGAAGGCGTCGTCGAAGACGCAAGTCACCCGGTCGCGGAGGTCCTCCTGCGCAAGGTCGGAGTAGGGGGTCGTGGCCAGGGAGGCGTCGACAAGCGCGCACTGCCCGGAATCGGGGGTGTAAAAGCCGCCGGCGAGTTGCACAGCCATGGTTTTGCCGGCACCGGGTGGGCCGACGATGGCGAGGGTTTCGCCCGGGGAGACGGTAAAGCTGACGTCGTCAAGCACTGTGGTCCCGCCGTCGGAGAAACGCACGCGGTCGAACGCGAGACCGACGGGGCCCTCCGGGGCGCTGCCGCGCGCGGGCTCCGGCGAGTGCGGGGCGAGGGCAAGGACCTCGTCGAGGCGGTCGAAGCTGCTCATGCCCATCTGCAGGCGCACGTACTGGTTGGTCAGCATGGACATCGACGAGGTCAGCGACGTCAGATACGTGGTGAACGCCACGAACGCGCCGATGGTGATGCCGCCGCGCATCACAATCAGCCCCGCCGCGACGATCGTGATGACCAGCGCAATCTTGGGCAGCTGTGATAACAGCGGCTGGAAGCGGGCAGTCAGTTTCGCCGCGCGCATCTTCACCGCGTACAGCTCGCGGCCGAGCGCATCAAGCTTATCGACGCTCCTTCGCTCCCCGCCGAACGCCTTGACCACCCGCACCCCGGAGACGGTCTCTTCCACGTGCTCCGCCAAATCCGCCGTGGCCTGCTGGTTTACCCACGTGGCGGCGTAGAGCGCCTTCCGGGAGCGGTTCGCCTCCCACAAGATCAGCGGCAGCAGGCACAGCGCCATTGCCGTCAGCGACAGATTCATACCCACCATGACGACGAGCGTGCCGACCAGCTGCATTGCGCGGGTGAAGAACATGGGCGTTTGGCCCAGGACCATGGCGTACTGGTTGAGGTCCGAAATCGAGCGGGCCACGATCTGGCCGGTGACAATCGCGTCCTGCCCGTTGCCATCCAGCCGGTGCATCGTGCGCAGCAGTTCCACGCGAAGCCAGTGCTGGGAGGTGGCGGAGAGCCGGCCCGACGCCCAGCGGCGCACCGCGCCCAGCGCGTACGTAACCAGTGCGACGCCAACCATCGTCCACGCGGTGCGCGAGACCGAGCCGGTGACGTTGCCCGTGGCGATGTCCACCGCGCGCCCCGTCAGCGCGGGGAGGAGGACCTGCAACTCCGCTGCGGCTGCAGCGGTGGCAAACGCGAGCGCCGCCGTGACCGGGTTGGCGGTCAGCGAGCGGCGGAACAGGGGGAAGCCGTGGGGCACGGCGCTACTTGGTTGCTTCGATGGCGGCGTCGACCTGCGCGCGCTCCTCCGCGTCGTTTTTGCCGCGGCCGAAAATGTTGAGGATCCACTGCGCGAAGCGCTTCGGGTCGACGCTCAGGCCCTGAGAGTCCTGCCCGTCGTCCTTCTTCGGAGGGAGCGGGGTAGTGAACGCGTCCGGCACCGGGTCGAGCGACTGCCCGACGCGCTTGATCACCTCATCTGCAAGCTTGCGGTTTGCCGCGGTGCCAGCGACCGCGCCGAGACCCAGCAGGAGGAGCTTGCCAATCCAGGCGCGGCGCAACTTCCTGCGCACCTGCTTCAGCGCCGCTTTGGTGAGCATGTTGTTCGCCTCGGCCAGGCCCGGGCCGGAGAAGCGCGCGAGCGTGGACTTGGACGGCAGGCGCGAGGCGTTCTCGCCGACAAACGTGTCCACGATGGCGAGACCCTCGGTGCCCACCAGCGTGGTGAGTACCATTGCGCGGCGCTGCTCAGGGTCGGCCGGATCGTCGCCGCGCAGGTACGCGGACGCGACGGTGTAAAAGGCGGCCAGATCCAGGAACAGGACGGACTCGCCGGCCACTGCCGCGCTGCCGGAGATCAGGCCGACGCCCGGGACCGCCGCGGCGGCGCCGACGCCGGCGCCGGTAGCGGAGACGGTGTTGCGGAAGTGCGCGTCCATGCGTTTCTGCACGTCCTGCGGGGTTGCGTCCGTGTCCTGGCGACGCAGCCAGTCCACGTACGCGCGGATGGTGCCGGTCTGGAGCGAGACGGCCTTGTCCACGGAGCTGATGAAGGCGCGGGCGATCGGGCCGGCGCCTTCGGCCAGCTGCGCACCGTTGGCGGCAGTGACGTCGCTGGTATCGCTGGCATTGCCTTCGCGGTTCGTGCTGTCCTTGTCGTTGTTGCGGCCAAACAGTCCCATGCTTTCCTCCTCCGGGGCGAGCCCGATTGTGTGATGTTGCAAACCTATTGTGCACGTTTCGGCCGAACGCTCGGTGATTGCTCGTGCTCACCTGGGCGGTCGGACCGAGTTCCGCACGGTATAGCGTTGCGCGTGCGGTTTCCATTCCCGGCGCCGTTGAGCGTCGCTGTGCGCGACCGCGTTCGCGTCTAGGGTGGGGGCTATGTCGAGCGCTGATCAACCGGTGGTGACCACAAGTGCCGGTCGCGTGCGCGGAATTGTCGACCCGGACACGGGGGTCCGCACCTGGCGCGGCGTGCCGTACGGCGCGACCACCGAGGGCGCGGGGCGATTCCGTGCGCCCCGCCCGGTTGAGTCGTGGACCGGGGTGCGCGACGCGAGCGCCTTTTCGCCCCCGGCCATGCAGGGGTTCTTCGGCTGGACGGACAACGTCATCGGCACGGAGGACTGCCTCACGTTGGACATCGTGCGCCCCGACAACGACGAGGAGTTGCCGGTGGTGGTGTACTTCCACGGCGGAACCTTTGTCACGGGGTCGAGCCACGAGAAGGTTCTCCAGGGGCACTACCTGACGAAGACGACGGACATCGTCTACATCTCGGTCAACTTTCGCCTGGGCGTGTTCGGGTACTTGGACTACCGCACGCTCGGCGAGGACTGCGTGGCCAACCCAGCGCTCTTGGACCAGATCCTCGCCCTGCGCTGGGTCCACGACAACGCGGCCGGGTTCGGCGGCGACCCCGGCCGCGTCACCGTCATGGGCGAGTCCGCGGGTGGCGCGGCGGTGATCCACCTGATGTGCGCCCCGGCTGCGCGGGGGCTGTTCCACCGCGCGATTGCGCAGTCGCCGCCCGTCGCCAGCGTGCACTCCCGCGTGCAGGCGGCGATGTGGGTGCGCAAGCTGATCAAGGATATGGGCTTGCCCAGCCAGACCACGTTGGAGGCGCTGCGCGAGGCTGACGCCGAGGCACTGGTGCGGGTCGGGCAATCGATGCTGCTCAACCGCAAAGAGCTCGTCCAGTTCAACACCAGCTTCATGCCCACCGTGGATACGCACACGCTTCCCGCGCACCCGATCGACGTGTTCCAATCCGGTGCCCAGGCGCCGGTCCCGCTGATCATCGGCACGAACGCGGATGAGGCCAGTTTTGCCAAGGCGCTGTACCAGACGAACAAGTCGCGCCTGCGGGCGGCGCGCCGGGCGCTGAGCGTCTACGACCCCGACAACGCCGAGGCGGTGCTGGAGACGTACGACTTTGTGGACGATCGCCGGAAGTTTGCCGCCCTCATCGCGGACGCGGTCTTCTGGGCGCCGTCGGTGATGCTGGCAACCGAGCATCGTCGCACGGCCCCGACCTGGATGTACCGCTTTGACTACGCGTCGACCACGATGCGCCGGATCGGGCTCGGCGCCATGCACACCTCGGACCTGGCGGCGGTGTTCGGCGATGCGAAGGCAACCCGCGCTTCCAAGTTCGACCCGTTCCAGCCGCGCGAGGAATTCGACGAGGTCAGCGCCGCCATGCAGTTCCACTGGGGCTCCTTCTTCCACAACGCGCATCCGGGCGAGAAGTGGCCGGTCTACGGTTTCCGCAGCGACACGGAGCCCGGCCGCGCGACCGCGATCTTCGCGGCGAAGTCCTCCGTGGAGTACGACCCCAAGGCGGCGCAGCGCCGCGCGTGGGAGGGCTTTGACATGCGCGAATGGGGCATGCACAGGCAGGACCTGGTGGAAACGCTCACCGATTCCATCGCTGACGAGGGCAACGCTTAGCGACGCCACCGCCACCCCCTCTACACACCTCCCAGCAATTTCCATCGCGCGTGCATCCGTGCTTTGTGCGCGTCGGCCGACGGCGCGGCGAATTCCTGGCTAGGCTGGGGCAGGCCTGGACTGGAGAGTGGAAGGAAACCGCCGCCATGAGCTTTTTCGAGGACATTGCAGCCAGCCTTGACCGTGAAGGGATTGAATCCCGGGTACACGACGACACCATGTTCGTGCCCATCACGTCCGAGGTGGAAATCCAGTTTGTAGAAATCGACCCGCTCCTGCCCGCCGCCAATGTGTACATTGCCGCCGCGGACGTGGACGAGGACGATGAAGAATTTGAGGCCGCGCTCGTCGCCGTCGTCTTCTCCGTGGAAAGCGCCGTGGAGACCGTGGCAGAGCACATGGCCACCGACCAGGTGATTACCGTGCTGCGCGACCTCCTCGAGGCTACGGACGAGCGTATTGAGGACCTGGAGTTCTTCCCGGATCGCGTCAACAGCCAGCTGGTGCGCGCCGAGGTCGGCGAAAGCGCCGAGCTGCAGGTCCAGGTCGAGGTGGTGCAGGGGACCGCCACCGCGACGGTCGAGTTCATCGCGCTGTCGGACAACTACGACGACCTCATGGACGACGCGATCGGCGAACTCTGGGAGTCCGACGGCGACGCAGAGCTGACCGAGGAGGATCGACTGCGCCTGTTCGAGACCATCCACAGCGAAGCGGTGTCCGAGGCGGAAATGCTCAGCCTCGGCACGTTCACCGACTTCGACCGGCTCTTCGACGTCCTGTCGCTTGCCGCTGACCAGGCGGAGGAGTGGGAAGGCCAGCTCCTCCCGCTGGAAGACGACGAGGACGAGCCCGACATCTACGACATCTTCGGCCACGACGACGTCGAAGATGACGAAGACGACGGCTTCGATGAGGAAGACGACGAGGACGACGGAGACGACGAGGACTAGCCCGGGCGGGCTACGCCGCCGCGAGACCCTCAAACATGGAGGACGGTGACAGTACCGGGACGAAGTCGCCGTCGGTGAGCCAGACGTAGCTGGCCGCGCGGGGTGACGGAAGCTCGTGGACGGCGCCCGCGGCGTCGATAGGCAAAAGCGCGCGCACCCACCCTTCGGCGACGCGGCGGTCCGTGGGGAGTCCGGAGGGGTCGGTGACGCGGACCTCGATGAGAAACGCGGGCACTCGGTCCTCGCCGTACCCGCGGACTCTTGCCTGCGCGCGTGGGCCGACGCGGCGCCGCGAGATGGCGATGGTGAGGTCGGTGGTGTGACCGAGGCGGGGGAGCCGTTTTGTCGGTGGGCGCCACCGCGCAGTGGGCCGCGCGAGCGAGCGCGGGTGGTGGATCATCGCCGTGAGCTGCTGGAGCGTGTCCGGTTCGCGCTCGCGGATGTGCGCGGCGTACTCAGTGGGCAGCGGGGCGCAGTAGTCGGAAGGCTGGGCGGGGGCGGTGTGCGTTTTGCTTGTGAAGTTCAACATGCCTGGCACTCTAAGAGGAGAGGTGAACACGGCACCGCACAAATTAGAACACAGTGGCGAACGTGTGGTTGTTTTTGCAGTTTGCTCGCTTGGCGCGTGGGTTTAGGCTGTTTCCCGATGACCCCTACGCCCGAACCTCAGCAGCAGCCGCACACACCGCCACGGCCGGCCATCCCGCGCACCATCTGGGTGCTCGTGGGGGCGGCCTTTCTCATTGCTCTCGGGTACGGATTTATCGCCCCGATCCTGCCGCAGTTCACCGCGAGCTTCGGCGTGTCCATGGCTGCGGCCGGCGCGGTCGTCTCCGTGTTTGCCGCTGCGAGGCTCATCGGCGCGCCCGGTGCGGGCATGCTCGTGGACAAGCTCGGCTCGCGGCCCGTCTACATCACGGGCGTGAGTGTGGTGGCGGCCGCGACGTTTTTCGTGGCGTTTGCCACCGCTTACTGGCAGATCTTTGTGCTGCGCTTCATCGCGGGGTTCGGCTCAACCATGTTTACGTTGTCGGCGCAGGCGCTCATTGTGCGGGTGACGCACCCCTCGATACGCGGCCGCGCCAACGCGATCTATTCGTCAGCGTTCCTGTTGGGCAACATCATCGGCCCCATCATCGGCGCGGCCCTGTCGTTCCTGGGCTTCCGCATCCCGTTTGCCGTGTACGGGCTGATGGTGGGCGTCGCCGCGCTGTTCGTGTGGGTGGCTACGCACAACCCGCAGGGCCGGGCGCAACTGCCGCCGCCGCTGCCGCCGATGCAGCTGTCCAGCGCGTTGCGTATGCCCACCTACCAGAGCCTGCTGTCCTCGGCATTTGCGCACGGCTGGGTCAACTTTGGAACCCGCGTTTCCATCCTGCCGCTGTTCGCCGCAGCGGTGTTTGCCAACGGTGGGGCGGCCGCAGGGTTTGCGCTCACCGCGTTTGCGTTCGGCACCGCGGTTACGCTGCAGTTCTCCGGCAGGCTCGCGGATAAGCACGGGCGCAAGCCACTTATCGTTGCCGGCTTGATCACTACCGCCGCGTTCACCGGCTCGATGGGGCTGGCCACCAGCGTCGTGCCGCTGCTCGTCCTGTCCGCACTTGCGGGCGTGGGCAGCGGGTTGATCGGCCCGGCGCAGCAGGCGTCGCTCGCGGACATCATTGGGAATCACCGCTCCGGCGGCAAGGTGCTCTCCACGTTCCAGATGGCGCAAGACGCGGGCCAGATTTTCGCGCCGATTGTGGTGGGGCTGCTCGCCCAGGCCTTTGGGTTTGGCGTAGCGTTTGTGGCCTGCGCGGGGATTGCGGTGGCGTCGATAGGCGTCTGGCTCACGCGCGGAACTGAGACGAAGGAGACTTAGGATGAGAGTGCTGCTGGACTGCGACCCCGGCATCGACGACACGTTCGCGCTGACCTACCTCACCGCCGCGCACCACGCCGGCGAGCTGGAGCTGGACTGCGTGACCACGACCGCGGGCAACGTTGAGGCCGAGCAATGCGCGCAGAATGCCGCGTGGGTGCTTGCGCAGTGCAACCTGCCAGCGATCCCCGTGGCCGCAGGCGAGCCGCAGCCACTCGAGCTTGCGCTGACCACCACCCCGGAAACCCACGGCGAGACGGGCTTGGGCTACGCGCACGCGCCCGCGCGCCACGTGGCGACAGATTGGGACATGCTCTGGTGCGACGCCATCGAGCGCGGCACCGAGGACCTCCACCTCATCGTCACCGGCCCCATGACCAACCTCGCCGTGTTTGCGCGCCGCCACCCGCGCCACTTCGCGCAGCTGCGCCACATCACGGTGATGGGCGGGGCCGTGAACTACCCAGGTAACACCACGCCGACCGCCGAGTGGAACTTCTGGGTCGACCCGCACGCCGCGCAGGAGGTCTTCGCTCGCACCCCGGTGCCCATCACGCTGTGCTCGCTGGGCGTGACCGAGCAGATGCTGCTGGACCCGCCGCGCCTCGATCGGCTCGTCGAAGCGCTGGGGGAGACGCCGATCGCGTCCGCGCTGCCGGAGATTACGCGTTTCTACTTCGAGTTCCACGAGGACGTCGGCGAGGGCTACCGCGCCCAGCTCCACGACCTGCTCACCGTGCTCATCGCGCTCGGTCGCGTCGACACTGCCGCCGCCGAGGCCACCATTGACGTCGAAGCCGCAAGCGAGCTCATGCGCGGCACCGTCGCCGCCGACCTGCGCGGCATGTGGGAGCGCGAGCCCAACGCGCGCGTGGTCACCTCGGCGGACATTCCCAGCGCTTGGGCGCTTGTCGACGCCGCGTTCTCCCTCCACGCACGATTCACCGCAGGAGATGAGCAGCTCAAGGCGGGGTATCACCTCAAGGCGGAGGAATAGCTGGTACACTTTCGCCGTCTGCTTCGCCGAGGTGACATAGGCGAAACCCTGTCGACCACAGGACTAGTTTCCCCTTTTCCGCGTATTACCCCTGGAGAACCCCCATGTCGCACGATACCGACGACCGCCTGCCGTTTCCGCCCAAAGGGCCGGTGAAGCCCCCGACCGACATGGCGCTTGGAGACTGGACCCTGCCACAGCGCCTCCTCGTCATCGCCGGCGCCCTGTGCATCGCCGCAACCTGGGCGTATCTTGTGCTGGTCCGTCCGAGCAGCTGGGACAGCGTCGGCGGATCCACCGAAGCGATCATCACCCTGTGCGGCTACGGGCTGGGCACCGTCCTGCTGCTCGCGGCGACGCTGCCCATGCTTCCAGCGCGCACGCTGGGCCTGATCCCGCTGGCCATCCTCATCAACTCCGTCGTGGGGCAGATCGTCGGCTCGATCGGGCTGCCGCTCTACCTGGACACGATCGGCACCGTGCTCGTCGCCGCGCTCGCCGGGCCGATCGCCGGCCTGACCACCGGCGCGCTCAACAACGTCGTCTGGGGGCTGCTCAACCCGGTGGCGCTCCCGTTCGCGGCGGGTTCCGCGCTCGTCGGGTACCTCGCGGGCGTGTTCATCCACCGGTTGCACGCGCTGCACTCGATATTCACGGTGGTTGGCTACGGCATGCTGCTGGGCCTGGTCGGCGGCGCCGTCGCCGCGCCGGTGGCCGCGTTCGTGTTCGGTGGCACCGCGGGCGTAGGCACCGGTGCGCTCGTGTCGCTCTTCCGCGAGATGGGCGGATCGCTCATCGCGTCGGTGACCACGCAGGCGTTCCTCTCGGACCCGCTGGACAAGGTGATCGTCCTCGCGATCGCCTACGTGACGGTGCGGGCGTTGCCGCGGAAGACAGTTCAGGCGTTCGCGCCGCGTCGAAAAGCGCACTCCGCGCAGCGTGATTAATCCTCTCACGGCGCTGGCGGCGGGGGCGTGCGGGTGGATCCTGGTCCTCGGACTGAATTCGCCCGTGGTGTCGCTGGCCATGACGGCTGTCGCGTGCGTGCTCGGGGTGTGGCGCACGCGCAACGCCTCGGTGCCGGCGACGACGGTGGCGCTCGCCGTGCCCGTCGGGCTGTCCATGCTGCTCATCCACGCGCCGTACGGCAGCGAACGCATCGCCCCACTGCTCACTGCGGACGGCCTGGCGGTGGGCGCAGCGCTGGCGGCGCGATTCTGCGCGTTGATGGCGTGCATGCTCGCCGCCGTCGCGTACGTCCGCATCCCCGAGCTGGTCAAGGCGCTGCAGGTGCTGCCCGGCGGAAACAAGCTGGCGTACATCGCGGGCGCGACGCTGCAGCTCGTCCCGCACGGCAGCGCGCAGGTGAAGGTGGTACGCGACGCGCAGGCGCTCAAGCGCGCGCCGGTGTACGCGCGAAACGTGGTGACGCGCCTGATCATGCCGGTGCTCACCGCGCTGCTCAGCCAGGGTGCGAGCCGCGGTGCGGCGTTGGAAACCGCCGGCTATGACTTGCCGGGGAGGCGCACGGTGCTACGGCCGGTGCCAGACTCCGCGGTGCAGAAGGCGCTGCGGATCGTCGCCCCGATCGCGTGCGTGGTGGTGGTCGTATGGATCTGACGCTGCTGCAGCGCGCGCTGAGCACGCACGACCGCGTGCAGGTTGTCGGCGCGTCCGGCTCCGGGATGTCGCAGCTGGCAAACCAGCTGCACGAGGAGTGGCCGAACGTCGGTGTCGTGGGCCAGGACGCTGCGGCGCACGTGACGTACCTGCGCGAGACGGTGATCGAGGAGGTGGCGATCGGCCTGGAGCAGCGCGGCGTCGAGCGTACGGAGATGCAGGCGCGCTGCGAGCGCATTCTTGCGCGCACGGGACTTGCGCATTTGGCGGAGCGCCACCCGGCGACGTTGTCTGGTGGCGAGACTCGCCGCCTCGCCATCGCGTGCGTCGCGGTGCTTGAGCCGGAGCTGCTCGTGCTCGATTGCCCGTTTGCGGGCCTTGATGTGGAATCTGCGCGCTTGATTGAGCAGCTCGTCGCTACCTCCCGCGCGCTGGTGCTTGGCTATCAACCACGCGAGATTGGTGGCGCGCAGCTCGGCATTGTCGACGCCACGCTTACCCCCAGCCCCCGCCTTACCCTCGTGTCGCTTCCTGATCCCGTCGAGCCGCAGCCCGACCGAATCGAGCTTGGCGCCGTGACCGCGGGCCGCCAGGCACCGCAGCGCAAGTGGTGGCATTTTCGGGAAAAGCGCGGCGAGCACTTCGAGGTGGGCCCGGTCGAGCTCGCGCCACGCCGCGGTGGGGTGGTGTGGCTGCGCGGCCACAATGGGTCGGGCAAGACGACGTTGTTGCGCGCGCTTGCCGGCCTTGACGGAAATCCTCCCCAGCCGGTCGGCGTCTCGCTTGCGCTGCAGCGCGTGGCTGAGCAGGTCGTGGAGACCACGCTCGCGGAGTTCGCCGGCGGCGACGATGCAACGCACCCGCTTGACCTTCCGCAGGCGCAGCTACGGGTCGCCCAATTGCGCCAGGTCTTCGCCCAGGGCCGGGAGCTCGTGCTTATCGACGAACCCGATACCTCACTCGACGCCACCGGCCGCACCCAGGCGCACCACGTCATCGCGGACGGCCTGCGCGCAGGCCAAGCGGTGATCCTCACCTGCCACGACGAGAGCTTTGTCGACGAGGTCGCAGCCTACGCGGAGGTGGAACCGGTCGTGCTCAAGGCACAAGGGCATAAGTCTTATTAGACGTGTGTTTTGGATGCGCTTTTTGGGTTGACCGCTGCGGTTTCGAGTTCGTTCTCGCAGCAGCAGGACCCGAGCGTGTTCAGTTGCCGGCGACCGAGCCGAGCACTCCGCGCGTGGGGGTGACTCATCATGGGATGGGTATGCCACCGTGCGGTTGCCTGGGCCGGCTGCGGATGTGCAGGCGTATTTGATGCGGCGAAAAATGATGTGGTTGGATGACACGGTGATAAGTGCCTGAAGGCGCAGTACCTGGTGTGGGGGCTCTGCGCGGCCTGGGCTTTTGAAAAACCCGCTCGCCCGGCGCCTTCGCTCATCATTTCGAGGATTATTACAATCCGCGTACTACAGTTTGAAACTTCGGGGTCCGCGCCGCTGGTTTAGGCGCTCAGCAGGGCGATGGATGCGTTCCTGGTGTTGCGTAATCCTGCAGTGCACGGAGTTTATACATGCTTTTGCAATTCCGGGAGAGTGGTTTGACTCGTTTCTGTGACCGCTAAGCGGTGAGGGTGCCCAAAGGAATCACGTGTACTCCGCTAGGAAGCGTGTATGCATACTCCGTAGCGGTGATAATGGCTAAGTATGCAGGCGACCCGACCCTGTTGGTGTCGACACGTTCGTCACGGAGTTTGATGAGGTTTGCTTCGGCTTGTGGGATCTGCGACGCCCCGAGTTTGACTTCGCAGGCACCCCATTTTCCGTCCTCGGGGTATTCGATGATGGCGTCAACTTCAAGGCCCGTGTTGTCGCGGTAGTGGTAGACGTGACCGTGCTGGAGGGCGGATGCAGCACGCAGGTCTCGGATGACCATGGACTCGAAGATCTGGCCGAAAAACTCTGGGTCCTTCGCGAGACGGTCAACGCCGATACCTAAGGCGGCGCAGGCCAGGCTGGGGTCAGCGAGGTGGAGCTTCGGTGAGGTGCGCAGCCGTGATTTGGATCGGAGCGCGACGCTCCAAGGCTGCAATTCGTCGAGGATGAATATTCGGGTAAGTGCCTGGAGGTAAGTGGAGACCGTTTTCGGATCGACTGTTGTGGCATCGGAAGACACGTCTGCAGCGAGTGTTTTCAACGTTGCTTCGCCAGAAATGTTCCGAGCGATGGATTCCAAGGTCCGACGAATGTTTAGCTGGTTGTGACGTGTGCCAACGCTTTCTGGTACTTCCACGTCGAAGACATTGTCCAGGTACGAGCGATTAAACATGACCGCCTGCTGGGTGTTGGTGCCGAGTAGGCCTGGCCATCCGCCACGTACGGCTTGTTCGGCCATGCCCTTATAGGTGAGCTTGGAAACTCCGCTCACACCAACGCCCGGTTGTAGCTCTGCGAGGCTTACCTGGTTTGTCGACGCCCCACTCTCCGCGAGCGACATTGGACGCATCCTCAATCTTGCAAAGCGTCCCGCACCTGAGTGACGCGTGGTGTCATCGGCTGGTGCCGCTGATCCTGAAAGGATGAACTCCCCGCGTCCTTGGCGATCGTCAATCTCATGGCGGATCGTGTTCCATATGGAAGGTGCGAGTTGCCACTCATCAATGAGGCGAGGCGTTGGGCCGTTGAGTAAAATTGCGGGGTTCAATTCGGCGAGCGTGATCAGCTCGGGGGATCGGTCGAGGCGTACAGAACTTGCAGCCTTTTGGAGGGCAGTAGAGGTTTTCCCGCAAGCGCGTGGCCCTTCAAGGAGGACACCTCCCATGAGCTGGAGGGAGTCCTCCAAAACCTGATCTGCAAAGCGGGAAAAGTACTGCACACCAGCATTGTACCCAATTATGCAACGATTTTATACCCGCTTTTGCAACAGTTTTATACCCGATCCTGCAACGATTTTATACCCGCTTTTGCAATTTGTGGATGATGGGAGGCTTCGCTCCTCTGCTACGTGTTACATGAATATGCGGGCTGTGGACGGACGGTCGTATTGGGGTGCGTGTAGGGTACGAAGCCTACGAGCGTTCACCCAGTGCTTAGTGCATACCGAGTAATCGGGTTCGGGGTGGACGCAGCCTGTCGCGCGGTGCGATGCGCATCATATGATCGAGCATCGCCATGGTGGGGAGACTGTGCCGCATAATCTTGGGTGGTCGTGTCAGTATCACAATTCGCAGGCTGCGCGTGGGACTCGTGGGCATACCGAGCGTCGGCACGGGGGGGGGGTGTATGTCTCCCCGCATGGGAAAGGCACCGCAGAACTGCGGTGCCTTTTTACGAGTCGAGCGTGAGCGCTGGCTTAGACCAGGCCAGCGTCCTCCATGACCTTGCGCAGGGTGGTTGCGGAGTGGTCGAACTTCTCCTTCTCCTCATCGTTGAGGCGGAGTTCGACGGCCTCGCGCACACCGTTGCGGTTCACCACGGCCGGGGTGCCGATGTAGATGTCGTTGTGGCCGTACTGGCCGTCCAGCTTGGCCGAGATCGGCAGGACGACGTCCTCGTTGGCGAAGATGGCGCGGGTGATGCGGGCGAGGCAGCTGCCGATGCCAAAGTCGGTCGAGCCCTTTGCCTGGATGATGTGGTACGCGGCGTCGCGAGTTGCTACGAACATCTCGTCGACCTCCTTGTACACGTCCGGGTTGCTCTCGGCTTCCTCGGCGAGGCGGTTGCGCAGCGCGATACCTGCGATGGAGCCGGTGGAGATGACCGGGAGCTCGGTGTCGCCGTGCTCGCCGATGATGTAGGAGTGCACCGACGATGCAGACACGTTGTACTTCTGGGACAGGTTGTAGCGCCAGCGGGCGGTGTCCAGGACGGTGCCGGAGCCGAGCACCTGGGAGGCGGGCAGGCCGGTCTGCTTCTGGGTGGCGTAGGTCAGAATGTCGACCGGGTTGGTGGCGACCAGGTAGATGCCGTTGAAGCCGTTTGCCATGACCTCCTTGTTAATGGACTCGAAGATCTTCACGTTGCGGCCCACCAGGTCCAGGCGGGTTTCGCCTTCGCGCTGAGCGACGCCCGCGCAGTTGACCACCAGTGCCGCGTCGCGGCAGTCCTCGTAGGTGCCGAAGGTGACCTTGGTGTTGTGGCCGGAGTAGGGGACAGCGTGGTTCAGGTCCTCGACCTCGCCGCGAGTCTTTTCCTCAGCGAGGTCGATGATGGCGAGCTGGTCACACAGGCCCTGGTTGATCAGGGCGTAGGCGTAGGCGACACCAACGGCGCCGGCGCCGATGAGCACGACCTTGTTGCCGGGGGTGATGTTGTTCTTCGGGGTGGACGGGTTCGTGATGCTCACTGTGGTTCTCCTCTTTCCGATACCGTGACCGGTAGACGTTGTTTCCGGCATCCATCATTGCACAACGTTGGGGCCGGTGCCGCGGAGCCGGTCAGAAAACAACGGAATTTCCCGTAAAGTCGGACGTATTCGGGCGAAAGCGGGCACGGTGGCGTCGATAAGCCAGCCCTACTTGAAGTCCTCCTCCGTGTGCGCCGCGGCGATCGCCTTCGGTCGGCCGGTGACAAAGTACATGCCCGTCATGACGACGAGGAAGACGACGCCGGCGCCGAGGGCGACGTGGTACTGCGGCAGCCACACCATGATGCCGAACGTGAACAGGATGAACGCCACGGCGAACCACTGGCCGTAGGGCCAGAACGGGACCGGGAAGTGCAGCGCGCGCTGTTCGGCGGCCGTCATGCGGCGGCGCGAGGCGAGGTGGGCGATGAGGATCATCAGCCAGACGAAGACGGTGGCGAAGGTGGCGAGCGCGGCGATCGTCTCGAAGACGTCGGGGAACTGCGCGTTGAGGACAACGCCCACGACCAGGACGATGAGCAGGGTCACGGTGGTCATGACGGGGATGTCGCGAACCGTGCGCGCCATCACGCGGGGCGCGAGTCCCTCGCGAGCCAGGCCCGTGAGCACGCGGCCGGTGCCGAACAGGTCCGCGTTGATGGCGGAAAGCGCCGCGGTGATGACCACCAGGTTGAGCAGGCCCGCCGCCCAGTTCACACCGAGGGTGGAGAAGATCTGCACGAACGGGGACTCGTCGCCGGTAATGCTGCGCCACGGGTTGAGCATGAGGATGATGAGGATGGCCAGCACGTAGAACAGGAGGATGCGCACCGGCACCGTGTTCACGGCCTTGGGGATGGAGCGGTCCGGGTCGTCGGCCTCGGTGCCGGCCACGCCGATGATCTCAGTGCCGCCGAACGCGAAGAGGACGAGGATGAACGCGGCAATCATGCCCTCGGGGCCGTTGGGGAAGAAGCCGCCGTCGTTCCACAGGTTGGCAAGCCCGGTGGTTTCGGGGTGCGTGCCCAGCCCGAAGGCGAGGACGGCCGCGCCGCCAACGATCATGGCCACCACGGCGACCACCTTGATCAGCGTGAACGCGAACTCCAGCTCGCCGAACCACCGCACGCTGGCCAGGTTGGCGGCGCCGATGACCAACAGGGTCGCGGTGATCCACACCCAGGCGGGCGTGCCGGGGAACCAGAACTTCATGTAGATGCCGATGGCGGTGAGGTCCGCCAGGCACACGATGATCATCTCGAAGGCGAACATCCAGCCGGTGATGTAGCCGCCCAGCCCGCCGAGGTGCTCTCGCGCGTACACGGCGAAGGAACCGCGGACGGGGTGGCGCACGCTCATCTCGCCGAGCGCGCGGAGCATGAAGTACACCACCGCGCCGCCGAGGAGGTACACCAGCAGGACGGACGGCCCAGCGGCCTGGATCGCGCCGGCCGAGCCGTAGAACAAGCCGGTGCCGATGGCGGAGCCGAGCGCGATGAAGTGGATGTGTCGGTGGCTGAGGCCTCGAGCTTTGCGTGCGGGCTTCGCAGGTGTTGGGGAGCTCGTGGACATCGGCGCTGAGCCACCTTCCATAAAATTGTCCGAAACAATGGGCTTTTACAGCATATTGCCACATTGAGCCTCGCCAAATGTGGGGTTCGGCCTATTGCTTATCGACGCCTCCGTGCCCCCTCCGCCGCGCAACCACCGCCGCACCGGCCGCCACGGCGAGCAGCACCGCGATGGCGATGAGGTACGGCGCCGCAGACGCCCCGCCGGCGCCGGGGTCTGCCGCGGCATCAGCGTCGCTCAGGTCGTCGGCGATTGTGTCGTTGATCCACTCGGCGGCGTCGCCGAGCGGGGCGGCGGAGGCGGCCGCGTTGGTGTCCATGGCGACTTCCTCCGGGTCGTCCGGGTTCACAAACAGCCCGGCGCTGAGCACGCCGGTGAGCTTGCCGTCGCGGAAGACGGGGCCGCCGGAGTCGCCACCCTGGATGCCGGCTCCCTGGGCGAGCGCGATGGTGAGGGCTTGGTGGGCGTCGAAAAGCGCCATGGGGCTTGCGCCCTCGACGGTCGCGTCGGTGACGGGCAGGCGGGTCGTGGCGCCCGAGCCGTCGGAGGACCAGCCGTAGACGCGGGCGGCGGTGTCGGGGCCGGGGACCTCGGTGTCCACGGTGGCGTAGCGGTCCAGGCCGAGGTCATCGGCGGTGTGCAGCAGCGCGATGTCGCCCTGGGGCGCGGTGAGCCACCGATCCACGGCCACCGTCCGCTGCGCGTTACCCTCGCCGGTCCGCACCGACCCGCCGGCGGTGGGCAGGTGGTCCATGCAGTGGCGCGCCGTGACCACCCAGTGCGGCGCGACTGCGGTGCCAGTGCACACGCCGTCGGCAGGGTCGTCGTTGGCGGTGCGCACGGAAACGACGCTCGCGCCCTCGGACGCGGTGTCGGGGGAATCGGCGGCGAACGTGTCGGATTCGAGCGCCCCGGCGGGCGTGGCGGCCAGCGCCGTGAGCGCTGCGACGAGCGCAGCGGCGGCGGGGATCGTGGAGGTGGAGATTCGCATGGTTATGCTCCTTTGGTAAGTGTGGTGGGAAGTGGTCGCTGGGGGAGGTCCTGGCGCGAGAGCGACCGGGTGAACGCGCGCAGGGCTTCTTCGAGCGGGCCGCGCGGGAAGCGCAGCTGCCACACCGACGCCAGCGCGCACGCGGCGGCGATGCTCACGGCCGCGGATGCCGCGCCGGACGGCACAAGGTCCGCAGTGGTCACGTGCAGGCAGTACACCGTCAGCGGCATCCGGCCCAGGGCCTGCAGCGGGTACGGGCAGAAGCGCCGGAACACGATGAGGCAGACGGTGAGGACGCCCAGGGAGCAGCCGACCTCGCTGAGGATGGCGATGAGGCCGCCGGTGTGGCCATTGGGGTTGAGGAAGGGGTGGAGGTGGGCGTCGATAAGCGAGCGGGCCCATACGCCGCCGACGGCGAGCGCGAAGCCGAGCGCTGCGAGCCACACGCGCGGGCGCAGGCGCGCGGCGATGAGGCCGGCGACCATGAGCGCGGCCCACTCGAACAGTGGGTACGGTGGGGCGGTGACCGCGAGTGGGAGGCGCAGCGCCGAGGCGAGTGTGAGGGCTGCGAACAGGGCCGCGAGCGTGCGCGTGCGCCAGCGCGGCGCCGGGGCGAGTGCGAGGTAGCAGGCGCCGAACGCGCCGAGGACCACCGTGATCGAGCCCGAGAGCGGGGTGAGCACAACGTGCAGGGTGAGCAGGGCCGCGCCACGCAGCATCGCCTGGTGGCGCTGACGCGCCAGCGCCACACCGCCCGTGGCGCGGGACGAGACCTGCATCGACACGCCCGCGAGCACCGCGAACAGCGCGGACGGGAAGCCGTAGAGCCACGGCGAGGTCGAGTCGGTCAGGTGCGCGCACATCATCGCGGCGAGTGCGACGGCGCGGGCGGCGTCGAGGCCAGCGATGCGCGTCGCTGGTGGGGGAAGTCTGGAAGCAATCGTCATGGTGCACACGCTAAAAACTGCCGTGTTGCGAGAGCGTTAACGCGCGCTCCACCCGCGCTCACCAGCGCTAGACTGACCCGCATGTCCAACGTGTTAGTTGTGGAAGACGAGGCCTACCTCGCCGACGCCATCGCCGCCGCCTGCGCCGCGCACGGCCTGCAGACCCAGGTTGCTTACGACGGCGCGCAGGCGCTCGAGATGCTCGAATCCGCCGACGTGGTGGTCCTCGACCGGGACCTCCCGCGCGTCCATGGTGACGAGGTCTGCGCCCGCATCCGCGCCGACTACCCGCACATCCGCGTGCTCATGCTCACCGCGGCCAGCGCGCTGGACGAGCGGCTTGGCGGCTTCGCGCTTGGCGCCGACGACTACCTCACCAAACCCTTCGAGGTGCCCGAGCTGCTCGCGCGCGTGGACGCGCTCATGCGCCGCCACACCCCGCCGCAGGCCGACGTGCTGCGCTGCGCGGACGTGCGCATGGACACCGCGCGCCGCACCGTGACCCGCGCGGGCGCGCCGATCGCGCTGAGTCCGAAGGAATTCGCGGTGCTGGAGACGCTGCTCGCCGCCGACGGCGCGGTCCTGTCCGCCGAGGCGCTGCTCGAGGAGGCGTGGGACGCGTTCGCCGACCCATTTACCAACTCGCCGCGCGTGACCATCTCGCACCTGCGCCGCAAGCTAGGCCAGCCCTGGATCATCCACACCCAGCCCGGCGCGGGATACTACGCCGCGGAGGAGGCGCGCCCGTGACGCTGCGCCTGCGCCTGACCCTTGTGTTCGTCGCCACCGTCTTTTCCGCCGGCGCGGCGCTCACCGCCCTCGTGTGCGCATACCTCGCGCTCACACCGGTGCCGCTGCACGTCTCTCTGCCAGGGCCGGAGGGAGTGCTTATCGACGCCGCCATGCCCATCCCCGCCGACATCATCACCGTCGTGCTCGTCACCATGCTGATCGCGCTCGCCCTGCTCACCGCGCTTGCGGGGGCGGTGGGCTGGTTTGTCGCCGGGTACGTGCTCACGCCCGTGCGCCGGCTCGCCACGGTGGCGCGCCAGGTCTCAAACGGCGAGGTCAGCCAGCGCATGCACTACGAAGGGCCTGCCGATGACGTCGGCGACCTGGCCCGCGCCTTCGACCAGATGCTGGACTCGCTGGAAGCCTCGCTCGACGCGCAGCGCCGCTTCGCCGCCAACGCTTCGCACGAGCTAAAAACCCCGATCGCTACGATCCAGACGGTCGCGGACGTCGCGCTCATGCAAGGGGAGCAGAGCGCCACCGCGCTGCGCCGGATTCGCGAGGTCAACGCGCGCGCCGGGGAAACGGTCGAGCGGTTGCTTGCGTTCGCGCGCGCCGAGGCGGCGCAGCCCGGCAGCGTGCGCGGCGAGCAGGTGGACGTGGCCGCGCTGTGCGAGGAGGTGTGCGCGCAGTACGGCGTCGCGCTGCGCGTCGATCCCGCCGCGGCGACGGTTGCCGGCGACGCGGTGCTGCTGCGCCAGGCCCTGGGTAACCTCGTCGCCAACGCGGTCGAGCACGGTGCGCCGGGCACCGCCGCGGTGGTGGTGAGGGTTACGGATGGGGCCGTTGAGGTGGGCGTCGATAATGGTGGCCCCGAGCTGGGCGAACGCGAGGTTGAGCGGCTCAAAGAGCCGTTCGTGAGGGGAGCCGGGCGCGTCGCGGGTTCGCACGGGTTGGGGCTTTCGCTTGCCGACGCCATCGCGCGCGCCCACGGCGGACACCTCGACCTCAAGCCGCGTTCCGGCGGTGGGCTGGCCGCGCGGCTGAAGCTTGAGCGGTGGCGTCGAGAAGCGACACAGCGCTAGAGCATCTCGGTACCGGCGATGACGAAGGCGCCGCCGCCTTCGTTCCGGCACAGCGGGGCCGCGTTGAGCACGTCGGTGTGCGTGCCCGGCAGCATATAGTCCATGCTGCACGACCAGCCGTCGGGCGAGGACCACTCCAACGTCGGCGGCTGCACCTCGCCGGCCTGCAAGGCAGTGATGAAACGCTGGGCCACATCAAACGTGGTGGTGCAGTCCGTGTTGTCGGCGTGCGCGATGAGGGAGAAGTGGTGGGTCTCGCCGGTTTCGGTGTCCGAGGCGCTGACCACGTTGCATGGCGTGCCCTCGGGCGCGGCGGTGTTGGAAAGGTCGAACAAGTCCGGGTTCGGCTCGCCCTGCTGCACGCTTTCCACCGGCGGGCTGTGCACCGCGGTGTTGCCGTTGGAAATGGTGAGGCTGTGCACGCCACGCTGGATAACGACGGTGTCTTCTGCCGGGCGGGCGAGCGTAAACCCGCTCAGCGCAACCTTCTGCCCGACCTGCAGCTCCGGGTAATCCTTCGTGTACTCGTCCTTGTGGATCGGCTCCTGGCTGCTGAAGGTGTAAAAGCCGACCGTCGGCTCGTACTGCATGGACAGTGCCCGATTGCTGGATCCAGGCGGGGTGTCGTATTCGCGCGCCGGGTTCGCGGGGTCTTCGACGCCGATGTCGCAGTTGAATTGGAACATCTCGTCCTTGCCCTGCGCGTAGCTGGGCGCCATGCGCTCGGTGGGGACCATGCAGCCCTTGGTTCCCACCCCGGGGAAGCCGACGGCGAAGGTCACCGGCGTGGCCTTGAACGTGTCCGCGGGGACCTCAGTGAGGCCGGCGAGCTCCTCGGGCGAGACCTCGCGGACCTCCGTCGTGGTGGGTTTGGTGCTGGTCGTGGATTCGGGTGGACGTGAGTCGGTGGTCTCGCTGGACGCGGTGGTTTCTGTGGTGGTGGTTTCGGTCTCGGGAGCGTCGTCTGGCGCAGCGCTACACGACGCCAACGTCAACGCCGCCGCGGCACCGAGGGGAAGGACCTTGCATGTCGGTGAGTGTGTCACGGCTCTCAGTGTAACTGTGGCCTGGGTAACACGCACGAGATTTCTGGGGCGGGCCGGCTAGAAGCGGGCGACGTCGTCAGGCCGCAGCGCGACCACCGCGCCGGATCCCTCCTGGGCGGGGTTGCCGGCGCGGTCCGACGCGCTGCACGTGTTCTTGGCATTGGCGCGGATCTGCTCGTCGCCGGGGAGGAACCACCCGTTCGCGCAGCCCCAGCCGTTCGGCGCGGTCCAGAACCCGGCTTGGCCCTCGACCGCGCCGTTTCTGTACGCGTCGACGTAGCCGCGCATCGCCGCAAGGGCGCTCTCACAGGTCGTGCCGTCCTCCAAGGCGATGATTTGGTACGAGCCACCCATCGAACTCTCGACGGTGCCGCAGACATTGCCGGCAGCGCCGCCGGCCGCCTCCGCCTCGGCGGGCGAGCCGGGATCGGTGGTGGTGTAGACGCCGTCGTGCATTTCAAACGTGGCGTCGCCTTTGGTCACCCGGTAGCCGCCGCCGTGGAGGTGGGTGACGGTGAGGCCGTCGACCGTCACCTGCTCGCCCTGCCTGAGGCGCTGGGTGCCGGGGTGGAGCTCGGCGCCGGGGGAATACGCCGTGCTGAAACGCCCGCCGTCCTCGTCCCAGTTGATCACGTTCGGAGCCGGCGGATTGGGAACGCCGTAGTCCTCCTCGGTCGGGGGCACGGGGTCGGCGAAGTCCGCGTGGCAATAGGTCCCCGAATCAGATTCGGAGTTGAGCTCCGCTGTCTTGATGAAGCAGTCGTGGAACCAGCGGTCGCCGTCGCCGCCGATGACGTATGCGGTACCGAGCAGGAACCGCTCCGGGTCGACGACGGTGTAGAGGTCGGCCTGCTCCGCCTCCGCGGCATTCGTGTCTGGTGCCTCGGACTCCGCGCTGGGTGCATCGCTGGTCACGGCTTCCGTGCTCGCCGCGGTCGCAGAGGTCGCAGAGGTCGTGCCGTCGGCGCCAGGTTCCCCGCCGCCCCCTCCGCAGGCGGCGAGTGCGAGGGAAGCGGACACCAGGAGAACGGACGTGGCCCAACGACGTGCGTGCATACGAAAAACTATAAAGCGGGCTGTGTGTTCCCGCGGCGTTTTTTAGCGCGGAATCTCGTCGACGGCCTCGGTGGCCTCCTGCGGGTACATGGCCACGACCTGGTGGCGCGGCTCGCCGAAGCGCGCCGCGTTGCCGCGCGTCGAGGTCTCGTCGGTGTTGTCTGGGTCGTCGGACGGGTCGAGCAGGTCGGCGTCCTGGCAGGTCATGCGGCCCTGCGAGTGCGTGTCCAGCTCGCGGGGGAGCAGCCAGTCCATGGAGCAGTGCCAGCCCTCTTCGGAGGTCCAGTTGTGGAAGCGGTCCGCGTCCGCGCCGTAATCGTCGGCCTTGTATTCCTCCATGACGTGCTGGCCAGCGCTACAGGACGTCCCGTCCTTCACCACGATCACCTCGAGGCGCTCGCCGTACGCGTTGACAATCTCGCCGCACTTGGTGCCGATCGGCTGGGGGTCGTCGGTGGCAATCGCCTTGTAGGTCGTCGGCTCGGTCTTGGCAGCGGCAGAGGAGGAGGCGGCCGCGGCAGAGGACGCGGACTTCGCAGCGCTTGACGACGATCGCGCCGCCTGCGACGCGGCGATCACCTCTTCATCGGACCGGGAACTCGTGGTGCTCGACGCATCCTGGGATGCGTTGCTGTCGCTGTCGCCGCTGCCGCAGGCGGACAGCGGGAGGGCGAGCAGAAGGACTGAAGCTAGCAGGGAAGAAGTTTTACGCATGCGCACATAGTACGGCAATGTTCCTGTTTTGCGGCGGGTGATCGGAAGGGCCTATTACGCCATCATCCCGGTCGCAAACGCGCCGAGCACGAGGACGACCGAGAAGCCCCAGCACAGCGGGAACGCGACGCGGATGTACTTGCCCATGTTGGCACCGGCCAGCCCGAGGCCCAGCCACAGGGCGGGGGAGAACGGGCTGACAAACGTGCCGATGACGTTGCCGACGATCATGGCGGTAGCCGCGCCCATGCCGGAAACGCCGAACGCCGCGGAGGTTTCCTGCACGATGGGCAGGACCGAGAAGTAGTAGGCGTCCGTGGAGGTGGCCAGGTCGAGGGGCACGCCCAGCAGGCCGACGATGACGTGGATGTAAGCGCCGACGGACGCGGGCAGGACCGAGATGAGCGAGAGCGCGATCTGCTCGAGCATCCCGGTGCCGTCGAGCACACCGAGGAACATCGCGGCGGCGAGGATCACGCCGGCCATGGATAGTGCGGTCGGGGCGTGGCGGCGCAGCACGTCGTTCTGGTCGTCCAGGGTGGCGAAGTTGACGATGAGCAGCAGCGCCGTGCCCACCAAAAACGCCGGCCCGGGCGAGGTGATGCCGGAGACGAGGACGCCGATCAGCGCGAGGGTCACGATGACGTTGACCGCGGTGACCCAGGTGCCGGTACGCGGGGTGAGGTTGAATTTGGCGCGCTCCTCCGCCTGGGAGCGGCGGAACTCTTCGGCGATGGCGTTGACGTCGACGGTGGCGGTGGCGTCGTGAAGCGATCGCTTCGAGATACGGCGCTTCTCGGATAGGCCGAAGCCTGCGGCGACAAGAAAGACGAGGACGATGGCGATGCCCTGGGCGGGGAGGAGGTGGGCCCAGATCTCGTTGGGGGTGGCCTCGATGACGCTGGCGGCGCGGCCGACGGGGCCGCCCCACGGGATCATGTTCATCACGGACGCGGACAGCGCGACGAGGGTGAGCAGCACGTATCTGGACATCCGCATCGCCTTGTACAGGGGGAGGAGCGCCGGGATGGTGAGCAGGAAGGTGGTCGAGCCGGAGCCGTCGAGGTGCGCGACGATCGCGATCGCGGCGGTGCCGAGGGTGACCAGCATGACCTGGCCGCGGGTGGCGCGGATGAGCGCGGTGATGACGGGGTCAAAGAGGCCGACATCGGAAAGGATGCCGAAGAAGATGATCGCGAAGATAAACATCACGACCACCCCCATGACCCGCTCGAGGCCTTCGCCGTAGAAGTCGGTGATGTCACCGATGCCGAAGCCGGTGATGAGCGCGCCGATGATCGGGATGAGGGTCATGGCGATAATCGGGTGCATTTTGCCTTTGAGGAGCACGCCGACGGTGACGAGGATGATGGCCAACCCGACCAGGGTCAGCGCGAGCGGTGAAGTCATGCGGGAAACACTACTGCGCTATTGTGGGACATGTCACATTGGGTGGGTGTAGTGAGTTGCAGCCAAACGGGGGTGGAAACGCCAGCGCGGGGTGCGGATGGCCAACTTGCGGAATAGTCCTGGGGCTCCATGTGGCGTACGCTGGTGAAGCAATGAGCAATTCCGAAAACGCGACCGGCAGCGAAAATGGGCCGGATATGAACTTGTCGGAAACTCAGAACACCCCGCAGGATGTCGCAGCGGACGCAGTTGAGCCTGCCGCTGCAGAAGACACCAGGGATGCGGGTTCCTCTGAGCACACCGGCGCTTCTGTGCAGAAGACTGCAGAAGCCACCGAGAACGTAAATACTGAAGCAACGACGCCGAACGAGTCCAGCGAGGAGAATGCAGAGCCGGAAAACGGCTTCACCACGCTGAGCCTGCCGGACAACGTGATCGCGGCAGTGAAGAAGGTCGGCTTTGAAAAGCCGTCCGCAATCCAGGCGGAGACGATTCCGCTGCTGATGCAGGGCCGCGACGTCGTCGGCCTGGCGCAGACCGGTACGGGCAAGACCGCAGCGTTTGCGCTGCCGATCCTGAGCCGCATCGACACGAGCAAGCGGTACCCGCAGGCACTCATCCTCGCGCCGACGCGCGAGTTGGCGCTGCAGGTGTCCGATTCCTTCCAGTCCTTCGCTGACCACCTGGGCGGCGTGCACATCCTGCCGATTTACGGCGGGCAGGCGTACGGCATCCAGCTGTCTGGCCTGCGCCGCGGCGCGCAGATCATCGTGGGCACCCCGGGCCGCGTCATCGACCACCTGGAGAAGGGCTCGCTGGACATCTCCAGCCTGCGCTTCCTGGTGCTGGACGAGGCCGACGAGATGCTCAACATGGGCTTCCAGGAGGACGTCGAGCGCATCCTGGAGGACACGCCGGACGAGAAACAGGTGGCCTTGTTCTCCGCGACAATGCCGAAGGCGATCCGCCGGATTTCCCGCGACTACCTCAACGACCCCGAAGAGGTCACCGTCAAGTCGGAGACCCGAACGAACACCAACATCACGCAGCGCTACCTGTTCACGGCGCACCGCAACAAGCTCGACGCGATCACCCGCATCCTTGAGGTGACCGAGTTTGAGGCGATGATCGTCTTCGTCCGCACGAAGAACGAGACCGAGGAGCTGGCCGAGAAGCTGCGCGCCCGCGGATTCTCCGCCGCCGCCATCAACGGCGACATTGCGCAGCAGCAGCGCGAGCGCACGGTGGATCAACTGCGCGACGGCCGCCTGGACATCCTTGTGGCCACCGACGTCGCCGCCCGCGGCCTCGACGTCGAGCGCATCTCGCACGTGCTCAACTTTGACATCCCGAACGATACCGAGTCGTACGTCCACCGCATCGGCCGCACCGGCCGCGCGGGTCGGTCCGGCGAGGCGATCCTCTTTGTCACCCCGCGCGAGCGTCGCATGCTGCGCTCCATCGAGCGCGTGACCAACGCGAAGATCGAAGAGATGGACCTGCCCACCGTGGACGAGGTCAACGAGAGCCGCAAGGCGAAGTTCATGGACTCCATCACCGAATCCCTCGAGGCGTCCGACCTGCAGATCTTCAAATCCATGGTGCGCGAGTACTCGGCGGCGAACAACGTGCCGATGGATGACATCGCCGCAGCGCTCGCCACGCAGGCGCTTGCGGGCGACGAGTTCCTCATGAAGGAGCCGCCGAAGGACAAGCGCGACCGGCGCGATCGCGACCGTTGGGATCGCGACGACCGTGGTGGGCGCGGCCGTCGCGGACGTGACGACCGTGACGATCGCGGGCGCGGCAAGCGCCGCCACAACGACAGCGAGAACTTTGACACCTACCGTCTGGATGTGGGCAAGCGCCAGCACGTCCGGCCGGGTGCCATCGTCGGCGCGCTGGCGAACGAGGGTGGCCTCAATTCCAAGGACTTCGGCCGCATCACCATCGGTGGAGACTTCACCCTGGTGGAGCTGCCGAAGCAGCTGGACAAGAAGGTCCTGGACCGGCTCTCCGACACCCGGATTTCCGGTCAGCTGATTAACATCCAGCGCGATCACGGCGCACCCCCGCGCGACCGAGGCGGTCGCGGGCGCCGCGGTGGCTTCGGCGACCACAAGGATCGCCGGGACAAGTTCCGCGGCGATCGCCGCGACAGGGGCGGGCGCGGTAAGCGTCACTGGGACTAGGCCCTTGCTGCGGAAACGGGGCCGGTGAGCACAGCGCTCGCCGGCCCCGTTGCGCTTTCCGGGGTGGTTTCAATGCAGGCCACACCCGCACAGTAGAGTGAGATGGACTTCACTGCCTCCACTGCGAAAGGGTGCCATGTTCGGACTTCACCGGGGAACGCATCGCGCGCTGACAGGACTGTCAGCGCCATCAGGAAGCCGGGTGGCGCGAGCCGTTGTGGGGTGCGTGCTCGGGGCGATGGCGGTGGCGTCGATAAGCGTGCAGCCCGCCACGGCCCAGCCGGTGGTGGCGCAGGGGTCCGTGGTGGTCGTTGAGGGCGGGGGAAAGTGCACGGTGGGCTTCAGCGATCCCGCGCACCAACGCAGCCTGATCGCGGCGCACTGCGGGCGCGAGGGCGGCAGGGTGGCCATCGTGGACCCCGCGACCGGCGCGTCGAGCGGCCTCGTCGGAACGTTCTTCCGCTCGAAGGCGTTCGACTCGCGCCTGGGCAATGACTGGGCGGCGATCCAGTGGGACCCGGGCGTGGCGATCGGGGGAAATGGGTACTCGGGTAACGGCTGGGTGCACCCGAACGACATCGCGCTCGGCGAGCCGGTGTGCTACCACGGCAACACCAGCCACGGCGGCGGGAGCGAGACCTGCGGAAAGTTCGCGGGTTCGGTGGGGAACACGTTCTTTGTGGATGCCCCGCTCAC
Source organism: Corynebacterium sp. Marseille-P8863 (assembly GCF_946902955.1). Classification (NCBI taxonomy): domain Bacteria; kingdom Bacillati; phylum Actinomycetota; class Actinomycetes; order Mycobacteriales; family Corynebacteriaceae; genus Corynebacterium; species Corynebacterium sp. Marseille-P8863. The sequence continues at coordinate 17,916 of NZ_CAMPQC010000003.1, read as the reverse complement.
CCGCGCCGGCGACTCCGGCGGGCCCGTGTGGGTGCCGGGGCGCGGCTTCGTCGGCGTGATTTCCAGCCAGTGGGCGGCTCGCCAGCTCCCCGTGGTCGGTGGCGCCAACTTCGTCGTTGGCGTTGTGCCAAGCGACGGCCCGGCGGTGTCGCAAACGCAGCTGATGGGGCTGTACATGGAGAACCTGGCTGCCCCGGTGTCGCGCGGCGGGTCCTCGGTCGGTCCGGCGGGGGAGCTGCTCCGCCGGGCGGTCAGTACTGTGTTTGGGGTATTTTCCCGCTTCGGTCTGCCGGAACCGGCCTCTGTGCACTACACTTAGGAGATATTCGGGCGAATTGCAGTTCGCTTCCAGTTTTCTCCAATGCTAGGTGGACCCCATGTCTTCTTCCCGTTCCCTGCTCGCCGCCGCGCTCCTCACCTCAACCCTGCTCGTGCCCGCCCCGGCAGGGGCCGCGCAGCTCGACTCGCCCGTTCAGGGCTTGGCCATCGGGACGAGCATCGGGTGGTGCACCCTGGGCTACAACGACAAGGACCAGCACATCAGCTACACCGCCGCGCACTGCGGCAAGGAGGGTGACCGCGTCCACCTCGTGGACCGCGCCACCGGGAAGCAGTCCAAGGACATGGGCACGTTCCGGCCGTCGACCAAGTACGACGGGGCCTTCTCTAACGACTGGGGCTATATCGAGTGGGACCGCGACGTGCGCTTGGGCGACAACGTCTACTCAGGGGATACGATCGTGGCTCCGTCCGCGGTAAAGCGCGGGGCGAAGGTGTGCTACCACGGCGAAACGTCGCACCTGGGCACCGATGAAATCAGCTGCGGCACCTTCTACCGCGCGGTGAACGAGAGTTTCACGCTGCGCGGATCCACGTGGCAGCAGGGCGATTCCGGTGGCCCGATCTGGGTGGAGGGCCAGGGCTTCTTGGGCGTGACATCGGTCGGCCCGGCGGACCCGAACAGCGTCGGCGAGGCCTGGCTTGGCCCGGTGCACGTGAAGGGGAAGCCGATGGGCTGGGGAGCAGCGCCTCGCGACGGCCGCGCGATCACCTCCGAGCAGGCCAGCCGAGAGTTCTTCGCCGCCGCCGGCCTGGACGAGGCCGGGCTGTACGACGGCGTCATTGATAAGAGCACTGCCGGTTCGTCCGGATCCTCGGAGAACGGGTCTAGTGCTGAGTCCGGCGCTGCGTCCAGCTCGGAGAAGTCGCCGGGCGAGATCCTGGCCATCGTGGTGCCCATCCTCGCTGTCGTGGTGCCGCTGCTCGCCCAGCTTGCCCAGGCCTTTATGAAGTAGCCGCGCGTTCAGGGGCACGAAAAAGCCCCGCGCGAGGCGGGGCAGATGCGTTCCGGGTGGGTTAGACCGGCGCCGACAGGAACATCAGCACGAAGGTGAGCAGCCAGAGCAGGTTGAAGATGCCGGAGCCAGCGGTGGCAGTGGCCTTGGCCTTCTCAAAGTTCGGCGCAACGTCCGAGGCGTCGCCTTCCGCAGGGGAGAGCGCGCCGAGCGAGCCCATCATCTTGCGCTGCTGCGGGATGACCAGGAAGAACAGCAGGCCCCACGCGATCACGGACAGGATGATCGCGGTGTGCAGGAAGTAGTTGGTCTTGTAGGTGCCCCAGTCGGAGGCCATGACGACCGCGCCGAGCAGCGGGACCAGGACGGAGAGCATGCCGTAGGTGGTCGTCACCTTGTGCAGGACGGATGCGCGGCCGGTTGCTTCCTCGCCGCCGTTGCGCGATTCTGCGGCTTGCTTGGGGAACATGGACGTAGAGACAACGACGGGGCCGAGCAGAATGATCGCGGCCACGACGTGCAGGGCGGTGAAAAAGGTAACCATGGTGACTTACTGTAATGGACACGTGCACGATCGTCACAGTTCGCGGCCAGCGTTTTGCACATGGACTTGGGATCCATTCAGCGAGCGGGCGCCGGTGAGGCCGGAAAACCCTGCACATGAGCGTCGCATAGCGCGCAAATCCTCGGCGGGAAGCGCGAGGTGATACGCCTGCGCCACGTCCGCGAGCCGGTGCGAGTACGCGCACCGCTTCCTCCGTGCGGGCGGCATCCACTCGCTGGGCAGCTGGTCCGACTTCTCCTGGTTCGCCGCGGCGGACACGACGACGAGGTTGCGCGGGTCGTTGGCAAAGGCGATGCGCGTGCGACGCGGCCACGCGTGCGCGCCGAGATCCCACGCGGCGGACAGCGGGATGAGGTGGTCGAGCTCGACATCCGCGGGAGTGATCGCGGTGCCCGTGTAGGGGTCGTCGATCGGCGCGGCGCCCCAGCTCGTGTGCGGGGTCGAGCAGCTTATCGACGCCACACCATCCCCGCCGAACGCCACCGCCAACGCCTCCGTGCGGGTGGTGCACCCGTTGCCGGTGTCCGCCCAGCCCTGCCCGAACTCCTCGCGCGAGTAGCCGAGCACGGTGGCCCGCGGCGGCCCGGAACCGGCCGCAATGTGCGAGCGCGGGGTGGGAAACGGGGCGATGAACAGTGTGGCAACGGTGAGGAGGGCAAGGTAATAGCGCATACCTTGTTAGACGCGCGCGGGGCGGCACCGGTTCCCACCGCCGCGGAAATTATTTCGCGCGCTGCGTGGCGCCGAGCGCGTCCTCGAACGTGGCCTCGGGGTGGCGCACGGCGTACTCGGTGACGGCGATGGCCTGGTCGAACTCAGACTCCACGCCCGGCTTCGGCTTCGTGGCCAGCGAGACGATCACCATCGCCGCGGTGGCGAGGATGACGCCCGGGACGATCTCGTAGATGGTGTCGGCGAGCACCTCAGTCGAGCCCCACACGAACACGGTGACGGCGCCGACGATCATGCCGGCGATCGCGCCGGGCGCGGTGAGGCGGCGCCAGTAGAGAGACGCGAAAACAACCGGCCCGAAGGCCGCACCGAACCCGGCCCACGCGAATCCGACGAGGCCGAGGATGGTGTCGGAGGGGCGGGCGGCCATGATCATGGCGACGATGGCAATGAGGACGACCATGGTGCGAGACGCGACGAGCAGCGTGGTGTGGCTGGGATCCTTGCGGAAGATGCGGAACAGGTCTTCCACCAGCGCCGACGAAGTGATGAGCAGCTGCGAGGACATGGTGGACATGATGGCGGCCAGCACGGCCGTGAGCACCAAGCCGGCGAGCAGCGGGTGGAAAAGGATGCGGGCGAGGTCCAAGAAGACGGTCTCGTAGCCGGACTGGTCCGTCACCGAGTGCGTGGTTTGGGAGAAGAACATGGTGCCCACCATTGCGGTGAAGACCGCGCCGGCGTAGCAGATGGCCACCCAGATCATGCCCGTGCGGCGCGCCGATGTCGCCTGCGCGGGGGACTTCAGCGCCATGAATCGGGTGACAATGTGGGGCTGGCCGAAGTAGCCGAGGCCCCAGGCGATGTTGCCGATGATGGTCGCGGCGGACACCCCGGCGACCAGGTTGAAGTAGTCGGTGTTGCCCTCCGGCCACGGGCCGTAGGCGTGGTCCGTGGCGTAGGAGAAGATCTCGCCCGGGTTGTCCACGGCGACCAGCGCCATAATGGGCACGGCCAGCAGGGCGAGGAACATGAGTCCGCCCTGGACCACGTCGGTGTAGGAAACCGCAAGGAACCCGCCGATGAAGGTGTAGAGGACCGTGATCGAGCCGACGATGAGCATGCCGACCAGGTAGTTGCCGCCGAAGGTGGACTCGTAGTAGCGCCCGCCCGAGACCATGCCGGAGGAGACGTAGAAGGTGAAAAAGAAGATGATGATCACGGCCGCGACGATGCGCAGGACGCGCGAGGTGTCGCGGGTGCGATTTTCAAAGAAGCTGGGCAGCGTGATCGAGTTGTTGGATACTTCGGAGTAGGCGCGCAGGCGCGGCGCGACCCACTTCCAGTTGGCCCACGAGCCCAGGAACAGGCCGATGACAATCCAGAGCTCGCTCATGCCGGAGACAAAGAGCGCGCCGGGAAGTCCCATGAGCAGCCAGCCGGACATATCTGATGCGCCAGCCGAAAGGCCGGCAACGAAAGGGTTGAGTCCGCGGTCGCCGAGGACATAGTCGTCGTACTTCTGCGTCTGGAGCCACGAGTAGAACCCGATTGTTACCATGACACCGAAGTAGATCACAATGGCCATGACGAGCCAGAAACTCTCAGTCACGTGCATCTCCTTGGGGGTAACTAGGTAATGAGTTGGAAAAAGCGTAACGCAGCACAGATGTGCAATGTGGGGGATTGGACGAAACGTGTGGTCGTCCGCGCCGGCGAGCGAACCTGCGAGCCCGGAAAATTCCTCGGAGTGGTATAAGGGTGGGTATGCCTGAATACCTGCTCCACGGACTTTGGCTGCCGGAGTCCGGGCTCAATGTTTGGATTGAGCAGGTCTCTGGCCACAGAGTTGTCACGATTGATGCCGTCCGCGACGGGACATTCCCGTCACACGTGCAATCGTTGCTGAGCAAGAACCACTTTCGCGGCCGCCAGCGGTTGCAGCTGCAAACGCCGAAGGGCAAAGAGGCGATTCTGCGCGCACCGACGGCGACGTTTTCCCCGAGCACCGCAATCGAGTTCCTCGCCGCGCTGGCGCATCTGGACGAAAGCTCGATGCTCAGCACCGGGGCGCAGCGCGAGACGATCGCCCCGGACCTGCGCTGGCTGGTCCGCGCGTACTTGGGGCTGAACCAATTCGTGCGCGCGGGCCGGGTGACCATCCACGTGCCCCGGCGCGACGGGAACTGGTATGCGCAGTGGCAGCTGGGTACCGGGGTGCAGGAGCGCGGCTGGTTGGCGGAGATGATCGCCGCCGCCCCCGGCGTGCTCTCACTGAACAACCCCAACCTGAGCGAGGATCTCGCGCAGACCCTGACGCACTGGATCGCCACAGCGCGGCTGCAGTCGGTGGGCGTGCCGTCGAGAGTCCGGCCCTACCCGTGGCACGACTTCGTGGCGTCGCTGGTCTTTGGCACCCCGCTGCGCCGCGGGAACGCGTCGCTGGTGCAGCAGATCAACGAGTGGGGCGGCTCCATTACCGCGGTGAACCTGCAGCTAGTCTTCCTCGTGGAAGCCCCCGAGGACGAACCGGAGGACGCCGACGCCGCAGAGGAAGCGGAGGACCTGCAGTGGCCCGTGCGTGTGCAGGTGCGCGCCGGGACGGACGCCCCGCGGCCCGCGCGCCTGTCCGACTTCGATGCCCAGACCGCGCAGACACTGCGCGAGTCCATCGAGGCGGCGATCGACGTCACGGAGTTGGTGGACTCCCGCCGGCACCCGCGCCAGGGGTCGGCGATCCGAGACCGGAATCGGGGCGACTGGGATAGCTTCCTCTCCACCGAGGAGATTGTCCGGTTCGTGGAGACAGAGGCGTCGAAGCTGCGCCAGGCCGGGTTTGCCGTCATGCTGCCCAAGGCGTGGTCCACGGCGGAGACCTCGGCGAAGCTGCACGTGACCCGCCCGGAGAACCCGTACGATTCCTCCACCGTGACCATGATGGGCTTTGACACGCTCGTCTCATACGACTGGCACGTCTCCCTCGGCGATATGGAGCTGACCGACGAGGAGATGGAAAAGCTGGTTCGCTCCAAGTCCGGCCTGGTCAAGCTGCGCGGCGAGTGGGTGCTTGCAGACGGCAAGGACCTGTCGCGCACCAAGCAGTACATGAAGCGGCTGCAGCGCAGCTCGGCCGACAAGGCGCGCCTGGAGGCGGAGGCCGCTGAGACGCGCGCCAAGCTGGCCGAGGCCGCCGGTTCGGACGACGCCGCGGAGCTGCGCAAGCTGGCGGACGAGGCCCGCGCGCGCTACGAGGAGCTCGCTGACGACGAGACCAAGGGGCAGGTGTCCGCCGCCGAGTTGCGCCAACTCGCGCTCGAGACGGCGACGGAATCGCCCGTGGAGTTCTCCGGCTCGACGTGGTTTACCTCGCTCGTCGGCGGCCAGGACCGGCCCGCCCCGGAGCGCGTGGACATCCCCGAGGCAGTGCACGCGGAGCTGCGCGAATACCAGCGTCGCGGCGTGGACTGGCTCTACTACATGTCGCGCAACAACCTCGGGGCAGTGCTTGCCGACGACATGGGGCTGGGCAAGACGCTGCAGCTCCTCGCCCTGCTCGCGGTAGAGGAGGCAGCGGGCCGCCGCACCGGGCCGACGCTGGTGGTTGCCCCGACCTCGGTCGTGGGCAACTGGGCGCGCGAGGCCGCCCGCTTCGTCCCGGGGATGAAGGTGGTGGTCCACCACGGCGCGAACCGGTCCAAGGGCGACGAGCTGTTTGCCAAAGCAGACGAGGCGGATCTGGTGATTACCTCCTACGGCGTGGTCGGGCGAGACTTCACGGATTTGGCCCGGGTGCAGTGGGATCACGTGGTGTGCGATGAGGCCCAGGCGATTAAGAATTCGGGGACGCAGGCGTCGAAAAGCGTGCGGGCGATCCCCGCGCGACACCGCATTGCGCTGACGGGTACCCCGATTGAAAATAAGCTGTCCGAGCTGCGCAGCCTGCTGGACTTTGTGAACCCGGGGATGCTGGGCTCGCAGGCGTTTTTCCGCAACCACTTTGCCAAGGCGATCGAGTCCCGGCGCGACGAAGGCCTGGCCGATGAGATGGGCGAGCGGCTGCAGCGGCTCACGGCGCCGTTTATCCTCCGGCGCGTGAAGACGGACGCCGCGATTATCGACGACCTGCCGGAAAAGAGCGAGCACGTCGTCGCCGTGGAGATGACGCAGGAGCAAGCGGCCCTGTACACGGCGCTGGTGAACGAGATGAAGCAGCAGCTCGAGCAGCGCAAAGGGATGGCGCGCCGCGGGCTGGTGCTGGCCACGATCACGCGCATCAAGCAGATCTGCAACCACCCGGCCCACTTTCTCGGCGATGGCTCGCCGGTGACCATCCGGGGCGCACACCGCTCGGGCAAGGTAACCAAGCTCATGGAGCTCCTGCACCAAGCGGTGGAGCGCGACGAGCGCGTCCTGATCTTCACCCAATACAAGGCGTTCGGCGACTTACTGCAGCCGTACCTGTCGGACCAGCTGGGCGAACAGGTGCCGTTCCTGCACGGCGGGGTGGGCAAGAGCGCCCGCGACGCGATGGTGGAACAGTTCCAGCGCGACGACGGGCCGCGGGCGATGCTGCTCAGCTTGAAGGCCGGCGGTACCGGGCTGAACCTCACCGCCGCCTCCGTGGTGATTCACATGGACAGGTGGTGGAACCCGGCGGTGGAGAACCAGGCGACGGACCGCGCGTTCCGCATCGGGCAGCGCCGGGACGTGACCGTGTACAAAATGATCACCAAGGGCACGATGGAGGAGTCCATTCAGGACGTCCTGGACGGCAAGATGCACCTGGCCGGCGCGGTGGTCGGCGAGGGCGAGGGGTGGATCACGGAGCTGGACACCGAGGATCTGGCCCGCCTGATCAGCTTCCGAGGGAGGACCGAGTAAGTGGCAGGGAAGAAGCGTCCGAGCGAGGACAACGTCATCTACGCCAACTTTGGCGAGCGCCGCCGCGTCTCGTCCGCGGAGGAGACCGGCGAAAAGGTGCTGTCCGCGCGCGCTGTATCGACGATGTCGGCGCCCGCGCAGCGCGTGGTCAACGCGGCGCTGCGCAAGACGGACCTGGGCCGGGCGAACCGCGGGCGCGACTACGCTTCCAAGGGCCACGTGGTGAACCTGGAGTTCAACAACGCGCGGATCAACGCCTCCGTGGTAGGCAGCCAAAACTACCCGTTCGAAGTCTCGATGATGCTGCCGTTCCGCGCGCCACGCGAGGTGCGCGTTGCGGTCGGCGAGCTGGCGCGCAACCCGGGAGCGCTCGAGCGCGCGATGCAAGGCGACTTCCCGGACACAGTGTTGGACGTGATGCTTTTCTCCAACCCAAACGAGGTGTATTTCTCCTGCACGTGCCCGGACAGCGCGTCCGTGTGCAAGCACGCGGTGGCGCTGGCCCAGGTGGCGGCGTCGCGCGTGCACACCACGCCGTCGCTGGTGTTTACGCTGCGCGACCTGAGCATGGCGTCGGTGGAGCAGGCGGTGCGCGAGGAGGCGACGTCCATCGCGCGGGAGAACACCGAGCCGGGATCCAAGTACTTCTGGGCTGGGCGGGACCTGCCGCCGCTGCCGCACCCGAAGGTGGCCCCGATGATTGATGATTCGGACACGGGGCTGCTGCACCGGGCGATGCAGACGGTGTCTTTTACCAACATCGATCAGCTGCGCGCGGTCTCTGACATCACCGAGCTGTACGATGACCTCACCACCGATTAAACTGCCTGCTCAACACGGCGGTTTGGAATATAAGTTCTATGTTGGTAGGGCGGGTGTCCGGTCGGCCTGGTAGTTGTGTAAAGCATGACGCACACAACATTTATCCATAGCTCCGATTTGCAGATCGGTATGACCCGAAAGTTCTTAAGCCCCGAGGCCCAGGCTCGTTTTGACGAATCTCGGGAGCGCTCCATCGACGCGCTGGGGAACCTGGCGCGCGATCGCGGCGCGGAGTTTATTGTGATTGCCGGCGATGTCTTCGAACATAATTCGCTGGAGGAACGCACGCTTGGCCGCGCGCTCGAGGCGTTGCGCCGCCTGCCGGTCCCGGTCTTCTTACTCCCGGGTAACCACGATCCGCTCGTTGCGGATTCAATTTTTAGCCGCACGGAGGACATCGAGAACGTTACCGTCCTCTCGTCCTCGGAGCCGATCGAGGCGGTGGACGGGGTCGACATCGTCGGCGCGCCGCTGCTGACCAAATATCCCTCGGACGACCTGTGCGCGCAGGCGGTCCGCGCCCTCGAGCCTTCGGACCGGGTCCGCATCCTCGTCGGCCATGGCCAGGTGGAGGGCTTTGGCACGGATGATGACGAAGCCTTGATCCACCTCGACCCCCTCGAAGATGCTCTCTCGCGCGGAGTGATTGATTACGTCGCCCTGGGTGACTCGCACTCGACGGCCTCGCTGGGCTCCTCCGGCAAGGTGTGGTTCTCCGGAGCCCCGGAAACCACAGACTACGCGGAGCGCTCGGGCACTTCGGGCCCCGCGGGCTCCTCGGGCTTCTCGGGCGCTGTGGCTGGCGGCGAATCCGACTCCGGCAACGCCCTGGTGGTCACGGTGACCAAGGACGGCGGTGCCTCCGAGGTGTCCGTGGACAAGGTACGCACCGGGATTTGGACGTTCGACGCGCTCGGCTGGGAGGTGACCGACGCCGACGACGTCGCCGAGGTCATCGACCAGCTGCGGGCGTACCCCGACAAGGACCGCACGGTGATTAAGTACGCGCTCACCGGAACGTTGGGGCTCGAAGCGACCCGCACGTTGGCGCGCGAACTGGCAGCGCTCGAGCCGGTGTTCGCCGCGTTGTACGAGCGGGACCGGCTTATGGACTTGCACCTTGAGCCGGGGGAGGAGGAGCTAGACAACCTCCCGCTGACCGGCTACGCCAGCCAGGCGATGCACCAGCTCGTCGGCGAGGCCGCGCAGGGCGATCCGACCGCGCGCGACGCCGTCAACCTGCTGTTCCGATTCTCCCAGGAGGCGAAGTAGCCAAATGCGAATCCACTCCCTGACAATCAAGAACTTCCGCGCCATCGACCACCTAAAGCTGGAGAACTTGCCCGATACGGGCGTGGTGATCGTCCACGGGCCGAACGAGGCGGGCAAGTCGACCATCCTGGACGCGCTCGACCTGGTGCTGCGCGAGCGCTATACCGCCGGCGGCAACAAGGTGGAAAAGTACGCGCCCGTGGGCAAGGACGTGGGGCCCGAGGTCTGGCTCGACGCCACCGTGGGCGAAGTGTCCTTTGTGGTGCACAAGCGCTGGGTGAAGTCGAAGAAGGCGGAGTTGACCGTCCGCGCGCCGCGCCGGGAAAACTTCTCCGGCAGGAAGGCCGACGACGAGCTGTTCCGAATCCTGGACGAGCACCTGGACCGCTCGCTCATGGACACGCTCTTCCTCCGCCAGGGAGACCTGGACCCAGCCGTTGCGGCCGCGGGCGTGCCCTCGATCACCAGGGCGCTCGACGGCAGCGACGAGCAGGGCGACTCCGCCACCGAGGACACGAAGCTCATGCAGGCCGTGGAGGATGAGTACGCCAAGTACTGGTCCAACAGCACGCCGCCGAAGCCGAAGAAGGCGGTGAAGCAGCTGGAAAAAGACGTGGAGGCCGCTGCGGCAGCGCGCGATGCGTGCGTCGCCGAAGTGGAGCGCCTCAGCGCGTTTGTGGACGAGGTGTCGCGCCGCGAGGAGGAGATCGCCCAGGTCGACGCGGAGCTCCCGGGGGCGCAGGCCGACCTGGCCGAGCGCGAAGAGGACGCGACCAAGGCGAAGGAACTCGCCGAAAAGGTGGCGGACGCGCAGAAGAAGTACACGCAGGCAGCAACTGAGGTGCAGCGCGCCGAGAGGGACTTGGCCGCACGTGCCGCGCTGGCCGAGCGCGTCGATACCCTGCGCACGGAGCACACCGAGCTGGAACGATCCCTCGAGCCGGCACGAACCGCGAGCGAGGAGGAAGCCGCCAAGCTGGAGCAGCTTCGCACGGCCTCCGCGACGGCCCGCGAAGCGCTCGTCGGCGCCCGGGCCGCGGTGAAGGAGGCGGAGCAGCGCCGCGACGTCGCTCGCGCGACGCACCGCCTCGAGACGCTCAAGGCGCACCTCGCGCGCGTTGACGAAGCGGAGCAGGCATACAAGGAACTGCTGGAGCAGGCGCCGAGCAAGGAGATCACGGAGAAGGCGGTGCGCGCCGCGGAGGCGGCAGAAAACGAGGTGGCGCTGCAGCGGAAGCTCCGCGACGCGGCGTCGGCAAAGCTTGCCATCGCGGGCAAGCAGGGCACCATAGACGTTGATGGGCGGGAGGTGCGCGTTGACGAGGGCACCGAGGTGCAGCTTTTCGACGGCACACAGCTGGCCATCGGCGGCTACGACCTCACCTACCGCGCAGCCCAGGGGGCCAAGGACCCCCGCGAGGCGGTACTGGACGCGGAGGAGGCGCTCGCCGGCCTGCTGGAAGACGCCGGGTGTGAGTCCGTCGACGCGATGCGCGACGCGCGCGACGCGTACAAGGCGCACGAGTCCAAGGTGGAGGCCGCGCGCCGACGGCGCGAGGACGTGCTTGCGGGCACGGACCGCGATACTCTCGTCGCGGAGCGCGACCGCCTCGTGACGGTACTGGAAGAACTGGCCGACGCGGCAGACAGCGCGAGGAGTGAGATCAGCGAGCCCGACGCGGAGGCGGCTGTGAAGGAGGCCAGCGCCGCGCTGGCGAAGGCCGAGCAGGAAGCGGACCACGCCGAGGCAGCGCTGAAGCCCTACGCGGAACAGAAGGCGGCAAAGGAACTCGCGGTGCTTGAAGCCCGCCTCGAGGCGAAGGCGAACGAGATGGCCAACGCCGACAAGGAGTTCCGGGCGGCAGAAACCGCACAGACGCAGCAGGCGCTCGACGAGGCGCTCGCGGCAGCGACCGCGGCGCTGCAATCGGCAAAGCAGGACGCCGACGAGCTCGCCGCCGCCGCGGCCGAGGCGGACGTGGAGCTCACCCAGACGTTGCTTGAGGGCGAGCAGTCCAGGGTTGCCAATATGCAGAAACGGAAGCACGAGGCCACCATTCGCATCACCGAGCTGCGCGGCCGGATCGAACAGGCGGCGGGCGCCGCGGAGAAGGCGGACAAGGCCGAAGCCGTGCTGGACAAGGCGGAGACCGCGCTTGCCAAGGCGACCCGTCGCGCGGACGCGATCCGCCTGTTGCGGGAGACGCTGCACGCGCACCGCGACGCGGCGCGCGCCAAGTACACCAAGCCTTTCAGCGACGCGGTGCGCAAACGGGCCAGCATCATCTACGGCAAGGACGTTGCGTTCAACTTCGGCGACGACCTGCAGATTACGGACCGCTCCATCGGCGAGCAGACCGTGCCGCTGAGCTCCCTGTCTGGCGGCGCGAAGGAACAGCTGGCGCTGCTGACACGGTTTGCCATTGCGGACCTCGTGTCCACCGAGGGGGATTCCGCGCCGGTGCCGGTCGTGGTGGACGATGCACTCGGTGCGACCGACCCGGAGCGCCTGGCCCTGATGAATACCCTGTTTTCTCAAGTGGGGAGGACCGCGCAGGTGCTGGTGCTCACGTGCTTCCCGCAGCGCTTCGACCGCGTTGCCGCTGCTCGGACCGTCCACATCGACGAGCTCAAACAGGCTGGGAGCGCATTCGCGGGCGGGGACGCGGACTAGCGGAAAGGAGAGGAGCGGGAGCGCCCGAACTGAATTCACTTATTTTGTTAGGGCAGTCACATCCGCTATGGTGCAGAGTATGAAACACGATGCCCGCTGGCTGAACGACGAAGAGCAGGAACTCTGGCGCCTCATGCTCGCTGCGTCGCGAAAGGTCTCCCGCGTGCTGGACGACACGTTGCAGGCGGAGTCCGACCTTTCCTCGTCCGAGTTTTCGGTGCTGGTCACACTCTCGGAGGCGGAAAACCAGGCGCTCCGTTTGCGGGACCTATGCAGCGAGCTGGAGTGGGACCGCTCCAGGACCTCCCACCAGGTCACGCGGATGGCAAAGCGTGGTTTGGTGACCAAGGAGAAGAGCCCCGGAGATGCCAGGGGAGTGCTGGTGTGCCTGACATCGGAGGGCATGAGCCGCCTCGAGTCGGCCGCCCCCGAGCACGTGGAAAGTGTCCGCCGAGTGGTGTTTGACCACATGGACCCCAGCACCGTTGGCGCGCTGAAGCAGTTCTTCCAAGGAATCATGGACGTCACCAACGTCCCAGGCTACGCTGACTACCGCGGTGCGCAGCCGATGACGGAGCGCGCTCGCCCGTACAACACCCCCTAGGGGTCAAAGATCGGGGTGTATCTCCGGGGAAACCCCGTTGTCGGCCGCCTCCCAGGCACGTTTAATGGGTGGTGTACCGACAAGGATTTGAGAGAAAGGACCGATCATGACCTACCAGAGCTACAACCCCAACCAAGCCCCGAAGCGCCTGACCCGCTCCATGACCAACAAGATGATCGGTGGCGTGTGCGGCGGATTCGCCGACTACTTCGACATGGACGCCACCGTCATCCGTGTGCTGGCCGTCATCCTGCTCCTGTTTGGCATCTTCCCGATGTTCCTGGCCTATCTCGCCGCCTGGATCATCATGCCGGCTGAGTTCTAGCGGCAGCTTATCGGCGCCCCTGCGGCCTCGACGTATACGATCCGGCACGGCCGCCCCGGACCCCCGCCGGTCTCCCGGGGGACGCTATCCGTAGTTCTCGACAATGTCGACGTAGTTGCTCATCCGGTCTGGGAGTTCGGGGGTGAACCAAGCGCTCACGGTCCGGTCTTCGGGTTTTTCGCAGGTCACCGTTGCCCAGTCGCTGCCCAGACGGCAGTCAAGGTTGTACGTCTCCTTGGTGACGGGGCTTGCGACCGTGACCGCTGCATGCGGCACCTGGGTAACCTCTGAGGACGCCACGTGGGTAACAGTGAATGTGGCTTGCAGTGCGGCATCGAACATCGCGGCGGCGAATTCGCACGAGGTCGCCGAGCCTGCCTTGATCGGAATTCCGGAATCGGTTGTTCCGCAATCGCCGCCGACCTGGCCGACATTGATGTTGTGATTCCCCGCCGGAGGTGCCGGCGCAGCCTCGGGCGCGGGCTGCTCCGGCTGGGCTTCCGGGGCCGCCTCCCCGGCCGGTGGTGCCGTCTCGGCGGGCGTCGGATCCTCGTACTCAGTGACGGTCTGTTTCACCGTCACGGTTTCGGGCGAATCTTGTACCGCATTCGGGGCGCCACATGCGCTGATGGCAAGGCCGGAGGCGAGCAGGAGCGTGCTGGCGAGTCCTCGTTTCATGTTGGTGAGTGTAAGCGAACTTTGAGTAAGGTTGCAGTACTCTGTCAGGCAGCGTTGACGTGTGGTCGGGTGGTCTACCTCTGTGGACACGTTTGTTGTCCGGCGGCCCAGGCTCAGCGACGCCACGCCGATCAGCACCGCGCTGAACGCCAGCAAGCAGACCGCGTCGATGGCGATGCTGCTCTGTGGGAACGCGCTGTGCTCCGTCATCCCTCCGAAGGCCCACAGTGAGCCTTCGACCTCAACGCCGAGCCACGCCACGCACACTCCGACCGTAATCAGCACCTGCACGAATGAGAGCAGCGCGAACGCCAACACATATCCGGCGGATGAATGAGCCACGCGATACGGGCATGGTGAGTGTGCGCTCGAGTGTGCCTCGTCGGCGTTCGCGTAGCGTCGTGATGGACGCGACGAGGAACATCACCTGGAACGGGGACAGCGCAAAGATCGCGTGCGCGAACCCCCGAACGTTGGCGTATCAATGAGCATCCAATATGGCAGCGAAGGCACCACGAAGACCAGCATCAAGGTCTGCGGGTCCCGATGCAGCTGCGTGAGCACTCGCTTAGCGACGGCTAACGTCACCCTCATCGTCCCATCACCGCTCAAAATGCGTCTTCCATCGAATCCGCTCCGGTGCGTTCCAGTACTTCGTCGCGGGTTGCGTGCTCGACGCGTCCCTCATCCACAAAGAGCAGGTGCTCGCTACCCTCCGTCTCGTCTTCAACGACAAGGACACCCGAGCCCCTGTCACCGGATACATCGAGAGGGAGCTTCTCGCTGAGGCGGAAAAATCAAGGCGCGGCACCCCGCCCCACCACCGCAAGCGCGTATGAGGCCGTCATCGACCTCTCAACGGTGCTGCTCGGCGTGCACGTGTCGCGCTACCTCCTTCGTGCTGGTCCGCACGCAGGCATGTCCGTATACGACTTCGGTGGGGTAATGGAGCGGGTGCTCAGAGGCGCGCTGGGGTGGGGACTACCCCGCTGACCCTCGCACGATGAATGTGCCGGAGGGTGATGGATTTCAGGATCACTACCGCCAATGAAGCCAGTGCGCCCCGCTTCGCCAGATACCGATACCGGCATGGCGAGAATGCAGTACAGGGGGGCCAAACGCCTACGCAGGGGCCCGGCGATAACGGCAACAAAAAGAAAGAAGCCCCGAAGTCTCGAGACATAACCGGAACGATGTCTCGAGACTTCGGGGCTTTCACGAAACACCCTGACCAGTTATATCAGATCCGCGGCTACACCCCGGTTACACCGGGTTCCTCCTCCGGTTACACGACAGTAGTCAAGCAAATGCCGCGAGCAGGAACTTCGTCTTAGAACTCAAAGTCAGGAACTTCCGTCTCCGCGCCTTCTCGCTTCTCGGCAAGCTCCACATCCCACCGCGCCCGCTCGACAAGTTCGTCAAAGGTAAGCACCTCCGGTGACTTAAGGTTCGAGCGGAGACTTTCAAAGCTACGGAACTTCGCGTCAATCCGGTTTCCTTGCGAGCTACACAAGTCGCTCATGGAGCCGATCACCAAAAACGAGCGTGGCTCGACCAAATTCGCACCGTCGCCAGTGCTGCCGCCCTCGGTGTCCCTCTTGGGAATCCAGCTAGCGCGGCTCTCTTTGGCGACTAGAACCGTTTCTTGGCCTGGGCTACTGCGCCGAAGAACTCGCGGCTGATCCCGTAAACATCACTGCGGTATTGGTCCCGTGTCAGCAAAGGCGTGTCCGGGTGTTTAATCTCTGCCAGCGCCACTGAACGCAGCAGGCCGTTGGACACTAAGAAGGCGTCGGCACGTTTCCCGGAAGTGTGCAGGTTTGCTCCGCGAACTGTTTGCTCAAGTCTTCCCTCGTCCCAAGTGGTGTAGAGCCCTATCTCCGAGACCAATGCCGAGGACCCATGGGTTGGCTTCGAGAAGGTTCTGCCACGCCTTCTCATCGCCACCCGCCGCGTTTTTCGCTTCGGCAAACGCTTCGTGGTCATCGAGCCACGATTGCATAGTGTTAACGACGTCGCGATGGTTCTTCAGTTCCCTTGATCTCAGCGGCCGAGGTCTCGGCTTCTACGAGTGCCTGGAGCGCCTTAGGGTCTCGCTTGTACAGCCGTTGAAGTTCGCTTTGGTCGGCGATGATGCGGTTGAGAACGCCATCGTCAACCCTGGAGGTTTTCTCGCCGTTAACGGGAATCGAATCGAGGTTGCGGGTCAGGTCGACAATTTTGTTCGAGCCTTCCCGGTTCAAGATGATCAGGTCATCAAGTTTCGGGTCGTTCGGGTCTTTTCTTCGCGCTTGAATTCGGATTTCCCGAACTACGCCCAGTTCACGAACGACATGAACCTTGATCTGGCGACGCTGTTTTCGCAACTTGCCGGAATCTCTGCCACTTCCACTGTCCTTTGAGCAGCGCACACAGCTGCACCGCTACCCGGAATTTGACTAGTTCAGTGCTCGCTGTATAGTTCAGTGCATGCTGACTATTGCTTCACGTCTCGACGTGATGAACCGCCTGGGTCGTGCACTGGCCGACCCCACTCGATCGCGGATCATCTTGACCTTGCTCGACCATCCCGCTTACCCGGCGGAACTGGCTCGAGCTTTGAATCTGACACGCCCGAATGTGTCCAACCACCTGGCATGTCTGCGCGATTGCGGGATTGTCGTCTCCGAGCCCGAGGGGCGTCGGACGCGATATGAGATCGCCGATCCGCACTTGGCGCAGGCGCTGACTGCATTGGTCGATGCCTCCTTGGCAGTAGACGAAGACGCCCCGTGCATCGATCCCGCCTGCTCGCTTCCCGGGTGCTACACAGCTGGGGAGGGCGCATGATCCTCACCGCAGTCTTGCAGGCGATAGGCCTGTTCGCAGCTACCAACATCGACGACATCATCGTGCTCTCTCTCTTCTTCGCGCGAGGGGCAGGCCAGCGCGGCACAACCGCGCGCATTATGGCCGGCCAGTACCTCGGATTTGCCGGCATCCTCGTCGCCGCGATCCTTGTGACCATCGGCGCCGGAGCATTTCTGCCCCCGGCAGCTATTCCATACTTTGGTCTCATCCCTCTGGGCATCGGCCTCTGGGCCGCATGGGAGGCTTGGCGCGGAGACGATGACGACGATGACGACGAGGCCAAGGTTGCCGGCAAGAAGGTCGGCGTTTGGACAGTCGCAGGCGTCACGTTTGCCAACGGTGGCGACAACATTGGCGTCTACACCCCTGTATTCCTCAGCGTGGAACCTCTCGCAGTAGTCGCCTACTGCGTTATCTTCCTCGCGCTCGTTGCGGTCCTGGTGGCCCTGGCAAAGTTCGTCGCCACCCGCCCCCCGATCGCGGAAGTGCTCGAACGCTGGGAGGGCATCCTCTTTCCCGTCGTTCTCATCGGCCTCGGCATCGTGATCCTCGTCAGTGGCGGAGCCTTCGGGCTCTGACGTAGCGGCAGCGTTCCAAACGGTCCTGACCGGGCGCACCCCTCTCGGTTCAGACCCCAACAACTACCCGCAGCCAGTCCTGCGTGATCACAGCAACAAGACCGCTATGACGGGCTGCAAAAACCGCGCCACCAGATGAGTACGGAAACTCTTCCGCGGCTCGGTCCGCGCTCATAAACAATCCGCGCTATAACCCGAGCAGGAACGGCGTTCAGACAAAGAAAAATGACCCCTCCGATGAACGGAGCGGGTCATTTTTGTGTTCGCGGCCGTATTCCTTCGGTCGACAGGAGGTTTCGTGAAACCCCCACTTCACAGCGTGTCCCCGACAGCGTGTCCCCGACAGTGTCCGAAGTCACGACATAGTTGACACGGCGTGCCTGGGGGAACCTTCCTGATGAGAGTGTCCGATTGTTTGTGTGCGGGGGTTTGGTTTACAGGTAGTCCGCGAATCGGTCGGGGTAAGCCACGGCTAGTTGGTTGATGGCTTGTTTCCACCCGGTGGCTTTCGCTCCTTCAATATAGCCGTTGCGCTCAATGTCGCGTTTTGCTTTCTTCGCTCGCTGGGCAGCGCGCTTGTCCTCGATGTTGCAGATCATCAGCCAAAGCGTCTTCAGCGCCGCGGTATCGTTCGGGAACTGACCCCGGTTTCGAGTAGCTTTACGCAGTTCAGCATTCAGCGACTCGATCGAATTGGTGG